>CAXTTZ010000007.1:0-35198 GCA_964247325.1 uncultured Acidobacteriaceae bacterium | reverse complement strand
GGCGCCCTGCTCGCCCCCTTCGCCGACCCCACGGTCAGCGTTTCCACCCTGAAGGTACGCTGTGCCCCCGACGAAATCGCCGACCCTAACGCCGTGAAAGTCGTCACCACGCCCACCGGCCACGCGCTCTATTTCTCGCGTGCGCCGATTCCCTTTGATCGCGATGGCACCGGCAACGCCGCGTACTGGAAGCACCTCGGCCTGTACGCCTACCGCCCCGAAGCCCTTCATCGCTTCGCCACGCTCCCCGCCAGTCCCCTCGAACAGACCGAGCGGCTCGAACAACTGCGCCTGCTCGAAAACGGCCTCACCCTACACGTCGCCCCCGTCGAAGTCGGCACGGTCGGCGTCGACACCGAAGCCGACCTCCTCCGCGTCGAGGCCATGCTTCGCAACCGTCACGACCCGCACCAAAGCTGGGCGTGACAGTTGCTCTAGGTGGCTCAGCCTACCCTTGCCAAAGCTGTGTCACGCAAAGCGCCGGCGAAAATTTATCGGGAACGCTTCTAACGCGAAACCCGACAGTTCTTCGCCGGAGCAAGTTCGATCAGGCTTCGGTTACCGGATTGATTCGGAGTCGAGGTTGACCAGTAATGCGGTGTTCGCAGGAAGGTCGATGTCGGTGCCCCTTGCGATAAAGGCGTAGTAGATGTTCTTGGCCGCGCCGTAGTACCCCAATCCGATCGCTGTCGACGCGGAGGCTTGCGCGGCGCCCGACCCGAGGAGCCCGAAACCCTTACGGCCCTCCCCAGCCCGCTGGTAGCCGGTCTTGACCGTGGAGTTATCGGCTACGGCTCGTGACGGTCCGATTAGGCTAAGGGGCGCGGTAATTTGCTGCAGCTTAGGCGCGGTAGCCTTAATCCCGCCCTCTTTGTCGACCGCAGCAAACTCGGCTCGTTGGGCCTCCACGCCAACCACGCGCAGGTGGTCCACAGGGTGCGTGTCTTGCGAAAGCTGAGGCGCCGCGAAATCGAGGCGCACTGTGCCCTGTTTATGCAGCCATTTCGCCGCTTTTACCTGCCGTACCTGGCCGTCGACATGCGTGCCGGCAGCCAGTAGCAGGTGGTGCTGCGCATCGTAGTAGGGCTCTGACACGACGGCGTCCAGGGTCTGGTGCTGTGAGGAAGCATTGGAGGTGACCGGCGTGAGTAGACGCAGATGGAGATATTGCGCGTGGCTCTTTTTCATGTCGTAGTCCGCGGGCACAAGGGTAGCGGCGCTATTCACCTTAATAAGGGCGGGCGCCGAAACCGAAGCATTGAAGGCCGTGCCTTCGGTGACGTAGTTGGGATGGTACGGCAGACTCGTGACCACGGCCTGGGAAAGGCGCTGCATCTTGTTTGGGGCGGCGATGGCGTGGTGGAACTCTGTCTTGGCTTGGGTCTTCAGGCTCTCCTTTTCCCCCTTGGTCTGCCACAGGCTCATGTGCAAGCCGTCGATGCCCTGCACGGTGTTGGTTGCGAGCTGCACGTGCTGGCCGTCGGGCAAGATCAGTTCATCGAAGGAGACGGTAGCGTACCGCGGCGGAGTCAGGTCCCCGTTTAGCAGGTGTTCCGCCCGCACTTTATTGCCCATGCTTTCTACTGTTGCGATATGCCCATGGATGACAGCGCCCGGCGCGATGACCTGCTGCTCGCCGTGAAACACGGGCTGCGTGACCTCGCCCACAACTTGCTGGCCTGGACCCTTAATCCGGAAGCCTCTCCTGATGATGATATGCAGGTTGTCAGTCGGTTCCAGGGTGACGACGGAAGTGGAGGGCTGCGAGATCGCAGCGGCTGCCACGGGCTGGGCGGGGTTTGCAACAGCGGCGAGGTCTTGTGCCGGGCAGAGGCCCGCGGCGAGCAAAGGCGTAGCGACAGTCATCTTGAGGGCGTTCAGCATGGGGACTCCTTGTAAGTCGTTGCGAGTAGCGGTTAAAGGTAGGTGTAGGTAGCCATGCTTCGGCTCAGAAGTTTGCGGATGCGATGGACGCCTGTGCTGTCCGGCCCGGTCCTGCGATGGAGGGTGATGTCGGCCTTTTACGGTCGAAACCTGTTGGTGCAGCGCCCTGCAAGACGGGCGTAAAGACTGCCAGCTTCGGCTTGACAAAGAGGCTGGCGTAGGCAACGTAAACCTTATGCGTTGCCGGATCGACGGCAAGCGTGTGCGCGCCATAGTGCGTGCGGATGGTTTCCAATAAGGAGTAGGCGTCCGGTCCGTCCTGCTGCAAAACATTGAGCTCGCCACTTTTGCCTGCAACATAAAATCTGCGCAGGAGGGGATCAAAGGCGATCGCATCAGGGCCGCCGCCCACAGTAAGGTTCGCTACGGTCTTGTGCTTGGCGATGTCCATGGCGACGAACCGGGAGTTGCCGGCGCAGAGGATGAACACCCTGTTGGAGTTTGTTCCAAGGGTGATGCCCGTGGGCTCCTCGCAGCCGTCAATCGGCCAGCGGTCGACGACTCTTCTGGCGACGGGATCGACGACAGCAATCTCGTTCTTGTCGGCAAGGTTTTGGTACACCACGTGGTTTTGTGGGTCGTAGACGGCAAACTCCGGCCTGCCGCCGAGTGGGATGGAACCGACGGGCACCTGTCGTGAGGGATCAATCAGCGTCGCCATCATGGTGTCGCCGCTGACAGCATAGAGCAGCTTCTGATCGGGCAGGTAGAAGAGCCCATCCGGATCGTCTGCGACGGGAATGTGCGCGGAGGTATCCAACGTCGCCGGATCGAAGACGTCGACGTTGTCGCTGCCGCTTCGCGTGACATACGCCAGGCTGGTGTTGGGATCGACAACAACGCCGTGCGACTCGCCCTCACCCAGTGCCGTGTCGACTTGTGCTTGCTTCAAATTGGGGTTGTCGAGCTGCACGCGGTACACATCGCCGCTGCTCTCTGAGGTGACAAAAAGCCGGTTGCCATAGATGCTGACATAGTCCATGACGTTGAGGACTTTGGGCCTAGGTAGGTCAATAAATCCGTTGAATGTCATGGTCTTGCTCTTCTCTGGTTTGGCGATGATGACGAGCCAAAGCAGCACGGCTATTGCTGCAATGACTGCGACGGCTACAATGCCTGCAGCCATCCGCAAAACTTTTTTTCTGGTAGACGTCACAATGGTCCTCGCTGATCAAAGAAGATTTGGCGGGTGGCTGTTGCAGCGAAGGGTGATGTCACTTCGGTTATGCCCTACAACCCACCGACCTTCGTACTTCTTTACTTTCGGATTTCTCTCCGTGCCGTGCCGTCAACATTCATGGGTACATCGTCAGGATTTGTATGGCGCGGGTGTGCAAGCTGTCACTGCGATTACCCTTTAGGAGCGCAAAGAAGTCCTGAAAGGAGAAGCACGTGAAAGAGGTAATCAGCGAACGGCCTAAACTTCTTATCATCGACGACGACCGCGAACTCTGCGATCTAGTGACGGAGTACATGAAAGATGAGGGCTTTTCTCTGCGTTCGGCGCATACCGGAGCCCATGGCATCCAAGCCGCCCTGGAACTGGATTCCGACCTGGTGATGCTCGACGTGATGCTGCCCGATATGAAAGGTTTCGAAGTGCTCCGCGCTATCCGGAAGAGCACAACGATGCCGGTGCTGATGCTAACAGCGAAAGGGGATGAGCTGGACCGCATTCTTGGTCTGGAACTGGGCGCGGACGACTACCTAGCTAAGCCCTTCAACCCCCGAGAGCTAGTCGCACGCGTTGCCGCCATCCTGCGGCGATCCAAGTGGCGAAGCGAGGCGCTCGCCGACCGGCCGGAGATCCTTCAGTGTGAAGAAGTGACGCTGGACCGGGCGGCACGCATGGTGAAAAAGAACGGGGCAGAGGTGAAGCTGACCTCAGCGGAGTTCGATCTGCTTGCCGTGCTCCTTGGGTCTATGGGCAAGGTGCTGCCGCGCGAAGAGCTCGTGGAGAAGGTGCTGGAGCGCAAGTTCTCACCCTTCGATCGCAGCATCGATCTGCATGTAAGCAATCTGCGCCGGAAGCTGGGTCCACGTGCCGACGGGAGTGAGCGGATCCGTAGCGTCCGCGGTTCAGGGTACCTGTATGTTTGGCCGGAGCACACGAGGCACCTATGAGCATCGATGAGCTCCGGAAACAACTCAGCACGACCCTAGCCGGACAGAAGCTTTTTCTTAAAATCTTCTTTTGGTTTCTGATGACCGTGATCGGCATTGTCGCCAGTATTTTTGTGGCGCCCCGACTTACGCCGTACCAGGTAGTGGTGCCGCCGAACGTGAATGCCGTGGTAGCGCCGATATTGGCCGCACAGGCCGTGAAGGCGTATGAGGCCGGGGGATCGTCCGGGTTCGCGCATTTTGCCCAACAAAACACCGATGACCAGGGCCGCAAATTGTACCTGCTAAACGGCATGTACCAGGACGTGCTGAACCGCGGTTTGCCCGAGCATGGATATGACGTGGCGAAACGGACGCGTGCAGGGCAGTTGATCGTCTTCCGGTCTACGTTTGCAGCGTATCGGTACATTTCCACAAACGGTCGACCCTATGTTTTATTGCTCTTTCTAAACAAGGGCGTGGGAAAGCTGGTGACGCAAACGAGCCGCAAGCAAGCGTTCTTTTACCTGTCCATGCTGCTCGTGATGTCCGTTCCCTGCTTCTGGCTAGCGCGACATATCGCGTCGCCTATGCTGGAACTCCAGGATGCGGCACAACGGGTGGCAGCGGGTGACCTGAAGGCACGCGCACCCCGCAAACTGCTGGCGCGTCATGACGAACTGCGCGACCTTTCAGCCGACTTCAATACCATGGTCGACCGCATTGAGGCTCTGGTGCAGACGCACAAGCGGCTTTTAGCGTCGGTCTCGCATGAGACGCGTTCTCCCCTCACCCGGCTGGCGCTGGCAACGGCTCTTCTGCGCCGCTACGAACAGCCGGAGACCTCGGCATTGCTGGATCGACTTGACCGTGAAGTGGCCACCATGGACGTGCTGATGGGCCAATTGCTCACGCTGGCCAGGCTTGAAGAGGGCGTACACCGAGAGAAGACGAATACCGTGGATATCACCAGCTTGGTCGAGGGCGTTGTGGCGGACGCCAACTTCGAGGCTGATACCGGGCAGCCGCGGGTTCAGTTTCGTTCGCCCCTTGCCGTGTGGATCGAAGCTGCCGACGGTGTGGCTCTTCGCAGCGCGCTGGACAACATCGTGCGCAACGCGTTGCGCTACACGCCTGCTTCGTCCAGCGTAGAGGTGGAGCTCTATTCGAACAGCGAAGGCGCCTCCGAGCAGGCCACCATCGTTGTGTGCGATGCAGGGCCGGGCGTACCCGAAGAATATCTAGAAGCGATCTTCCAGCCCTTCTTTCGCGTGCACTCGGAGGCCGAGGGAGCCCGCAGCGGCAATGGCCTGGGCCTAACCATCGCCTCGGAGGCGATTCATCTACACGGCGGCAACATCAAGGCAACGAACCGAAGAAACGGTGGTTTGCAGGTTGAGATCAATCTACCTGTACGTCCTTGCGAGAGGATCGCGTCAAGAAGATATGCTTGACAGCGTTTCCCTCCGAGGGTTCTCTGATGCGCTTGATTCGACCTCCTTCAAGTGAGGTGACGGTGCACGTACGGTGTACTGCTCGGCTTACATATAAAAGACAAATTGTTGGACCTGATCAGGTGATCGAAGACCTTTCTCACGATATTGAGTGAAGGAACCCGATTGCCTGCCGTTACAGGGTTCGATCTGAAACGATTCTGCACCGGGACGAATCGTCCTATGCGTGCTTGCCTGCCTTTGCCGGCTGGGATGTACTGAACCAACACGCGGCAAGAGGAAAGGAAATTCGCATGAATAAGCAGCAAGCAACCGAATCGATTGAAAGAGAATGGATGTCCCCTCGTTGGCAAGGGGTAAAGAGGAACTACTCGGCGGAGGACGTGTATGCCCTGCGCGGATCGATGCACATTGAGTACAGCCTTGCTCGCGCCGGGGCTGAAAAACTGTGGGTGCTTGTAAATGGCAAACAGCACATAGCCGCGCTAGGCGCGTTGACTGGCAACCAGGCAGTGCAGATGGCGCAAGCCGGGCTGAAAGCGATTTATCTCAGTGGATGGCAGGTCGCAGCGGATGCCAACACGGGCGGACAGATGTATCCAGATCAAAGTCTGTATCCCGCCAATAGCGTTCCGCAGGTCGTCAAGGCAATCAATAACGCGCTGCTTCGCGCCGATCAGATAGCGCACAGCGAAGGCACCCAAGCCGTGGACTGGATGCTGCCCATTGTGGCCGATGCAGAGGCTGGGTTTGGAGGTCTGCTCAATGCCTTTGAGTTGATGAAGGCGATGATCGAAGCGGGAGCAGCCGGCGTTCACTTCGAAGATCAGCTTTCTTCCGCGAAGAAGTGTGGACACATGGGTGGAAAGGTACTCGTACCCACGCGGGAGGCCGTTCAGAAACTGAACGCCGCACGTCTGGCAGCGGATGTGCTGAACGTACCGACGCTTCTGATTGCGCGCACCGACGCGAATGGGGCTCAGCTGTTAACCAGCGACTCCGATCCTGAGGACGCACCGTTCCTTACAGGGGAAAAGACGGTAGAAGGCTTCTTCCGAATCGAAGGAGGCCTGGATTGCGCGATCGCCCGTGGACTTGCCTATGCCCCCTTCTGCGACCTGATCTGGTGTGAAACTTCAGAGCCCAACTTGGACGAGGCAGAGCGATTTGCGACAGCGATTCATAAGCAATACCCTGGCAAGCTGCTGGCTTATAATTGTTCGCCTTCGTTCAACTGGAAGCAGAAGCTCTCCGATGCGGAGATTGCTGTCTTTCAGGAACAGCTAAATCAGATGGGGTATAAGTTCCAGTTTGTCACCCTGGCCGGATTCCACGCGCTCAATCTTGCCATGTTCGACCTTGCGAGAGCCTACGCCTCAGCCGGAATGTCTGCCTATTCTGAGCTGCAGCAAAGGGAGTTTGCTCTGACCGGAGCGGGCTATGGCGCAGTACGCCACCAACGCTTCGTGGGAACCGGGTACTTCGATCTGGTGTCGACGATCATCTCGGGTGGTGAGATATCGACCAAAGCCATGGCCGGATCGACCGAAGAGGAACAGTTCGAACTGCTACTTGCCGGTGCTCACTAACAGTCGTTTGCGCACGCGTATTGGCGAAGGACAACATTCACGAGTCCCTTTCGAAGCAACCGGAGGAACCAAGCATGGCCACCGCAGAAGCAATCAGTGCACAACCCGACATCGCGTATCACGCCTACAACGCGCAGCGAGTCCTTTCACCTGACGTAAGAGAGTTTCTTGAAGAGCTCAATCTTCGATTTTCAGCAGAACGCCTGAACTTGTTGAACGCGCGTAAGCTGCGCCAGGCAGAGTTCGACAAGGGAACGCTTCCGACCTTTCTGGAGGAAACGCGAGGAATACGGGAGTCAACGTGGACAGTCGCTCCTCCCCCGGATGAACTGCGCAATCGAAGGGTAGAGATTACTGGACCCACTGACCGCAAGATGGTCATCAACGCATTGAACTCCGGTGCGCGCGTCTTTATGGCGGATTTTGAGGACTCCACGGCTCCCACATGGGCCAACATCGTGGAAGGCCAACACAACTTATGCGATGCCAACGCCCGAAGCATATCCTACACCTCACCGGAAGGTAAACGATATCAACTGAACGAAAATCCAGCCGTCCTGTTTGTACGGCCGCGCGGATTGCACATGGAAGAAAAGCATTGGGGCTGTCCTCTCGGCTCCATGCCAGCTTCGTTCTTCGATTTTGGTGTGTACTTCGTGAATAACTACCGCACCCTGACCAGCAGAGGAAGTGCCCCTTATTTCTATCTTCCAAAGCTGGAAAGTCACCATGAAGCCAGGCTCTGGAACGATATCTTTAATTTTGCTGAAGACGCTGCATCCATCAAGCGCGGAACCATCCGTGCGACTGTGCTCATTGAAACCATCACTGCCGCGTTTGAGATGGACGAGATCCTGTATGAGCTGCGCGACCACTCGGTGGGGCTTAACTGCGGGCGGTGGGACTACATCTTCAGCTTCATAAAGAAGTTTAACGCTAACCCGAACTTCATTCTTCCTCAACGCGGCGATGTCACCATGGAACAGCCCTTTCTGGCTTCCTATGTGCGCCTGCTGATCGAGACCTGCCATCGCCGTGGCGCACATGCCATGGGCGGCATGGCGGCGCAGATTCCGATCCGCCATGACCCTGCCGCCAATGCGCTCGCGATGGAGCGCGTGCGTAAAGACAAGCTACGTGAGGTGCAGGCTGGTCACGACGGAACCTGGGTGGCCCACCCCGGTCTTGTAAGCATCGCAAAACAGGTATTTGATGAATGGATGCCGGCGCCCAATCAGATTGTGAGCGCATCGCGAGGCGAGAATCCTGTAACTGCGGCCGAACTGCTCGCCATTCCAAAGGGTCAGATCACCTATGACGGGTTTGTGCGCAATATTGAGATCAGCCTTGTGTATCTAGAATCATGGCTGCGAGGCCTCGGCTGCGTGCCCATTTTCCATCTGATGGAGGATGCTGCAACGGCAGAGATCTCCCGCGCACAACTCTGGCAATGGAATCGTTATGGCATCCGGACGGCCAGTGGCGAGCTCATGGATACCGGGCAGATTCGAAAGGTTCTCAGCGAGATCCTTTTAGCGAAACAGACAGAGCTAGGTCAGGCGGCTTATGCGAACACGAAGTTTTCGCGTGCAGCTGAACTTTTACTCACTTTTGTGCAAGGCCCGTTTCGGTCCTTTCTCACGACGGAGCTGTATAGTGAGCTAACTTAACCAGTGGCTATCATTGATTCGGGTGTACAGGACACGTCTCGTCTTGGTAGATCCAGTACCACGACGAGGCGTGTTATCCACATGCTTCAGCACTTCTATCCATGCGGGTCCGCACTATTAGGAAGGGACGGAGCGACCCCTACCCGAATCGATATGTCCTGAGTGCTTGATGAGCCGCCGTACCTTCTTCGGCGACGTCGATAAAAGCTTGGCCACGCGCAGAACGCGCCGGTTTTCCCGAAGCCAAAGTTGAGTCACTACCACCTCGGCGAAGCCCTCCATGACCTCCTGCAGGCTTTTGCCGTTCACCATGCCTTGGGACCATGCGCGGATCGTATCGTCCAAACCTACGGTTTGCACCAGCTTTGCTTTGAGAGCATTCAGTTCATCTACAATATAGTCGGCATCCTCAGAGGTAATAAGCGTGGCAGCAGCATCGACGCAGCGCCGCGCCGTGGTGAAGTCCTGAAAAAAACTGTTAGCCGATACTTCACCTAGAGCAATATTCGCACTGAGCAACAGCCGTTTGTTCTCCGTACCCTGTGTTAGCGAAAGTGCCTCCACGCAGTGCTGTTTGGCTCGTCGCGCATAGGTGGGCGCATCATCCGGGCGGCCATGAAGATCCTCAAGTCGTGCATTTTCGATGCGCCCGCTGAGAATGCGAGCGCGGGCCTTCAGCACGACAATGTTTGTGCGTTCAGCTATCTCATATGCCTCCGCTGCCTCTCGTGCCGCGGAGTCCACATCGCCGACATCGAGATGCAGATAGGCTGCGTTCAACAATGCGGCAGCCAAGCCACTCGCATGTCCATGCAGCATGCAGATATGCTTGGCGCGCTCTAGCTCTAGAATCGCGCTCTGATAGAGCTCACGGTGCTGCTTGTGAAGCGGCCGAAGCCGCTGGCCGTCGGTAGATTTGCTTAGCCCTAGTTGCGTACGCTGCGAAGCGACGGAGTCGATATGCTTTCTAAGCTGCAAAGCGAGCAGACGTTTTACAAATGCCAGATTCGTCACCGCGCGGGCGAGATTGGGATGATGGGCGCTTCTCTTCTCGTACAAAGCGACGGCCTGGGAAAAATGACGTAGCGCCTGCTCATAGTCACCCTGCCGGCGAACAATGCGACCACGGGCCGACTCGATGTTGCCAAGGGCAATCCAGTGGTCCGTTTGCTGCAGAACGGTCTCGGCCTCCTGGAACACCTGGAGAGCTCGCGCGTTGTCTCCACGCTGAAAAAGCAGCCAGCCCTGCTGTATCTGAATGATTGCGATGCGGGCCTCTGAACCCGCCAGAGTGACAGCTAGATCACGGGCTAACTCGATGTGCTCGAGTGCCTTATCATAATCAGCTTTGTTGCGATGGGACCGACCCTTCCATAGGTGGGCTAGGGTGGTCAACTCCACAGTTAGCAGCTCAGGATTTAACTTGAGAACCGTATCAAGAATGGCTATCGCAGTATCCACATCATCGATAGCCAGTGCGTAGAACGCTTCCGCCATCTCAAGCCGGACGTAGCTGCGTACACTAAGCTCCAGCCGGGCCTGAGGCGGCATAAGATCTAGCATCTTACGCAGAAACCACATGTCGCGGTACCCGACGTCCACCCATTGAGCGAGTATGAGAAGTAACTCCGCCTTTGATCGCAAAGGGGACTCGAGCATTTCCCATTCGGATTCTGTTTCGTCTAACAGTGCAATACCCGCACTGATATCACGGCGAAGGAGCAGCCGATCAAGAACGATAAGCCAGTCCTCATCCTTTGCGGCCTTGAACTCTGTTTGGTGTCCGCAAGGTGTGGTTTGAGGATCAGATTCGCTTCTCAAGCTGGCCGCCATCGATTTGTTCCTCAGCGTTTTAGTTACCGTAGAACAGGGGTGGCCACAACGATCTGATTATCTTTCTCGCGCACAGTTGCCAGGTGAGAAGCCGTACAAGATTACGTGGAAAGGTCATAGCACCTTTAGAACGTGAAGGACGCACCTACCTGCACCGCGCGGGCAGGTCCTTGAGCACTAAAGAACAAGGGTGAGGTCTGTTGCGTGGTGTTGGTGGGCTTGCCGCCGCGAAGGTTGAATGGCCCTGTTGCAAAATTAATGAGTTGATTATTGGGTCCAAAAGGTCCGGCTGGTGTGGCCGGTGCACCAGGCGACGTTGCTGTGGCAGGCGCAAAGTTGTCTACCGTTGCGGGAAAGTAGTTATACACAGCCGAGTAGTTTTCCCGGTTGAATAGATTGCTCGCGTTCATCTGTAGAGCGAGACGTTTTGTGTTGTCCCGAGTGAGGGCAAACGCCTTAGTAAACTTTAGGTCGAAGGAATTAAAGCTCGGACCCTGACCCGAGTTCCTCTGAGCGTGATACGGGCGCGAGACGATGTTGGGAAGCGGCGTTCCATTGCTGAAGGGGGTGCTGATATCAACGTCAAAGGGGCTGCCACTCGAAGCCGAAAAAACAGGACCCACAGTCACGTCAGAGAAAACCCTGGCCACCAGCCGACGATCGCCTGAAGAGAATAGGGAGTTATAGACGAGATTGCCTACAAAAACGTTGGTGCGATTGAAGTCGGAGACACCCCGTTCCTGCTGCAGACTTAAGCCGTTTGGCCGAAACGAGGCGAAAGAGTTGTTAAAGTCCGTTGCGTCGTCAATCGATCGGCTCCATGTGTAGTTTGCCTGCCCTTGGAAATGGCGGCTGTAACGCTTGGTGACGGAGACCGTGGCGCCGTGGTACGTAGACGTGCCATTGGAAGAGAAATCAAAGGGTAGTCCGCCGGTGGCAGGCGCCGTGAAGGTTGTGTTTCCGGCGTAGATCGGGCCAAGGATGGGATCGATCGCAGTGGAGCTTACCGGCGAATAGCCTGTCAGGATGGCGGCAGGGAGATGGTTGCCGCGGTAAAATATGTAACCCAGTTCCAAGGAAAGATTGGTCGCAAGCTGCTGCGCGATGCTCAGGCTTGCCTGGTAGACCTTCTGATTGGTGAAGTGCGGATCAATGGTTTGCACGAGGCGGCCAACCGCACCCGGCGCAAGACCCGCCGCTGTCTCTTGCGCTGCCGTCGGGGAGTTCAAAGGCAACCCTCCCGCCCGTAGATTATTTTGATATAGGCCAGTGACCTTGGCGTAGTCTCCAAAGGAGTTGCCCGGCTCGCTGATGTTCACTGCCGTGGTGGTGAGATATTTGTTCGGGCCAGTTAACGGGCCGTAGAGGTTTGTATACAACGGTTCAAGGAAGTTTGTCGGGGAGACAAAAATGCCTCCTCCCGCACGAACCACGGTCTTTTGATCGCCATAAGGAGACCACGCAATGCCGACGCGAGGCGAAAAGAACTTATAGGTGCTCATCGGGCTTGGCTCAGCGTCCCAATCCACACGGCCGCCATAGGTAAGGGTCAAATTAGGAGTGATCTTCCAAAGGTCCTGCGCGTAAAGCCCGGCGTAGTGTGCCCATCCGCTCCACTGCCCGCTTCCCGTGGATCCCTCAAAGCTGTACGGAACCGCATCGTCGAATAACTCGGCGCCGGTCATGTCGACACTGGCGGGCATGCAGGGCGTGAGGCTAGGACAAAATCCCGCGTAGGCCGCGACCACAGCAGCGTTCGCGCTAAAGCCTGGAAAGGCTATGCCACCAATCGGGGTAAGCGGAAATCCACCGAAGAAGTCGAACTCCCCCTGGATGAAGTTAGGGTTGTTGATGATGTACTCGGCCGGCCTGTAAGAAGCGCCGAACTTGAGGTTATGGCGACCTTTCGTCCATGCAAGGCTATCGCTTGCCTCAAAACGGTGCTCTGTCGCAAAGTAGGTGTTGGCGAAGTTATGGCCAAACGATCCAAAGGGCGCAAGCATATATTGAATCTGGATCTCGGGCCCATTGCTGTTCGGTGTATAGGCGTTGTAGGTGTTGTCGGCATATTGAAACAAAAGCTTGTTGAAAAGCCCTGGATTAAAGATGTGCACCCAGTCCGCCAACGCCTCATAATCACGGGTGGGATTCGTCTGTCCATCTGGTGCGAGACCACCGATCGAGTTAGACCCGTGCTCCAATGAAAAAGTGCCGCTAAAGGTGTTCGTATTGCTTTGTTGGTAATCGATGCGTGTCGTCAGATTGTGCGTGCGCGTAGGCGTATTAAAAATCCCATTGTCGCGCGTGGCCAACGTGGTCAGGTTGGCATCACTAAGCGGGTAAAAGGGGTTGGCCGCGGCAGGATTGGTTGGCGAAACGGTCGGGGATGCGAGAAACCGCGCGGCCAGCGCAGCATCGCCAGGATCGAACGCAGCCGCCGCAGGACTGGTCAGTGCCCGAAAGAAACAGCCCTGGCTTGGGCTGAGATTACGATTGGTGGGCGTAGCGGAGAAGCAGCTTGTATCGTTCAGGCTGCCGCTAAACGGCTGGAGGTAGGCACTGGACAACGTGGGATAGATGCTGGCGAAATCGAATTTATCGTACTCATAGGAAGCAAAGAAGAACAGCTTGTCTCTAACAATCGGGCCTCCGAGGGAACCTCCCGCATAGATCTGCTGAGAGAAAGGTTTCGGCTCAGGCTGCGAAGGATTCGCCGGATTCGGTAAGGCCTGGCGGTCCAGTCTGGCGAGATAGGTCTCCGCATCAGTGTAGTGATCGTTGAAGAATCCAAAGATATCGCCGTGAAAGCGATTGGTCCCGCTCTTGGTCACGGTGTTGATAGCGGCGCCGGACGCAAAGCCAAACTCGGCCTGGTATCCGTTGCGATTGACCTGCGCCTCCTGCACCGCATCCAGCGGCGGAGAATAGCGCACACTGCCCGTGCCGTAGTCGTCCTCGCCGCCATTGATCGTAATTAGGTTTCCGCGTCCGTTGCTCGCGCCGATGGAGATCCCGGTTGATGGGTAGTAGAAGCCTTGGTTCTGTGCAATGGCCCCCGCCGTGCTGCCGACGCCAGGTAAGATGTACACCTCATTGAGAAAGGCTCGGCTCGCATTGGGCAGATCCTGAATCTGCTGTTCGTTGAGCGTGTTCGCCTGCTGTGTCTGCTCGATGTCGATTAAAGGAGTGACGTTGCCGTTGACCTCCAACACGTCATTGACCGAACCGACCTTCAGGTGAGCATCAAGCACGACGATCTGCCCCACGCTGAGTTGGACCTCGTTCGCCCGTTCTCTTTCAAAGCCCGCCGCAGTCGCCTGCATCTGGTAGGTAGCCGGCAGCAGCTGCGGGATCTGGTAGCTGCCGTCAGGGCCAGTGACGGTCGTTCGGGTGATCCCCGTTGCCGGGTTGGTCGCCGTGACCGTCGCGTTGGGGATGGCAGAGCCATTGGCGTCATACACCGTACCGCGGACGGTCGCGGTATCGGTGTCGGCCTGACCGTAACTCACGCCACCGCCGATCGATGCGGCAACCAAAATAACTCCGACCCCAAGACTTGCTTTCATAGTCGTCCTCTACCGTTTTGGATCATTCCTTCGTCCTCACGCCGGTTGCCAAGATTGAGGATGCAGTGCGGAACTACGCACCATTTCGTATCGGAAAGGAACGTACTCCAATTCTCAGAGACTCGTCAAGAGACAAATTACGGCGGCTGTCCTTGCCGGTTCAGGATTGAGGAAACCGGACATCACGTCTGCGAAGAATCGTTGAGATCCGGAGCGGTGTTTCAAGGCCAGAAAACACACCGGCCATGCAGGGATGCTTTCTGCATGGCGGCTCCGCAACGTTTGTGATTAGTAAAACGGCCTATATTTGGGGAGGTCTCTCGTAAAACGAAGCGATACGGCCACCATCGAGAACCAGATCATGGCAGTTGACGAAGGCAGCCTCGTCACTGGCCAAATACACGGCCGCATAGGCGACGTCGTCCAGAGCGCCATGGCGCGAAAGTGGTGTGGCCTGAGAAAGTTTTCCTTCCAGCTTGGTCAGTTTGCGCTGATTCTCTTCCGCGCTGAGGGTGCGAGCCCGCTCAGAGCCGCCCCAAAAAATCGGAGTCGCGATGGCGCCCGGAGAAATGGCATTCACCCGGATGCCGAAGGGTCCAAGCTCAATGCCGGCCAGCCGCGTTACGTGGCTGACCGCAGCTTTTGCGGCAGAGTACAAATAGCCGCCCTGGCCGGTGCGATGCGCCGCGATGCTCGAGTTGTTGATAATGCTTCCGCTGCCCTGAGGTTTCATCACCCGGCTGGCATGCTTGATGCCGAAGACCACACTGCCCAATAAAAGCTTCATGCTGAAGTCGAAGTCGTCTTCGGTTACGCTTTCGAGCGTGCCCCGGCTGGGCGCGCCGGCATTGTTGAAAACGCAATCAAGTTGCCCAAAGTGGGCTATGGCAGTATCGACCAGCTCTGCGATCTCGCCTTCATGAAGCACGTCGGCGCGCTTGAAGATGGCGGCCTCGCCCAACATGCGCACCATCTCTTCCCCCTTGGAAACACTTCGTCCGGCAAGGACCAGGCGCGCTCCCTCCGCGGCGAAGCGAAGCGCTGTGGCCTCCCCGATGCCGCTCGTCGCCCCGGTGATGATGGCGACCTTTCCTTCCAGCCGGTTGCTCACGTTTTCCATACCGTCCTTCTTGATTTTTACGCGAATGCATTTCCTTCCATGCGGATGGGAGTGTAGCATGCTGTCCATCTAGGAATCGTGCTAGGCATCGTGGACAGCTCGGTACCACAGAGCGGAAGGCAAACGCGGAGGCGATCATGGCAAACAGAACCATCACATGGGTGACCCCCGTCCTGCTACTACTCGAACTCTCGGGAGTTGCTGGGCGAGAGCTACGGGGGCAAACGCAGATTGCACAAGACAGCGTCGATACGCGCTTCCAACTCGACTGCCATGTTCCCGAAGCGGTGCTAAAGACGATGCTGCCCCCTGGTTTCACTTCCAGCGTGGCGACAGGGGGACCTGCCAAAGACGCTAACCTTCGCGTGATCTTTGTTGACCAGTTCGTGGCTCGCGGCCCGGGTGGAAAGGCAATGGGAACAGGGTCCAGCCAATTCGTGACCCTGGTCGCTCCGGTAAAGGACGCCCAAGGCGCGCCGTCTCAGCTTGTCATTGGCGGGCTCAGCAAGGATTCGGCAAACGCCCCCGGACCGTTTGGGGTCTATCTAGCAGCCGGCGACGCGACTATGCATCGGTCGGTCACCAGCACTGCGGGCCCAGTGTTGGAGTCGCAGGACTGGGCCTTCACCGCACGCAGCGGCGAGCACGTGGAGCTGCATATCAAGTTCGAGCGGGGTGCCGGATTCAGGCTCGGTCCGATGAATGTGACGTACTACTCGGCCAAAGCCCCCACCAACGCACAAATCGTAAAGCAGGAACAGGACCTCGACATCCTTCGCAATACAACGACGCTGCCACCGGACCGCGTAAAGGCGTTCTCCTTTAAGGTGAGCGGAGGCAGCTATGCCCGGCTCTTCGATGGCAGCGAAAAGTTGTTGAGTTGGGACAATATTCTTTGGCTTCACCAGACCGTTTCGCAGCCCTGAGCACGAGTTTTCCTGGGAGCCTCCATGTTGCGCCGAGCCCTCGCCTTTCTTGCCGCCGCTCTGGCCGCCTGTTTCTTGTTCACGGCGGAGTCCATCGCACAGCGTTCTGAAAATCCGCCGTTGCCGGCCTTTCGCGTACCGGAAAATGTCGTGGTACGGAGGGTAAACATCTACAGTGAAGGCACCCGCATGGCGGGCCAGTTTTACTCAGACACACGGTATGCCGGCAAGAAGCTTCCAACGATCATCATGGCGCATGGATGGGGCGGCCTGGCCGCCTACCTGGATCGGGAGGCTGCCGCGTTCGCCGAAGCGGGGTACCTGGTGTTGACGTTTGATTACCGGGGTTGGGGTCCCAGCGATTCGCGCGTCGTTCTCACCGGAAAAAGCGAGCCTTCGGGCGTGCAAAACTACCGTTTTAACGCCGAAGTTCAGGAGGTCCGCGAAGAGGTGGCGCCGCTGAGCATGGTCACGGACTGGCAGAACGCGCTTGCACTCGCCGTGGGCGATGCGCAGTGCGATCCAAACCGAATCGGCCTGTGGGGGTCCAGTCTTTCGGGTGGCCTGGTTGTTTCCGTTGCGGAGCGCGACGCGCGTGTCAAGGCAGTTCACAGCCAGGTACCGGCCCTGGATGGAAGATGGGTACTAAACCCCCAAATGCGCGGTCTCACCTACGCCCAGTCCACGAAGCGCGCCGAAGACGACCCGCCGTACCCAGCCCCCGGCGCGGAAAAGCTCTTGGGCCTAGAAGGTGTTCCGATCTTGCAACAGTTCGCGTCATGGTTCCCGGCAGATGATATCGACCGTATCCCGAATGTCGCGATTCAGTTTGTCCTGGCAGGAGACGACGGCCTGGTCGACAATAAGGCGAATGGCTTGCGGGCCTATGCCTTGGCGAAGGGCCCGAAGAACCTGGTAGTGATCCCAGGGCTACACCACTTCGGCATTTACAACTCATTGCCCGCCCGAGATCAGGCGCGTGCGCTTGCCCTTACGTGGTTCGATCGGTACTTGAAGGCACCGGGCGCGCAAGCCTCCGTCAGCCGGTAAATCACTGGCCTGAAACGCGGGGTACCTGCTCCGCATCGTGATACAGGCATTCTCACCCTCCCCGGAGGATTCATGAAGCGGTTTCTAGGTGCGGCGCTTTTCACCACTTTTCTTAGCCTGTCGGCCGCGCTTACGGCTCCTTTGCTGCGGCGTGGTGCGGTGCTGCACGCGCAGACCACGGGGCATGAAGCAACGGCAGATCACCCTGCCTCAGTCGACGGCGCCGCCGTGTACAACAAAGCCTGCGCAGGTTGTCATAACCAACCGGCCACACACGCGCCACCCCTGAGCGTGATGAACCAGATGTCGCCGGAAGCGACGCTGCAGGTGCTTGTAAACGGCAACATGAAGCCTATGGCCGCCGGGCTCTCCGAAGCGGAAAAGCGCGCTGTTACGAGGTTTGTCACAGGCAAGCCATTTGGTGCGCCCGGTGTGCCCGCAGCGGCGGAGGTGAACATGTGCGGGGCGCGGTCCACGGATTTCAGTGATCCTTCGCGCCAGCCCGGCTGGATGGGATGGAGCCCCGGCCTGAACAACACGCGGTTTCAGCCGAACCCGGGCTTATCCGCGGCCGACGTACCTAAGCTCGAGCTGCGCTGGGCCTTTGGGTTCCCGGATGCCTATATCGCAAACGGTCAACCTTCGGTCGTCAACGGACACCTCTTCCTGGGCACGACCACGCCGGCGGTGTATTCGCTAAACGCCAAATCAGGCTGCACGGAATGGGTATTTCACCCCGAAGCTGGTGTGCGCACCGGAATTACAGTCGCTAAGCCTTCCCCGCTTTCACGGTACGCTGCGTTCTTTGGCGATGGCCGCGCATTTGTGTATGCGGTCGATGCTGGCACCGGGACCCTCATCTGGAAGGTCAACGTGGAGCAGTTCCCCGCCGCGCGCATCACCGGCACGCCGGTGTACCACGAAGGCAGGCTGTACGTGCCCATCGCGATCACGGAAGAGGGCTCGGCCATTAATCCGCATTATGAGTGCTGCCGCGCCCGCCCCAGCATGGTCGCGCTGGATGCCGCAACCGGCAAGCTGATATGGCGCCACTATATGGTGGACCGGGTGGCGGAGAAAACGATCCTGAGCCCTAACGGCACGCAGCAGTGGGGCCCCTCTGGCGTGAGTGTGTGGAGCTCGCCAACTCTGGATCCAGCCAAGCGCGCGCTGTATGTGGGAACAGGCAATAACTTCTCCGACCCGCCGACCGAGACAAGCGACGCCATTGTGGCCTTAAGCATGGACACTGGAGACCTGCTTTGGACCAAGCAGATCTTCGAGAAAGACGCGTATAACGTTTCCTGTGTGAGTGTCGACCAGTCGAACTGCCCCAAGCAGTGGGGACCAGATTCAGATTTTGGCTCGTCGCCGATGCTGATGAAGCTCGCGAACGGAAAGCGGGCGCTGATCGCCGGTCAGAAATCCGGTGTGGTGACCGCGCTTGATCCCGATGCCAATGGCGCCATCCTGTGGCAGGCCCGAGTCGGCAAGGGCGGCCTAATCGGCGGCATCGAGTGGGGAACGGCAGCAGACGGGAACGTGGTCTACGCGGCTCTCTCGGACATGGGCTGGGTGGGCCTCAACATTCTTGATCCTGGCAAGGGCGGCGGTATCTTTGCGTTGCGGGCCGACAATGGCCAGAGGATCTGGTATGCGCCGCCTGTGGGCTGCGCCGGCCGGGCTAAGTGCAGTCCGGCGCAGTCGGCGGCTGTCAGCGCCATACCAGGGGCCGTCTTTTCGGGTTCCGAGGACGGACACATGCGGGCATACTCCAGTCAGGATGGCCACATCCTATGGGATTACAACACTGTCAGCAGCTTCGATACGATCAATCGCGTGCGCGCAAAAGGCGGCTCCATCGACGGGCCGGGGCCTGCCATCGTTGACGGCATAGTGTACGTGCCGTCAGGCTACCCCAACTGGGGTGGACTTGCAGGCAATGTTCTGTTGGCGTTTTCCGTGAAAGGAAAATGAGCGAAGCTCTGCAGAGCCGGGCTGGCTTGACGGCAGTTTCAGAAAACAGGTACGTTCGCCTCAGCAATGGTCCTTGTGGGGATAGCTGAGAGCTGGAGGCAGGATGAAGTCTTGGGACAACAAAGCAGCCGTGGTGACCGGTGGCGCCAGCGGCATTGGACTCGCCCTGGCGCGTGGGTTGGTCCAGCGCGGGGTCAAGGTCGTGCTGGCCGATATCGAGCAGCAATCGCTGGATCGCGCGCAAACGGAACTGAAGAACCTTGGCGGAGTGGTTGTGTCAAAGCTAACCGACGTCGCCGACTACACACAGGTGCAGGCGCTGGCTGCTTTTGCTATGGACTCTTTCGGCCCCACTCACCTGCTGTTCAACAATGCCGGGGTGTCGATCACAGGGCCCACCTGGCAGTTGAGCCTGGATGATTGGCGGTGGGTTTGGTCGGTCAACGTGGCCGGCGTGGTGCATGGGATCAAGGCGTTTCTGCCCGCGATGCTGGAGCATGGGCAAGAGTCTTACGTGGTGAACACCGGTTCGCTAGCGTCTTTCGGCGGCAACGGAGACCACGCGCCGTATTGTGCGACAAAGGCCGCGGTATTGGGCATTAGCCAGGCGCTCTACAGCGAGATGCGCGCCATGAAGACGCAGGTCGGCGTAAGCATCGTTTGCCCTGGCATCGTGAACACGCGCATCCATCAAAGTTGGCGCAATCGGCCTGCGGAAGATCAACCGTGGAGTCGGCGTGAGATGGAGGATCAAAACCACATCGCGCTGAGCGAGGCCTTTCAGTCAAGCGGGCGAAGCGTGGAGGACGTCGCCGAAGCCACATATGCCGGCATGCTGGAGGACCGGTTCTACATTTTCACTCACGGTGGTGCAGAGAATTACGTTCGGGCCCTGCTCGAGCCCGCTATCCAGGGCCGCAACCCCTATGTCAGCACGTGGGGCGAGGACAGGCGCACCCCGGAAGAGCAAGCGAGCACCTCGTGGCAGAACGCGTTCCAGCCGGCAAACCAGCTACCATAAGGAGGTTAACCGATCGGACGGACCCGTTGTCTCTGCAACTCAAAGAAGCAACCTTCGGCACGGAAGAGATAAAAGATACGACTGGAAGCCGTTTCGAACGGCGGCGGACCACCATCTTGGACGCGGCAAGTGCCCTGTTTAACCGGCACGGTCTGCGCGACGCCACGCTGGCCGTCATCGCGGCGGAGATCGGGCTGAACCTCAAAAGCCTACGGTACTACTATGAGCGCCGTGAGGATCTAGTCGCCGCCGCGTTCATGCGGTCGATCGAACTGCATGAAACGCTCGCCAAAGAAGCCTCGGTGAAAAAATCCATCGAAGAGCGCATCGACTACTTCGTGCGTAGCTACCTCCATCTTCTGACGGCAGTGCGACTGGAGCAGCGGCCGGAGTTCGTCTACTTCGGCGATCTGCGCGCCTTGACCGAACCGCACGCCGAGGTCGTATGGGCGGCTTACAGCCGCATGTTTAAGACCATTCGCCAGCTTCTGCAATCGCCCAAAGTGACCTGGAAGACAGGCCGCCTGAATGCAGCCACCCACATGCTGCTCTCTCAACTGCTCTGGACGCCCGTGTGGACCGACGAGTATTTTGCGCAAGACACGGAATACATTGCCCAGCGCTTCGTCGATACGCTTTTGTATGGCATCGCGGCGGCCCCGATCGACGTTTCTTCTTTTACTGCACCCCTGCTTCCCGCGCCGGCGGAAGAGGACAAACTCTCCCAGGAAATCTTTCTGCGCACAGCGACGACGCTGATCAATCGCCTGGGCTATCGCGGAGCCTCCGTCGATCGCATCTCCGCCGAGCTAAACGTCACCAAAGGCGCGTTCTACCATCACAATGAAACGCGCGATGAGCTGGTGGTTGCCAGCTTCGAGCACAGCTTTGCCCGCATACGCGAAGCGCAGGATGCCGCTTGGAAGGCTGAACGAAGCGGCATGGCGCAAATTACGGCCGCAGCTGTGTGTCTTGTACGGCAGCAGATGATTGACACCGGAACCCTGCTGCGTACGTCGGCCCTGACCTGCGTGGGACCGGAGGTGCGGATGCGCATGGCAGGCCAAATGTCGCGGCTGACCCTGCGTTTCGGCAACATGCTCAATGACGGGATCATTGACGGCTCGGCCCGGCCCTGCAACGTGCGAATCGCTGCAGAGATGACCACCGCCATGATCAACTCGTCTGAGGAGCTCGGCCGCTGGGTGAAGTCCGCGACCGTGCACAATGCCGCAGAGTTGTATGTTCGCCCCTTGCTTACCGGCTTGATCGACTTCATGCAGCATGATTGAGGGCGCTCCGGCTACGCGCCCTGTAAATGTCTTTGAAACCACTCCTTGGCCATGTTTGTAGACTCTTCGAAGTACCGGTCATACACCGCGTAGTGCTGGCAAGGCAGCGTCTTGTACTCGCAGAGTGCTTGTTGCCGAATGATGAGATAGGCCGCAAAACCATGCTCCAAGCGGTTGTTAAGCTCTTCGAACTCCGCATCCAAAATGAAGGTAGGCACGCGTATATTGGCGGCTGCGGCCAACGGAGAGTGGCCCAGCATGCGAGCCACATCGGGCGTGCCCTTCAAAGAACCATAGCCGTCTAAACCATTCTGAGGCACCACCGGATCGATCAGGCCACGCGCCTTTTGTAGCCGGCGCAGACGGGCGTGTTCGCGGTATTGCGGCACCAGACCAAACCCACCAATCTGGGCAAATACGGCGCGGATCTCCGGTTGATGGCCGGCTGTGAAGACCGCATGACCTGCGCCGAAGCTGGTGCCCCATATACCTAGCTTCGAGGCATCCACGCCCGGTTCATCCGCAAGCACCGCCAAGCAGTTGCGCACGTCCGTTGTCTGGTCGACGGGGTCGACGATCTCGCGCAGCACACGGACTCGCATCTCGCGCTCGCCTGCTTCCAGCAAAGGCGGCGCATCTTTCGTCGCAATGATGCGGCCGTCGGACTCGCCCCAGCCCCGGTAGTCAAACGTCATAACGGCGAAGCCCGCAGCCGCAAAGAGCGCAGCGTATCGGGCCAAGTCGCTCTTCAGCCCACCCCAACCATGGCAAAGCAACAAGCCGGGACGGCCTGCTGCAGGTGCGGCGGCGAGCGGTTCATGGAGGCTTGCGGCCAGTCGCGTGCCTTCGCTGTAAACAGTGATGGTTCTTTGCCGGATCTCGTTCTGCATTTCACGCTCCCACATGCAACGTATCTCAATTTATTGCCAAACATCCATTGAAAGCGTATGGTAAGGCGTACTATTTTTCTTGGAAATGCAGTGGTGGGCAGTCGCACAGGAGAAAGCATGCCGGAAGCAGTGATCGTCGCAACAGCTCGCACCCCGATTGGCAAAGCCTATCGGGGGTCCTTCAACGACACGCTGGGGCAGGCGCTCGCAAGCGCGGCGATCGGTGAAGCCATCCGCCGCGCGGGTCTCGAAGCCGAGGCCGTCGACGATGTGGTGATGGGTTGTGCCATGCAGCAGGGCTCGACCGGCTTCAACGTCGCACGCCAGGGCGCGTTGCGGGCTGGTCTGCCGGACAGTGTGCCAGGCATGACCGTCGACCGGCAGTGCGGCTCCGGATTAATGGCCATCGCTACGGTTGCAAAAAGCATCCTAAACGGCGAGTTAAAAGTCGGTGTGGCCGGCGGCGTCGAGTCGATCTCCTTGGTGCAGAACGAGCATATGAACGGGTATCGCGCCGGCGATCCGGAGCTCATCGCTCACCACCCTACGCTGTATATGTCGATGATCGAAACCGCGGAGCTTGTGGCGAGCCGCTACGGCGTTAGCCGCCAAGCGCAGGACGAGTACGCACTTCAATCGCAGCAGCGCACCGCTGAAGCCCAGGTAGCAGGACGCTACGACGCAGAGATGGTACCGGTCACCACCAGCATGAAGCTCGTGGACAAAGCCACCGGGGCGACAAGCTTTCGCGAGGTAACCCTCAGCCGCGACGAGGGCAATCGTCCGCAAACACGCCTGGAGGATCTCGCCGCGTTGAAGCCGGTCTTCAGCAACGGCCAGGTCGTCGCAAAGGGCGAGTTCATCACAGCCGGCAATGCCTCGCAGCTTTCCGATGGTGCTGCGGCACTTGTTGTCATGGAACGCAGCGAAGCCGAACGCCGAGGGCTTACCCCCATGGGCGCCTATCGCGGATTGGCCGTTGCCGGTTGCGCCCCGGACGAGATGGGCATCGGCCCGGTGTATGCCGTCCCCAAGCTGCTGCAAGCGCATGGGCTAACCGTGGACGACATCGATCTATGGGAGCTCAACGAGGCATTTGCAAGCCAAGTGCTCTACTGCCGTGACAAGCTCGGCATCCCCAACGATAAGCTGAACGTCTCCGGGGGCGCCATTGCGATCGGTCATCCGTACGGCATGTCCGGCGCGCGCATTACGGGGCATCTGCTGCACGAAGGCCGTCGCCGCGGCGCACGCTGGGGCATTGTGACCATGTGCATGGGCGGCGGGATGGGAGGCGCGGGATTGTTTGAGATCTTTTAGGGTCTTGTCCAGCCTTCGCACGCACCTATGAGCTTTGACGAACTCTTCACCTTGACTTCTTCCGGCGACGGCCGATGGACAGCCGCCGGCGCTCCAAACACCGACGAGCGCTGCCTCTACGGCGGTGTGCTGATCGGACAGGCGATCGTTGCCGCCTCGCAGGAGACCAGACCTTGCCACGCCCTGCATGCGTTGTTCATCAACATGGGGCAAAAAGAAGAGCCGTTTGAGATCGCGGTCGATCGCACGCGCGATGGCGGCAGCTTCAGCACGCGGCGCATGGAGATCTTCCAGAACAAGCGGCTTCTACTTGCCGGGTACAGCTCGCATCATCGCGGTGACCTTGGCCCGACACATCAAGTTCGCATGCCAGACGTGCCGGCACCGGAAACGTTACAGGAAGCGGCGCTGATCCGAGCGAGAGACCTCGCGGAGCGCGGCGTCGTCGTGAGGCGTTACCTTGCCGAGCAGATGTTGGAGATTCGCCCATTGGTATTGCCTTCGTCAGGTGGCAGCGAATCTGCCCAGGCCTTCTGGTTCCGATCACGCACGCCTATTCGGGGCGATCTCAGTGTCCACCAAGCTGTGCTTGGCTTCGCGTCTGATATGCCGCTGGTGCGCGTTGGGCTGCAGCGACATGGCAAAACGGTAACCGCCGGCTTGCAAACTGCCAGTCTAGACCACAGCCTCTGGTTTCACCGCGACGCAACGTTCGACGACTGGATGCTGCAGGTCGTCCAATCATCCACCGCCGAGGCCGGCCGTGGTTTGTCGACGGGTCACATCTTTGCTCGTGACGGCCGACTGGTGGCCAGCGTGGCCCAGGAGTTCTTGGCACGGCAGAAACGTGCACAAGGCTAAGTTTTCGTAAGAAGGAGCACCTATGTCGATCGAGCTGACGGGACGTGTTGCTATTGTCACCGGAGCGGGTGGCGGGTTGGGCCGCGCGCACGCGCTATTGCTTGCACGCCGCGGGGCCAAGGTGGTCGTCAACGACCTCGGCGGCGGCACAGCCGGTGCGCATGGAGCCGCGCCCGCAGCCGAGGCTGTCGTCCAGGAGATCGCCGCAGCAGGCGGTGAGGCTATAGCCAGCGCGGCTTCGGTCGCCGACAAGGCACAGGTCGATGCCATGGTCGCCCAGGCGATGGAGCGCTGGGGACGCGTCGACATCCTGGTGAATAACGCCGGTATTCTGCGTGACAAGACCTTTGCGAAGATGGATCTCGACGACTTTCGGCTGGTCATGGACGTCCATCTCATGGGCTCCGTGTATTGCACCAAGGCGGTATGGGAGATCATGCGTACGCAGAACTACGGGCGGATCGTGATGACCACCTCATCTTCCGGTCTCTTCGGCAACTTCGGGCAAACCAACTACGCCGCTGCCAAGATGGCGCTGGTAGGTTTCATGCAAACCTTGTCGCTGGAGGGTGAAAAATACAACATCCGCGTAAACTGCATCGCGCCGACCGCGGCCACGCGCATGATGGAAGGTCTTTTGGCCCCAGACGCTCTCGCGCAACTACGCCCCGAGCTCGTGAGCCCCGGTGTCCTCGCGCTTGTGGCGGAGAACGCGCCCACCCGCACCATCTTATGCGCCGGCGGTGGCAGCTTTGAGCAAGCCCACATCGTGCTCACGCAAGGCATCCATGTGGGCGAGGCCAACGATGCGGCGGAGCAGATCGCGTTCCGTTGGGGCGAGCTGGCTGATCCTCAGGGTGCTACCACGCCCACCGGTGCTTGGGCGCAGGGCAAGCTGGAATTAGAGAAGGCCGGAATGACCGTCGCCTGACGTGCATGAGCCCTGCCGCGCGTAAGTGGACAGGCCGCCTTGGCTTTCCTTTCTGCCGTTCGCGAAGAAATCCGCTCTGTCTACTCGACCTGCAGCGCAGCACACTGCTGTTGCAGCTCCCTTTTCAGAATTTTGCCAATCGCATTGCGCGGCAACTCATTGAGGATGCGCACCTCGGCCAAACGCTGCATCTTGCCTAGACGGGCATTGCTCCACTCCTTCAGGGTTTGGCCGGTCACGTCTTCTCCTGAACGCAACGTCACGAACCCGACCGGGGTTTCACCCCAGCGCTGCGACGACGCGCCGACCACGGCAGCCTCCTGCACCGCGGGATGTTGGCGAAGCACCGCCTCAAGATCGCAGGGGTAGATGTTGATGCCGCCCGAGATGATCATGTCCTTTTTGCGCCCAAGAATGGTGATGAAGCCTTCTTCGTCCATGGAACCGATATCACCGGTTCGGATGTAGCGGTCACCTTCGGGGCTGCGCCACTCGGCTTCGCTCGTCTTCTCCGGCTGGTTGTGGTAGCCAATCATCATGATCGGGGAGCGCCCAACAATCTCCCCTGTTCCGCCGGGCGGCAGCTCTTGCCCCGCCTCGTCAATGATGCGCATGCGGTGGCCTTCGATTGGCTGGCCGACGGTGTGCAGCTTATCCGGTCGGTCATGAGCAACCAGCATGGTGGACCCGCCGCCCTCGGTCATGCCGAAGTACTCCACCAGCCCGCCGGGCCACCGTTTCAGCACTTCTGCCTTCAGGGCGGAAGAGAAAGGTGCGGAGGTGACGTATTTGATCTGGTAACTCGAAAGATCGAAGCGATCGAAGTCCGGGACTTCCAGAATGCGGCGGAACTGTACCGGCACAAGCATTGCCGCCGTGACATGGTGCGTCTCGCTCAGTTCGAGGAAAGTGCCAGCGTCGAAGCGCGGCATCAGCACCACAGTCCCGCCGCCCGCCATCGCCGGCAAAAGACTGACCAGGGTGGTGTTGGAGTAGAGCGGCGTCGAGATGATGGCCACAGCCTCAGGGCCGTACCCCGGCGGGTCCAGCAGGTGCAGCTGCGGCCAGCGCATGGAGTGCGGCTGCACGATGCCCTTCGGCGTCCCTGTTGTTCCCGAAGAGTAAATGATGTTGAACGGCATCTCAGGGGAGATCACGACCGGTGTCGGCCGCGTGCCGTTGGCGGGCAGCCATCGGCGCAAGGGCTCGCCTTGGCCGCCGTCCTCCAAGGCAATGCGTTCGCCGCGAAAGGCCTCGCCCTCGCGCCCCAGCGCAGCACTTCCGACCGCATCTGTAAACAGGTGGCTCGCCCCGCTGTCCCGCAGCATGGTGAGCAACTGCCCGGCCGTAGCCGAAGGCGAAAGCGGGGACACCGCAGCGCCCGTAAGCAAGATACCCAGGAACGCGGCAACATACGGAATCGACGTTGCGGAGCAGATCGCCACCACGCCGCCCGGACCCACACCCTCGCGCTGCAATCCGGCGGCAATGCCATCCGCCAGCTCACTCAGCTCCTGGTAGCTGATCTCTCGCTCGCCACAGATTAGGGCTGTCTTCTCAGGGTGTACGCGGACCTGCAGATGAAAGAGATCCGTAAAGAGACCAAAGGGCCGTTGAACGTACGCCGCGATCTCAGCACGCAGCTGCGTCGCGTCTTCCGTGCTGGGCTGAACCTTGGCTGATTGCGATGTAAGAAAGTCCGTATGCATTTCCCGTTCGCCCCTGTTGCACGGTCTTGTCTAGTGCGGGTAGATTGTAGCAAGTTCCGCTCGCGCCCGGCCAGCCCCTGGTTAAGAAACAGGGTAGGTCGCGGTGAAGCATAAGCAACGCAAGGCTTTCGAAGCAAAACAGAGTGCGTTTCCAGAAAGGGGCACAGATGACAACAGCAAATCTCCGGGATGTCCGAACGCTCCGGCGCGTCGTAACAGGCAACGATGCCGAGGGCAGATCGTCGGTAAGCTTTGATGGATCGCCCGGCCCCGTTCTTGAGTTCTTCCCCGGTGCGGGGCTCTTTGATGTGTGGGCTGATGGAGCCGCCTATTCCAACCTGCAACCTGACGTCGCGGGCAAACTGCTGCCCCCCGCAGGCGGCGTGCGTTGCCGCTGGTTCACGGTTCTGCCCGTCCCTCCACACGTCACCTCGGCGGAGCTTGCCACGTTCTACGATGGAGCCTTCCAAGCCATGAGTGAACATGATGTTCGCCCGGACACAGCGCGTCACCCAGGCATGCACCGGACAGAGACACTCGACTTTTTTGTCGTGCTGCAAGGGCGCGTACGATTGATTCTGGACAAGGACGACTGCGTGCTGGAGACCGGCGATGCCGTCGTACAGCGCGGCACCAATCATGCCTGGGCCTGCGTGGGCGATGTGCCCGCCATCCTGTTCGGTGTTCTCATCGATAAAGCGACGGGTGCCAAACCGTCGTTGTAAACAGGAACCCGTGTGACCACTTCTTCGGAACCGATCACACCGCTACCTGCGCCTCTTCGCGAAACCGTGACGCCAACTCAAACTGCCCTCCAAGCTGATCTCTATACATTTCGAGACCTGCAAGAACGTGGCGGGTGCCAAGGGTCTCAGCCCAGTACATCGGCCCGCCTTTGATAGCGGGCCAGCCAAAACCATAGATCCAAACCAGGTCGACATCCGAGGCGCGTTCGGAGATTCCCTCTTCAAGAACTCTCGCGCCCTCATTGACGATCGGGTAGAACGTCCGGGCTATAATCTCGTCTTCGCTCACCACGCGCGCACGGTGCCCGGTGCTGGCGCGGAAGCGCGCAAGGATGTCTGCGGTGATGGAAGACGGCGTGGGCCGGCGGCGGTCGTCGTAGTCGTAAAACCCGGCACCGGTCTTCTGCCCCCAGCGACCCGCAGCACACAGTGCTTCCAGAATGGTCGTCACGCGCTGCGGGTCGCGGTGCCAGCCGATATCGAGTCCGGCCAGGTCCGCCATCTGAAAGGGCCCCATCGGCATGCCAAAGGCGACGTGGACCGCATCGATCTGCTCCGGAGAGGCGCCATCCATCAACAGCGCCGTCGCCTGCTGTTGCCTGGGCATCAACATGCGGTTGCCGATAAATCCTGAGCAAACCCGGGAGATGACCGGCACCTTGCCGATACGGCGTGCAAGCGCCATGACAGTGGCGAGCACATCCGGCGTCGTCGCATCGCCTCGAATCACCTCGACAAGCCGCATGATGTTGGCAGGCGAAAAGAAGTGCATCCCCAGCACATCGCCAGGGCGCGCTGTGGCTTGCGCCATGCGGTTCACGTCCAGGAAACTCGTGTTTGAGGCAAGGATTGCCCCGGCTTTGGCTAAGGCATCCAGGCGCGCGAAGATCTCAAGTTTCAGGTCCAAGTTTTCGTAGACCGCTTCGATGATGAGATCGCAGTCGCGCAACGCTTCGAACTCCACCGTCGCCGAGAGCAGCGCCACCGCCTCGGCCACCTGCTCGGGCGTAATCCGGCCCTTACTCGCGCTTGAGTCATAGTAGCGCCGCATACGCGCCACACCGGCATCGAGCGCCTCACGGCTTTGATCGACAAGATTCACGGGAAGGCCGGCCGAAAGAAAGCTCATGGCAATGCCGATGCCCATGGTACCCGCGCCGATGACGCCGACCTTGGCGACCAACCGCAAAGGCGTAGTTGCGGAGACACCGGCCACCGTTGCCGCAGCTTGCTCCGCCTCCGCTACGTACGCGAGCGCTCGTGAGGACTCTTGCTCATTCATCCGGTTTACACTCCTGCTGAGATCATGGGTTTACCGTCTGCAACTCCAGTCGCGACAACGTCGAGAGAGATGCCGGCATGGGAAGTCAAGCGCTCACGCAACTCCATGCCAAGTGCCGCGCCAGGCGTCCAGATCCCTGGGCGCACCGCGGCACCCGCATCAAGTAGGCAAAGCGCGGTTTCGGCCATCATCTTGGCCGTCGAGCCGTACCCCGGATCCTGCGTCCCTTTGAAGCTGCCGCGGAACGCTACACCTTCGTCGGTTTCGCCAAAGAATTGCAGTTCATAACTGCCTGCCTCGCGCTCGCTTCGGGACGGTCCTTCCCCCGGTTGTGGGCCCGCTTGCTTCGACAAGTCCCAAAGCGAGGCCTGGGCGGCACGGGCCGCGGCCTCACCCTCTGCGCCTGGTCCCGTCACGATCATCTCTTCGTAGCGAAAGTCGCGCCCGTACCGATGCCCTTGCAGAAAGTTCGAGCGATGCACGTTGCATCCGTTCACCTTGGCCATCATGAAGGGCGTCAGCCACATGTCCAGCCGATCGTCATACCGAACCTGGTCCGTGTCCGGCTGCTCAGGCCCTTGGAAGCCGGGAGTCAACGCAAACGGACCCCGAGGCCGGGCAGCAAACTGTGGGTCGGAGGACGCAGCGATTGCTGCCTGCATGCTGGCATACGTGCCTCCGGACATGCCGCCATGGATCGATACGACACGGCAGCGAACAGAGCGGAGCATCGAGCCAGTCGTCTGCTCAGCAAGGCGTTGCAGCGCCAAAACGCTCAGCTCTGAAGGAATGGAATCGAACCCGCAAGAAAAAAGGATTCGCGCGCCGGACGCCTCGGCTTCGGCCGTGTGTGCGTCGATCATCGAGCGCATCCAGATGGGTTCGCCGCAAATATCGACGTAGTCCACCCCTCGACGGGCACAGGCGGCTACCAACGTACTGCCATAAAGCTGGTATGGCCCAATGGTGGACAGGCAAAGGCGTGTACGGCGGCACATCGCATCTACCGCGAGTTCATCGGTCGAATCGACCGTCAGCAACGGAAAGGTAGCGGGTAAGGCCAGAGCCTCGCGGAGCGCTTCCAACTTGGGAAGGTTGCGCCCCGCCATCGCCCAGCGCAGAGTCCCTCCTGCGCCGTGGCGCTGCGCCAGGTACTCAGCGACGATCTGCCCCGTGTAGCCAGTCGCCCCAAACACAACCAGATCAAACTCGCTTCCCTTCAAGCCGTGTTCCTTTCCGTAGCAAGCGCAATCGCCATTAAAGCGTCCGTAGATAGGCGAGGAGATCGTCTGTATCCGCCGCTGTGAGCCTGCCTGCAAACGCCGGCATCTTGCCCTTGCCGTTCTCGATGATCGTGCGAGCCGTCCCAGCGCTCTTATCCGGCCCCGGCGCTTTCATCTCGTGGTATAGGCTAGGGCCAACACCCACCTGATCCTTCACGATGTTGTGGCACATGAGGCAGTTCTTCTGAAACAGATCCTGCCCAGCGTCGACCCGGCCAGCGTGGGACGCCTTGCTCGTGGATTGCCCATAGGCGGCCGGCGAAAAGCATAGCGCCAGAGCCATCGCGAACGTGGCAACACCAAACGATATAAGACCTTTCATTCCACTCCTTACAAAGCCTGCAAGTGCCTCTGGAAATGCCGTGCACTTTTAAGCCGTTTTATCCGTTAGTTTCCAAGGGAAAGGCTGCTTGCGCACGCCTTTCTGCAAGAACCTGAAGGTTCATGGAGTGTTGTCTGCGGCTGATCGTGTAAAAATACGCGCTCAGGATACTGCCCGCGTACAAGCACATCACCGTAACCACGTAGTAGTCCGACATGCGCGTGATCACGGCAGCCGTGACCGCGCCCGAAGCCGTATCCGCCGGGAAGTGAGCCAAGCTCAAAATCACCGTAGACAAGAACACCGCCATGCCTGTCGCCCACTTGGCCAAAAATGTGTTGAGAGCGAAGATCACGCCCTCCTTACGCTGCCCTGTATGCACCTCGATCTCTTCGACCACATCGGCGAGCATCGAGGCGAGCAGGATCGGCACCAGCACCAGCAAAGCCGTGACCACCATGTTGTAGACCAGAAGAAATGGAATCATGGTGCCCGAGCTTCGCGTGGGGAAATATCCCAACAGGCTCAACTCCAACGGAAACGGCAGCAAGATGAACAGCAGCGTGGCGGCTCGCAGCATCGCGCCGCGCTTGTCAAACTGGCGCGTGACCCAGGGTGCAGCAACGAGGGCAGCGAGCGCTGAAATAAACAGCGCCGAGGTCAATATAGCGATCTCTCGTGCCGTCAAGCCCCAAGCATAGATGTTGAAATACGTTCCCAACGCAAAGGCCAGACCGGTTGCGAGCAGCATCAACTCACCGGCAATGATCGACGCGCGCGCCGACCGATTGCGAAGAACGGACCCGACCTCAGCCAAGATATTGACGCGCGGCATCTCGTAGTACACCTGATCCGGAGCGGGCCGCACCGCCGCCTGCGTTCCCAGCGCAGAAAGCAGCGTGGAAACGATCATGATTAGGGCTGCCGCCATGCCGTAGTAACGAAAGCCCTTCGGATCGAGAATCGCTGAAGCGTTGCCGGGTTCGTAATGCAGAAAAAGTGAAAACGCCAGCAGCGACATGCTAAGGCCGCCCGCCCAGCCAAAAAAGTATCGAAAGCCCACGATGCTTGTGCGCTCGTCGTATTGCGACGTCAACTCGGGAGCCAAGGCTGCGCTTGGAATCTCGTAGAACGAAATGCAGATACGTGTCAGCACGGACGCCATCAGCAAGTAGGCGAAAAGCATGCTCTGGCTCAAACCGGCGGGCGGCAAGAAGAGCAGCAGATAGGAAAGCGATGCCGGTACCGCGGCAGCGTACATGAAGGGGTGCCGCCGACCCCACCGCGACCGCACCCGGTCCGACCAGTAGCCAATGGTCGGATCAATCAAGCCATCGATAAGGAACGCAATCAAAATAGCGATCCCGACAAGTCCAACGCGCAGCCCAAGAACGCGGTTGTAGTAAAGCAGCAGCAGCACTTGGAAGCCGTTGTCCTTCACGCCAAAGGCGACCGCTCCCACGCCGTACAACATCTTCAGCCGGAGCAAAGGAACGCGCGGCAGCGCAACTGGCAGGCTTGGAGCAGCAATGTCTTCGGGGGTCGTTGCCATAATCGTTGTGTCTCCGCCATGCTTGTTGACAACCGATGTGAGCACGGGAGTACGGTAGAGTACTCCCTGGAATACTGTCAATAGACGCGCTTTGAGAAACACGGTTTGCCGAAGTTCCGTAGCCTTTGCAACAACTTCGGGGACAGAAAGCCACAAACAATGGGCGGAGTTGCTTCACTTGAAAGGCTAAGCCATACGTGGCTCAGTCCCACCACGGCGAGGTGCGTTCAGCAGAGCCAATCTGTGAAGTCGTAGCGCAACTCCCTCGTTCACAGTGTCTGTGTAGTCAACCCATTTTCAAACCCACGCAGGCAGACGAGCACGGAAACCAGGCCTCGAGCTATACCTTGCGAACTCGTCGATCGACACCACGCAGCCGTACCTTACCCACCCCCAGAATGCTTGCAGCTCGCTCATCTTTTTGGTCTCGACCTGTTCCACCTTCTAAGAAGAGGACAGCGTGACGGTGCAGCGCAGAAGCGCTTTCGAGTCTGCTGTGCGCCCACTAATGCCGTAAGCCATGGCCAGTTGATCTACCAAGATGCGATGCTGGGTCAATGTAAGCTTGACACCACCCTTCTCCAGAGACTGCACCTTTTCATAGGGCACAATTGCAGCCGCGTACTTTTGCTCGTTGAAGAGGGTTTGTCCTAAGAACATTTGCGATGCGACGTCGGAGGGATTGTCGTGTGCAAGGATCGAGAAGCTCCGTTCCGCCTCTGCCCACTTGCCGCTGTCATACAATTTTCTGGCGTTCTACATGGCATCCGTCTTGGAGGTTTGAGCAAGGGCTGCTCCCCTTACGATGAGAACTGATAAAACGACCATCTGCATAATTGCTGCTCCTGATCTATTCTTTTTGCTCAAGCATCAATCCTAACTTTCATCTTTCTGGTTTTAGCGGATTAAAGTCCCTTCTCAATCTTTGTACGATCAAGATACACCCCCAAGCGATAAGCCAGTCCAGGATTCCAGCTAACCCAAGAAACAGCCAACCATGATCGGAATGGATCCCGTCACGAAAAATGAGAGCTGCTAAGAGACCGCCAGGAACAAGTATCATTCCTAGCCGCTCCAAGCCAGGTACAGCCGCAACAAGCATCAAAGCGAGGATGATGTAAAGTGCCTTGATGGCGTTGTGAGTATGTTTTACTGATCGCATACATTGATAGCACGAACATCAGTGCTTTCTCCTCTAAGGTAAATCGTCCTTCTGCGATGTCGTCACGGTTGCTCCGTCATCCTGAATTGCAAACGTTTTTAGAAAAGCTGCCTTTGCAAGATCGGCAGCTCTGTGCATTTGCTCGTCACTGATATTGTGCTCCCTCCATTTGTGGATCAGCAGAGATTTCACGGAGGTAGCGGCTGACATCCAAGCTGGAAAGATGGATGAGGTTGAGCGCAAGGAGTACGGTTTGGATATGACAAAGGGGGCATGGCTGTTGTGCTGCCGTCTCTGCTGCTGAGCCGGCAAAATAGCCGGCGCTAGCAGCACAGCTTGCGGGAGTTGTTCAATCGCCTCCGGTACATCGTGCGAACCGGCAACCCGTGGCGGTTCACGGCTCAACAACCTGTCACCGTGCTATGTGTTGTCCAGCAATGCGACGTGCCGAGCAGGTATAGCAGGCAACTGGTAACGTGTCGATCTGGCCTATGTCGATCAGGGCTACATAGAATTTAGCGTCGCCCAAGCTGACAACCAGCACGGCATCCGGCTCGAGGTGGTCAACATCTCTTGGCCAAGCACAGCTTCGAGCTGGCCGCCGATGGGTGGTCGAACGTAGCTTAGCCTGGGGCCGCACGCTTCCACAGCCTTGCCCGAGATCATCAACGACTCGCTACAAGTCACTTGGCGAAATACTGGAGGCGTTTGAGCTTGTTGCAGCAGCATTTATGCGGTTGCGCTGCTTGGGAAGTCTGCGGTTGTAGCTACGTTGCTGCTTGCGATTGCGTTTGGGCGCGATCACTGCTGCGCCCCCGATGCACTCCGATTATGTGACCAAACGTCAGCGTCGTACCCGCGGTCGGCAATAACGGCCTCCTGCCTATTGGCTACGCAGCAACTCCGTAGCAGGAACGTACTCACCGGCTTGTCTCGGGGTGACACGGAAGCCGAGCGGCGGCCATGTTTTCGGCCGATAGGTGGATTCTCATACTTAGACCTCCTCGGCAATGCCAGAGCCGCGTCTGCGGAGCTCCTGTTTGCGGCTCGTGGCCATCTATTGATTGCGCCGCATGAAAGCCAGTCGATCCTTCGAGTGTTGGTTCTTCTTGTTCACCACAAGATCTGAGAGAAAGCGCTGCCAAGCCCAAACGCGCCCAGCGCATAATGCGTATGTACACGATCTTTGAGCGGCCATATCGCTCCCGAACGTCTGCCCATGCACTCCCAAACACAAAATTCACTTCATTTCATGACGAACTGACGGTTGCCTTCCGCCGTCCGCCCCACAGGCTCCACGCGCCAAAAGCGTGCGCTTGATCCACTCCCACTGCACGCACTCAACTTATATCTACTCGCTGTCCCCCTTAATACCATCGTTAGTCTCGGGCGACCGGTCGAAACAGGACGCGGAGCTGTTCTCCCGCCATCTCGGCCTCCACCTCTTCTAACGAGGTCACCACCCATTCCGCCCCTACCTCGTAAAGCTGCTCCGCTGGGTGCGTCCCTTCCACGCCCAGTACGCGGCAACCCGCCGCCACCCCCGCCCGTACGCCCGTCGGTGCGTCTTCCACCACAAGGCAGTGTTTGGCTGC
>CAXTTZ010000006.1:0-36293 GCA_964247325.1 uncultured Acidobacteriaceae bacterium | reverse complement strand
CTCATAACCGCAAAACTCCTCAACACCGCTCTCTCAAGTCCCTAACAGCCTCTAGATTTGCGCTGCGGAGGCTTCGGCCGCCCGCATCCGGTCCGCGTGCTCCTGCGCGGCCATCAACTGCACACCCTCTTCTGGCAGGGCTCCCGTTTCGTGTTCGCCTCTTGCGCGGGCCCCTGGCATTCTTCCGGGTCCTGGTGGAACGGGCAGGTGTGGGATCATGATCTGTGGGACGTGGTCACGGTCGAACCACCACACGCCCTGCGCCTCCAACAGGACAACGCTTCCAAGGCCTGGTTCGTGGTGGGGCTCTATGACTGAGCGCTACGTCGAGCTGCACGCCCGCTCGGCCTTTTCGTTCCTCGAAGGCGCCTCCCTACCCGAGGCCATGGCGCAACAGGCAGCCAACCTCCACTTGCCCGGCCTGGCTGTCCTCGACCGCGACGGTCTGTATGGTTCCCCGCGGCTCTATACGAGCGCGAAGAAGCTAGGGCTGCGCTCGCACATCGGTGCTGAAGTGTCGGTCGATGCCTTTGGCCAACAGGCACGGCCTCCCACAGGGCAGCCGCACACCCTCCCAAGCCGCCCGGTGCGCCTCTCGTTGCTCTGCGAATCGCAGACCGGCTATCGCAACCTTTCTCTGCTGATCTCAGGCTATAAGCTCGCGCAGCGGACCAAGGGCGATGGCGTAGCTTCGTTCCGGAAGATCGAGGAGCATGCTGAAGGCCTAGTCTGCCTGACCGGAGGCAGCGCCCTCAGCAACGAGCTTGCAGTTCTGTTCGATACCGTCTTTTGGAGCTGAAGAATTTTCACTCTACAAATGCCTTTGAGGTTAAACACGCCTGCAACGCAGTGGATAGCTCAATGGGTTGCAGGTCTAATCTCGATGTTGAGCGGACCCTCGTAGCCGCAATTCGGACAATAGAGAATTCCTGAAGCGTTCGGGATCCCGCCTGCTTGGTGCCTGCTGAAGGTCGTACCACATTGCCCGCAGACATGCACGGGAACAAGTTTCTGTTCAGGTCGCATTGAATCATCAGTTTGCAAGCTATCTCGATGATGTGTGGTGGTACCTGTCTGATCAATCAGGAGAAAAGTAAAGCGAATTCCAAGTATGTATAGGGCAAGGATCATGAGTTACGCTGCGAATGCGATCAGGGATTCGTCTGCTCGAGATGGGTTCATGCTCCTCTCGCTTCCTTTGCAGACCAATATGCAAAAGGGCGAATGCGCCAATTCAGGATCACGCCCGCGGCAACGTAAGGATCTCCCTTGACAATCGCTTCGGCTTCTTCGACGTTCTCAACTTCAAGAACCCACAAGGCACCAGCGTCGTCGGCAAGCGGACCAGCCGCGCGCAGCTGTTCATTTTCGAGAAACTGTCGTAGGTACTGCCTGTGAGCTTGATGAAGAGCCCTTACCTGCTCTTTGTCACCGTTGTACTCAATGATTGCTGCAACCTTCATGATTGTCTGCTCCGGTTCGTGGGTAGAGTTGCGTGGAAGTTGTGATCGGCAGTGTGGTTGCAACCACATCCTCATTCGCCTATCTTCAGGCTCAGAGCCGGCTTGTGCTGTTTAGAACGGTGTGGAGTTGTCTGCGTTTGTAGCGTTGCGACTGGCTTTGTCTGTCGCCTATGCCGGCCAGACATACAGATAGCCGACGCCACGCACACTTTGAATGCGGTCGCATCCATCGGGACGGGGGCCCAGCTTGCGCCTGAGATTGCTGATATGGAGGTCGATACTTCGGTCAAACGGCACAAAGGTACGATCCAGTATTTTCTCCACCAGAAGTTCCCGCGTCAGGACCTCACCTGGTGCTTCACAAAAGCTGCGCGTGAGGTCGAACTCCGTCGACGTGAGCTTGATCTGCTCTCCCTTTCGAAGAACCATGCGCAGCGCGAGATCGAGCTCCAAGTCTCCGGAATACAGCTTCGGCGGACGTGCTCCCGTGGAGGTTCCTTTCCAGGCCGAACGTCGTAGAATTGCCATCATTCGAGCAAGCAATTCACGGGTGCTAAAAGGCTTCGGCAAGTAATCGTCGGCGCCCAACTCTAGCCCAAGGATACGATCGACCTCGTCGCCTTGCGCGGTAAGCATAATAACGGGGGTAAGCGTGTGTTTTCTCAGCTCCCTGAGCACGTCAAATCCACGGACATCGGGCAGCATCACATCCAACACGACCAGCTGAAAAGAGCGTTCGGAGGCGCATCGCAGCCCCTCTCCGCCCTGAAAGACGGTGTGCAGATCGAAACCTTCGGAGGCGAAACGCGTTTTTAAGAGACGACATAATTCCCGATCGTCATCGACTAGGAGAATCTTCGGCCTCTCGTTACCAGAAGTCGCCTGGAGAGCGTCGCTGGCTGTACCCGGAGCTATGAATGGAATACGTGTCATGCCAATACTCGTCGTATACGTCACTTGGAAGGCTTAGGCGAAAACACTGCGATGCGCGGCTTACTCAGCAACGCCGCGTAGGTCACAAAGACACGGTGGGATTGCGGATCAACAACCAGTGTATGGGCAAGAAGGTGAGTGTGAACGTTGTCGAGAACGCGATACGTGTCCTGTCCGTTCTGCTCAATGACGGTCATCACACCCATAATTCCAGCAGAATACACACGGTGCCGCTCCGAATCGAGGCCGACGGCATCCGGCTTGCCGCCCACCGGCAGGGTGGCAAGGACTTTGTGTTCTTGAAGCGAGAAGACGACCATCTGCGAACTCCCCATGCATACCGCGTAAAGACGCTCCTGGTCGGAGTCTAATGCCAATCCGGAGGGGCCGACGCATGGAGCCAGCGACCAGCGACCGACGACCGAACCTGTTTTGAGGTCAACTGCAGCTACCTCGTTGGTGTCGTGCAGGTTCTGGTAGATGAGCCCGTGTTGAACGTCAGCAACAGGGTATTCAGGCTCCCCTCCTAGTGGGATCGTACCTACAGTCTGGAGCTTTGCCGGATCGATGATGGTAGCAAGCTTGGCAGTCCCGTTTGCGACATAGATCATGCGGCTCGCAGGATCATAAAGGATCGCGTCCGCGTCGTCGGCCACAGGAATACGGCTCAACACGTTGAGCGAACTGGGCTGAATCACATCGACGACGTTCTCGCCGCTGCGGGTGACGAACGCTTTATCTTCTTGCGGGATGACTGCGATGCCATGCGGGGTGCCCGTCCCGCGCTGCTCGGAAACGGTGGCGAGCGGTCCGCCCTGATCATTGATCAACTGCACCTTGACGACACTACCCGACAGCATGTTGCTCACGAAGAGCGTCTGGCCGGATAGGGCCATGTAATCGAAGATGTTCAGCATTTGATCTTTGGGCAGCTCGATAAAGCCATCAAAGTTCAGGGAGGATGCAGAGCTTGGCTCGCCAATATGGCTCAGGTAAGCTACTCCTCCGACCAGAACCGCCAAGCCCATGATCACGATGCGAACTCCCCATCTCAGCACTGCTTTCGCCATCCGGGCGAGTTTCTGATTGCGGACCGGATGATACGTTTGAACCTCGCTTGGCATCGCATCTCCTTGTGCTGTGATCCGCTCCTGCTTGTTGCCCTGTGAGGAAGCAGGATATAAGGCTTTGATACTCAAGCGTGACCCGAAATCCTTGATCGTGCTGTCAGCACGTGATGAGTTTCGTTATGATTTGTAGGCATAACGGTGGTTAGCGAAAGGCTCGCGGCCAGCTACAGCAGTTCTTCTCTTGGTCTGGCACCCATTCGCCACCCCAGCGAAGGGGAAGATCTGCTTGCTTTGGATCGCCACTACACCTGAAGGAGAACGGCTCTAAGCTCACGCGGACAAGGTTGGGACTGACGTGTTCATGCGCTCTACGAATGCATAAACCGTCGGCATTTCGATAAGAATTTCCAAGCCTGAAGGCGAAAGGTTCCGGGCAAGAATCGTGCCGCGATGCATGCGGACGGCTTCAAGGGCGATTGCCAGGCCCAGACCATTGCCGACTGAGGAGACAGCATTACAACTTACCTGGAAGAACGGCAAGAAGATGGCCGAAAGCTGATCTTCCGGAACGCCAGGCCCACAATCACGGACCCGCAGTTGAACAACGGAACCGGCCGGCTGCTCGAAAGTTCGAAGGTTTACCGACACTTCGGAACCGGCCGGCGAGAATCGAATGGCGTTGCGAACCACATTCTCGACAGCACTTCTCAGTGCCATTGCGTTGACCGGCAGGTCCACCCGTGCCACGTCGGAACTGAACAGGACGCGTTTTTCAGTTGCTTGCGCTTCGAAGTCTCCGTCTGCAGCTATCTCTTCTATGAGTTGCACCAGATCGAGGGTCTCGCGTCCCTGGTAGCCGAGCCCGGTGTCGAGACGCGATAACGTGAGCAGTTGCCCCATAAGAATGTCCAATCGGCTTACGTCTCTGTCGAGGTGCACTAACGCGTCTTCGGCCTCTGAGGCCGGACCGTCGCGGAGGATCTCGGCTGCAAGCGTGATCCGGGCGAGAGGTGATCGCACCTCATGCGAAACAGAGTTCAGAAGAGATTTCTGCGACCGGATCAGCGACTCCAGCCGGGCTACCATTGCATCGAAATCCCGCGCCAAGGCAGCCAGATCGTCGCCTCGCCGGTGTACGGTGGGTGCGACTCGGGCGCCCAAATTCCCAAGTGCCACCTCCCGAGCTGCAGTCTGAATCTGATGGACCGGAGACACAATGTGGTACGTCAAACCCCAGCACAGCAACGTGACTACAGCCACCACGGCGGCGACAAACCAAAACGCGGAAAGACCCCAAACTTCTCTAATTTGACCGGGGCCTTCACGCATTGCGAGCAGCAGGACATACGGACGACCGGAGCGGCCAAGATACTTGTACGCCGCCAGATGCGGCCCGAAGATGGCTAGCTTTCCCAGCCGCGCCTCCTTCGCAACGCGGACCCCGTTCGCAGGGATGGGTCTCGAGAGCACATCTGAATAAAACCCATCAAGCAAAAAGAGCGTTCCCTGATTCGGGTTGAAATTGTGTTCAGAGAACTGCAGGAATGCCGACTTTCCTCCGGTCTCGTACGTGTCAACAGCTTCGGCTGCCAGCAACGGGGCGACGGTGGCGTACATATTTCCCTGGGGAACAACATGAATCCCGGTGAGCGTACTTCCAACAGTGAACGCGACATGGACCGCTATCGTCGTAAGCCAAAACCAGCCAAAGATCTTGAAGAAAAACCACGACCTCGGAACCCGTCTCACAACGGCCGCAGATCGACGTAAGAGGCCCTCCACCATAGCAATCCTTTAATGACATTTCGGTCGACAGTGATCCAAGGGTCGACTTGTTCGTGTCTACCCGAAATCTTACTTCGAGAGCCCTCGTGCAAAGGAGACATGCGGGTAGGGAGTTGCGCGCAAATTCATGGCGAGCAAGGGTTGTTCGATCAGGGTTTTCCTCCCGCGGGCACGTTAGTCGTAACCTTCTTGGCGAAAAACTCCCGAACGATATTGCCGCCCGCCCGCCCACCGATGCCGATCAATGCATTGGTGAAAACCAAGCCTACGCCACGATCCGCATGGGGATAATAGAGATTTGACAACAGCCCCGAACCGATGTCGCCGCCCAGATAGGAGTAGTTCGGGGCAACCCCCCCTGAGTCACTCCGCGTAACGACAGCGAAGGAGATCGCATGAATCAGCCGGGATCTCGCCGTGCCGGAACCCTGGTAGAAGTACCGGGGATCCTGGTGAAACAGAGAAGGCAGCACGGCATGGCTGAGAAGATCGCTGGTCAGACCGTCGCCGTATACAGCCGCAAACCGCTTACCGTAGCCCGCAGCGCCTTGCCCATAACCGGCAAAGCTGTTGTTGGCTTGTTGGATGCCCGCTGCAACACCACTGCCGACCACCCGAGCCGGGTCGAATGTATCCCGGAAAGCCAATCTGTACTTCTGTTTGCTCGTGAGCGGGACCGCATCGTAGACGTAGCTGGTGTAGAAGTCGGGTATGATTCCGAACAAGCGCTGCTTTTCTTCCGCCTTGATCTGCTCCGCAGCGACTACATCGGCCGGACGGACCTCCACAGTTGTATTTGCCGATGCGATCGCTAACAGTTTCCTCGGAACGTCATAGGTTTGCCCGGCCGTTAAGACGATAGCAGCAGAGGTGTACGGCTCCATCCCTTCAGCATTGATCACGACCACATAAGAGCCCGGGGGAACAGCCGTGAAGACAAAGACACCGTCTTCCTTCGACAGCGTCGTGCGGACTTGGACACCATTCGGGAGATCCAACGTCACCCGGGCCCCGACAACGCGCGCCCCGTTAAGGTCAAGCATGGTGCCTGAGATGGTTCCCGGTTCTTCTGTACGCTCAGTTGACGAAGCGCCATGCTGATCTGATTGGGGTTGCGGTGCCTCCGGCAGGCTGCTGCTTGTCACCATCGCCGTATCGGACCGTTGCTGAGCATTCCCCGTCGCAGAAGTCACGACGACGCACACAGGAAGGCTGCAGAGTAGAGCTACCGACAAGCAAGATGACTGCCACCGCACCCCTGCAAGGACAGGAGTTCTAAGTGAAGCGCATTCATCGGTTACCAGCTTGATCTGCCGATCTGTTAACTCTTCGTACCCTTGTAGAACCTTCATGGTCCTACACTAGTTCGCGAGCTGACGCGATGCGGTCAGACATCGTGTGTTCCTGTAAGCAAGTGTAGGGTGCGGCGCGCCGAAGCTCCTACCCAGAATATTATGTGCCCGGCTACAAATCCATACCGTCCCTGACCGCCCTTCGATGCAGGACGAAATACGTTTGAACGATGGAAACCACGCAGAAGTCCACTGTGCTCAAGCCCGAAGAGGCTGAGGTGACATCAGATCTTCGGTCAACGATCAAACGCATACTCTTAACCATAGCTCGCTATATACTCGGCTTCTTGATGACGATGGGAGGCCTCAACGGATTTCTGCATTTCGCTCACCATCCTTTACCTACTCTGCTTCTGGCGAGGCAGTACATGGAGGCTCTCCTCAACTCGCACTATATGATGGGGGTTGCCCTGCTTCAAGGCATCGCGGGCGTGCTGCTGCTTCTTAATCGCTTTGTGGCCTTAGCGCTAACAATTTTAGCCGCGATCATCTTCAACATCTTGCTTTACCACGCCACCCTGGAAACGGAGGGCTCTGGAGCAGCCATCGTGGTTTCTTTGCTTTGGCTCGCCGTATTCGTAGCGCACCGTTCTAGCTTTCACGAACTGTTGAGCGCCCGAACGAAACAGGCATCATGATCGCGCTGACCACCATCCGGCGCTTGTGGTGCTTGGGATTCTCAAAACTCAATCGATCTCTCCGCAGTTGCAGAAGATTTGGATGACAGCCGACGCGGCCCAAATCGATGCAGAGCTAAAGCACTCCACGGATTACTTTAAGGCCTGACAGACTCCGTACCTGCGACAACGCCTAGTGCCCACAGATCCTGTTTGCCATGATTAGGTGCCGGCTGCAAAGAGAGAGGAGCGCTGCATTTGCACCTCCGCTGACATTATGTCGTCAGCTATGGCGCAAACGTAAAAGCGTCTCACTCTCGTGTCCAATAACCGACGGTATCTCTGATGTTTCGTGGAGCTACGGAAGGCGCAGTTTGTTTATGAGTTCTGGTCTAGAACCAAGCGCTGCAGCACCTCGGGTTCGCCAGCTCCACAGCAGCGAAGCAGGCTTGCTTCCGTTTTCTATGAGGTCGTGACATAACAGGAGAAACTGCTGCCGTCAGGCGAGTGGATTCGTCCATCCATTGATGCCGCCGCTGTCGTAGATGGGTTGACCGGGCACACGGTTGGCCAGCCGCGTCGATGTCCTCCTCTACCTTCTTGTAGGCTTTGGCGAGCTCAGGGTCCATGGGAACCGAGAGCACGGTCTCCTGGTAGGAGGGCAGCTGGTCGGAGATGTTTTCGAGGGGTGATGAATGCCGTCGACTCCATCAAGTATTTGCCGAAGAGCAACGGCGACGCTCCCGGCTTGCGGAGCACCTGCACCGTGCGTTTGGAGGCTTTGGAGCAGGCATTGTCGGTCTCGCGGCCCTTCTTCACGGTCTCCATGGGGGGTCTCCTGAAGTGAGCGAATGAGCAAAAAGAAAAGGCCAGCGAAGGCTGGCCTGTGAGGGATCTTGGGAGGGTTGCTTCTGTCCATAGCGGTGGTGCTTGGGGGAGGGTTAGAACCGGCCGACCCTGTATGTCTTCGCATCTCACACCCAAATGCCGAGCATCACATCGATGGAAGGAGAGACATAGGTAATGGCTAAACAGGGCTTACTTCGCGGTCCTAAATTCAACATGCGTCACACGACGATCATTGAGGCCGCTTTACCGTTCGTGCAGATGCTCAAAGCTTCGCCAGCTGTGAAGAAGATCTCACTTGGCATCATCAAGCCTGTAAGCAGCGGTCAGGCCCGAAAAGGCGGATCGCGCCAAATCAAAACTCTTATCCTGCCCACTGCTGTCCGGTTCAGCTTTCGAGGCGGAAGCTCCGTGCAGCAGTTCCACGTATTCGGACCAGACCTTCGCGAAATCGCCAGCTTGGGAGCTGCGTGGTCCTGAGACGGTTCTGACGACTCGAAGACGGTGTATTCAGAAGACCTTCGAGGGAATAGCTCACGTATGGAGACAAACGCCTCGTTGGTCTCTCCCGCCCTTCGTATCTTCGATGTAAGAACAGCGAACTGCGGCTTCGGTACGGTCGCGCCACTTGATCTTCGTCAGACCTGCGTACGCCTTCGTCGTTAGGCCAGAGGGGGCTGGAACGGGTCCAGTTCCTCCTCGGTCACGTATCCGTTCAGACGACCGAACGCTACCTCGGGTGCAAGCAGCGACTCCGGGACCGTGAAAGAAATGGTTGCGACATCAAATCTACAAAGCCGCTCAACAAGACAGAACGCTCGTGAAAGGAGCGGGAATAAGGTGAGCCGTCGTCGTACTGCGCGAAGCCTGCGTTGGACGCTCCTTCCGGAAAACACCGAGTTACTGCGCCGTATAAAAGTCGCATCGGACGCTCGGTCCGCAGATTACACTACGGTCTAAGATAATCGATCACCCGAGTAGTCGGTACGAGTGGACAAGAACGCTCCTGGAAGTACCCTCATAGTCACTCATTGACACGCAAGAAACAGGTCGCCGCTGGGCGACAACACCTGGCCATGTGCATGATTACCGCAGTAACGACTATGAGGGGCAAGACCATCGTGCTTTGCCACATGATCATTAGCCAGAAACAGCTTGCTGACTTTTTACACTTCCCGTATAAAGTGAGCAACCGCCTTTGGCAAACCGGATTCCCAAGTCGACACGTCGTTCGACCGCTCAACACAGCGCGATACGGCCGCCGCGGCTGCATGGCGCGGAGGCGGCGCGGCCTGCGCATCTGCGCGAGGCGAACTGCCGCTTGCTGCTCCGTCTTCTTCGCCAGCGGAATCCCTGCTCCAAGGCAGAGCTAGTCCGTGAGTCTGGCCTTTCTGCCACGACGGTTTCGGTCTCCGTGAGTCATCTTCGCACGCTTGGCCTGGTCACCATCGCGGGTGACGGCGAAAGTTCGGGCGGGCGTCCGCCTAGCCTCATCCATCTCAATCGTCGGCGCGGTCTGGTGGCCGGGGCCGATGTGGGCGGCACGCGCTTACGCATGGTCCTGGCCGATCTGAACGGCACCGCGGTGTCGCACTGGGCGACCCGCCTCAGCGCCGATCAAAAGACCCCCGAGGCCGTTGTCGCCCTCATGCAAATGGGGTTGCGTGCGATGGCCCAGCAGTCGGGGTTGCGGCTCCGCGTGTTGCATCTCACAGTCGGCGCGCCCGGTATTACCGATGTAGACCGAGGAGTCGTGCTTGCGGCGCCCAACCTCGAGGGCTGGACCCACTGCCCCCTGGCCGCGCTGGTGAAACGGACGATGCGGATTCCGTGCACGGTCGAGAACGACGTCAATCTGGCTGCCGTCGGCGAGCATGCTGCGGGACAGGCACAGGACGCCCAGAATTTCCTCTTCATCGCCATGGGCACGGGGGTGGGCGCCGGCATCTTCCTTCGAGGGTCGCTTTACCATGGCGTCGGCTGGTCAGCCGGCGAGATCGGGTACCTGCCGGTGCAGGGCCTACCGCGAGAACAAGTTCGGCTTCAGGCTAGCGGGCAGCTAGAACGAACCATCGGTGGCACCGGCATCGAAGCACGGTGGCGCACTGCATTGCGCCATTCCAACGTGCACACAGAGCAAAACCTTCACCGGCTTCATGCATCGGAGATCTTTGATCTAGCGGCCGGGGGCAATCCACTGGCAATGGAAGTCACAACGGTTACGGCGCGCTTGCTGGCCGATGCCATCGTCACCCTATCGCTGCTCTTTAACCCCGAAGTGGTCGTTCTGGGCGGAGGCGTCGGCGCACATCGTACCCTACGCGCGGCCACTGAGACGTTCCTGCATGAGAACGAGTTGGCGCACCCGGTTCTGCTTATGTCCTCGCTGGGCACGGAGGCACAACTTTCGGGCGCAATAGCCCTGTCGTTGTCGGCCGTGGAGGCCTACCTACTCTGTTGACCCCTACCCGCAGTTGCTCCGTCCATGGTGCCCTCCCGATCCCAGCGGAAGCCCATAGTGCCGCTTCGTAGTTTTCCGGTTATGCACTCCACCCCGAAGCCCCACCGCTCGCGAAACACCCGAGCCTGAACTTCTGGAGGTCCGTTTTGAAGAAGTTTCTTCCTCTCGCTTTCCTACTCGCCCCCGTGCCCGCTCTGCTGGGCCAGGCCAACTCGATCAATGGCACCCTGCGGGGTGAGATCACCGACGCCACGGGTGCCCCTGTGCCAGGCGTCATGGTCACGATCAAAAACGTCGGAAACGGCTTCACCCGCAACCTGAACACCAACAGTGATGGCCTCTATGTGGCGCCGGATCTCCCATTGGGCGACTACACGGTCACAGCGACTGCTCCGTCCTTTGCACCACTCACGCAAACCGGCATCCACCTCGACGCCGGCACCGATCTGACCCTGAATGAAACCCTCAAGGCGGGTTCGGTGGCGACCACCGTCGAGGTCTCGGGCGAGGCTCCTCTGCTGGAGGTCACCCGTACCGACCTTGCCCGCACCATCAGCTCCCAAGAGACGCAGAACCTTCCGCTCACCTCGCGCAATCCTTATAACTTCATCCTTTTCCAACCTGGAGTGACAGGACATCCCAACCCCGAAAATGGCATCCCTCGCACCATTAATACTAACGGTCTTGTGGATCGGGTCAACTACCAGCTCGACGGCATGGTGGATACAGAGTCCGATCGTTACGGTCTTCGCCTGTTTGCCATCAGCGACAGCTACACCGACACTGTGCAGACCATCAGTAACGGCTTCTCTCCGGAGTTCGGTAACACGGCCGGGATCATCTATAACGTCATCACGCCCACGGGCACCAACCATCCTCACGGCTCCGCGCAATACATTTGGCGGCCGAAGGCAGCGAGCAGCTGCCCCATCTTGCAGAACTGCACCCCTGGCACGCCCGGGTATAGACCCAAACCAGATCTTCACGTTGACGACGTTGTCGGCCGCCTCGGCGGGCCCGTCGTCCACGATCGGTTCTTTCTCTTCGGCGCCTATGAGCACCTCAAGCGTGGCAACCCACAAGCCAACACGGTTAACACGGCCACTATCAATGCACTCGGTGCCCTGGGTGAGCCGTCCAGCGACTTTGAGACCGCACCCCAGGTCCAACGGACGCAGTGGGTCGACGTGCGAGGCGACTTCGTCCTAAACAGCAAGAACAACGGCTTTATCCGTTACAACTACTTCCGCAACAATTACCCATTCAACACGGATGTCGGCGGCCTGTACGCGCTCAGCGCGGAAGCCGACTTCCAGGATCGCGCCCACATCATCGGCGCGCAGCTGGTCAGCACAATCACGCCCAACCTGCTCAATGAGTTTCGCGGCTCCTGGCCCTACCGCAACGAGCAGCACTTCGCCGGCATCGCCACCGGCACAGGCCCGCTGATCAGCATCTCCGCCTCGACCGACCCGACCACCAAGGTCGCCTACTCCGGCGCAAACTTCGGTGGTTCCAACAGCGTCGGCGATAAGTTCCAGGAAAAGGTCCCGTCCTTCAACGACAATCTCTCGCTTGTTCGCGGCAAGCACGCCCTGAAGTTCGGCGTGAGCTTTCAAAAGAACAACGATACGCAGCTGGCGGACGTGTATGTCCAGTACAACTTCCCCTCGATCGCGGCCTATGCCGCGGCCAAGAACGGCACCAATCCGTTCTCCTACAGCAGCCTGACAGCGTCGGTTGGCCACCCCGGGGCCGGCTACCAAACTATCTTCTTCGGCCTCTTCGCCCAGGACACCTGGCAGATTTCGCCCAAACTTTCGGCTACCTACGGGCTGCGCTACGACCAGTACCGCTCGCCCGCCGGTCTCGCCAACGCACCCCTTGCTGAAACCCGTTCCTTTCGCATCCCGCTAGCCAACTTCGCGCCGCGCCTTGGGCTCGCCTACAACGTCAACCCCGGCCTGGTGCTTCGCTTGAGCGGTGGCATGTACTACGAGTCCACCCCGACCAACACCTACTACAACCCTCTCTACTCCAACGGACTTACCAATACCGGCAATCTGATCGCAACGCTCGGGCCAACCTCCGGCGTCGCCTTCCCCGGGGACTTCAGCGCCGCAAACCAAGCACAATTTCCTACACCGACCCCTTATGAGGTCACCGCCCGATTCAAAAATGAGTACACCTGGAACCTGAATGCACAGGTTGAACAGCAGCTTGCTCGAAACGATTCGCTTCGGCTCGGGTACGTACTCAGCAATGGCCGCAACTTGCAATTTCTTCGTAACGGCAACCTAATCAATCCGATCAGCTTTCTGGCCGACGGCCGTCCGGTGTACAGCACAGCTAGAAACGCCAACACGCGCGCCAATCCCGCCTTCAACAATATTGATCTGATCGACATGGGCAATAACTCCAGCTACAACGCCCTGATCGCCAGCTACACGCACCGCTTTGCCGGCGGTCTCACCTCCTCGGCCAACTTCACCTGGTCCCATGCCATTGACGATACCCCCGAGGCGAACAGCTACGAGTTCTCCAATTTCATCGAAGACCCCAGCAATCCCAAGCGTGGCCGCGGCAACAGCTCCGTTAACCGGCCTGTTGGCTTCAACACCTCTACCGTCTATCAGCCAACCACCAACTTCACTAGCAAATACCTGCGCGGCTTCTGCAACGACAACAATCTCGCCCTCCTCGTCAATGCCACTTCAGGTGACGCACAGAACGAAACCACCGGTGCGAACCTCAACAATGACACCACCTCCGTCGGCCAGCAGAGGCCCTTGTTCGTCGGGCGCAACACTCTGCGCGCGCCCGTGATCGTGCAAGCCGACTTCCGTTATACGCGCACCTTCGCCACCATCGCCGAGCGCGTCAAGCCCCAGATCTTCGTTGAGGCCAATAACCTGCTCAATCGCAGCAACGTCACCACCATCAATTCCACGGCCACGGTCAACGCAACCGGTGCCATTACCGGCCAACCCACCCTCGTGCCAACAAGTACGCTTCTGGAAGCGCGCATTCTTCAGTTCGGTGCGCGTATCGACTTTTAACTTGCTCGGGCAGCAAGGAGCCTTGCATCCAAAGCCTTCTTGCAGGCCGGGCTTCAACCAAAGGTTTTCTCTGCAGAAAGGAATCTCTGTGCCGCTGCCCACGTCCGCTTTTCCCGCGCCCGTGTACCGCGACACGGTTCTCCGCCATATCTTCACGGACGCCCAGCGGCTGCTTCTTCCCTCGCTGCTCGCCATCGATCTTGCCCACGTCCTCATGCTCGGCGAGCAGGCTATTCTTTCTAAAACCCAAATGGCTGCTTGCTTGCGCGCCATCCTGGATTTAGACCAGGAAGTGCTCCTTGCGACCCAGTACGACGGCTCGGTCGAAGACCTATTTTTTTTGGTGCAGCAGCATCTCGCGAAAGCGATCGGCCCAGACCTTGCCGGTCGCATCCACACCGCTCGCTCCCGCAACGATCTCGATCTCACCATGTACCGCATGGTTCTGCGCGAACGCCTGCTCGAGGCCGTCGAGACCAACGCACAGCTTCGTTCCGTGCTGCTCAGCCTTGCAACCCAGCACCGGGACGCGATCATGCCTGCTTACACGCACGGCCAGCCCGCGCAACCCACAACGCTGGGTCACTTCCTGATGGCCTATGTCGAGGTGCTCGAGCGCGACACAGAGCGGCTTTGCGCCTGCTACAAGCGCGTGAACCGGTCTCCGCTGGGTGCCTGCGCCATCACCACCACAGGCTTTCCTATCGATCGTCACAACACCGCCGAGCGGCTCGGCTTCCGCGGCCTTGTCATCAACAGCTACGGTGCTATCGCCTCGGTCGACTACGTCGCCGAAGCCGCAAGCGTCCTCGCCCTGGCCATGCTCTCCCTCGGCCGCTTCACGCAGGAGTTACTCCTCTGGTCTACGGCCGAATTCGGCTACTTGCGCCTTTCCGATGGCTACGTGCAGATCAGCAGCATCATGCCGCAAAAGCGCAACCCCGTGCCTCTCGAGCACGTGCGTGTCCTCGCCTCGCGCGCCCTCTACCAGGCACAAGCCGTGCTCGGCACCCTCCACAATACCCCATTCGCGGACGCCAACGACGGCGAGGACGCGCTGCAGCCCCTTGTCGCTCTCGCCTTCACCGACGCGCAACACGCCACAATCCTGCTCGCCGGCATTCTCAGCGAAGCCATATTCCACCTTGACCGCATGCGCGAACGCGCCCACGGCAGCTTTCTCACTGTGACCGAGCTTGCCGACACCCTCGTCCGCCGCACCGGCGTCAGCAGCGGTCAGGCACACCGCATGGTCAGTGCCGCCGTACAACGCGCCAACAGCGACGACCCAGCCCAACTCGCGCTCACCATCTTTACCGAGGCCGTTACCGCAGGCCTCCCCGTCACACTTGCAGACCTCACCGAGGCCCTAGACCCAAAGCACTTTATCGCCATCCGCAATGTCCCCGGCGGCCCTGCACCGGCCGCCCTCAATCCCGAGCTCGATCGCGCCACCACGCAACTTCAACAGCACCAGACTTGGGTAACCTCAGAACGGGCGCACTTACTCACAAAAAGAAATGTTCTAATACAAGAGGCACAGGATAAGGCAAGACCGATCAAGACCACCCAAGAGGAAACTTCCCTGTAACTCGCGCGGGATCGGCGTTCTCCACACTTGCTTCGAACATGGTTCTTGGAAAGACGATGTGGCTGAAGTTTCTGCCACGAACAATGCCACGCAGTCTTGTACCTGCTCGCGGATGGAATGGTAGAGGCGTTCATATATCATTTTGCAATCCATCCAGGATCGCCACATCACATGACGTGCTTCCAAATATTGTTCCAGCGTCGGGTGATCGCTGTGAGAGCTGTTCTTCGCTATAACATAAACGAAATCTTCCTCAAAGAGAACTTCGCGGCAAAGATGGGATGGGACATTGCCGTCGTCTGCATGTAGCAAGAGATCGATCCGGCCCCGATCCATTGTGTCGAATGCGCCGTCGGTGAGTGGAACGATGTCGAAGGAGAGGTCGTTGCCTGCGCTCAGAAAGTGCTTTGCAAGTGGCACAACGATGCTGTGCGCAGCAAAGTCGGTACCCACAAGACGGAAGTGGGCTGGCTCATCACGTGGGCGGAAGTCGCCGCCCGCGAGCATCCGGTCGATGCGGGGCAGCACGGACACGACCTCTTGAAGGGGCTTCTCGCCCTTGGGCGTGAGTTCATAATTTTCGATACCCGCACTAGCAAGTCGTCGTGAACATTTCGCGCAATCTTTGCAGTGCGCGCGTAACAGCCGGCTGGCTTAGCAGAATGCGCTCGGCCGTCCGAGAGACGTTTCGTTCCTCCGCCAAAACGGTGAACACCATAAGGAGATTGAGATCGGCTTGGCGTAGATGCGTGGAGGGGCTCGAGCAGTTTCAGAAAGAGCGAAGCATGGAGCTGCATGCCATCCAGCTCGACGTCACGTCGGAAAGGTCTGCCGACGCGGCAATCAGCTCGATCTTCAGAGAAGGTCAGCGACCATTCCGCGTTTACGTGGACCCTGCTCAGGAGGGTGGCGAGGTGGTGGGCGGGGTCGCCGACCGGATCCGCGCCGAGTTTTTACGCCGCATCGGCCTGGAAGACCTGCTCACCACAAATCGTACGCCGCGAGCTGAAAGAACGCGGGCCTGCCGCGGGCACGACCGCACTTCTACAGCAACAGAAAGGAGCACCATGCCAGAATCCACGACCTTACCATCCTCCACGCTCACCGAGCAGGAGATCCGGGCGATCACAACGCTGTACCAGGCCTTCACGGATCACAACCCCGATCTGCTCGATAGCGTCTGTGCGCCGAATTGGCAAGATATTCCTCTCGCGCGCCCGGTCAAAGGCCGGGACCGGATGGCCTTAAAAATCTGATCACATCGGTCTTCCTGCCAGCGTTCCCGGATAGGAAGATCGTAGTCCATAAGATCTTCGGGTCTCCAGGCCGGGCCGGTGTGCGCCAGCATCATAGGCACGCATCTCGGGGAGGTGATGGGTGTCGCGCCCACAGGCCAGAGCGTGGAGATCGCATTGCACGAGTTCACTACCTCAAAGACGGCCTGTTTCTAAAGCATGGGTGGAGAAGATCACCAGCTGCAACCGTATGGCACAGAACTTTCCCGATCCGTTCCACTTGGGTGTCCGCCTGAGTTTATCGATCGCCAGCGCGTCGGACGCGCTCGCTGCCCTTTGCTTGATTGCGGGCTTTATCTTCTTCAACATCTTCGTGGCCTGGATTTTGTCCACGGAGGTCAGTTCTTCGGCGAAGGAGCAGACCCTGGAGAAGTCTGCGTTCTGTGTCTCTGCGGGTCTCTCGCGGTGCTCTTATGTGACCCAGGGCGCTTCAGCGTGGACGCTCTGCCGAGTGCCCATTAGTTGAGCCCAGGACATGTACTTTCTGAAACGACCGTTTTAAGAAGGGTATGAGTCATTGCCGGGCACTGGAAGACGAGGATGAAACGGGCTCCATAACCACCCGACACGAGGAGTGGAGTTCACGTGAGTGAGCGAGAGCGAGATAGGTAGCGAGAGGAGTAGAGTGATTAAAGCACGAAGATAGAGGTGGCGAATGAAGAAGCGCGTGGTAGCGACAAGCCTTTCCGGAACCTCCAGGAAGACCGGTAACAACCTGTTTATGGCCCATGCAGAAAAGATCACGTTCGTGTTGGGGGTCGTTCTATCAGCGGGCCTGAAAACGGCGTCGAGTCAGACTGTCAATGTTCTGACGCAGCACAACGACCTAGCCCGGTCCGGCGCGAACCCTAATGAGACAACGCTCACTACATCCAATGTGCGTAGTAGTTCCTTCGGCAAACTTTTCTCGTTGCCGATTGACGGTTTCACCTATGCACAGCCATTGTATGCTTCGGGCGTTAATATCCCTACCCAAGGGTTGCGCAATGTCGTGTACGTGGCTACCGCGCATGATAGCGTTTATGCGTTCGACGCGGATTGCGGGCAACAATACTGGCGAGTTTCGCTTGGAACTCCGGTTCCCAGTTCGGTCATCGGTACGCCAAACATTCAGGTAGAGGTCGGTATCATCAGCACGCCAGTGATCGACCCAAGTAGCGGAACCATGTACGTGGTGGCAAAAACCTATGAATCCAGTGTTCAACTCTTCCGTCTTCATGCCCTTGACATTACCACCGGGGCCGAAAAGTTTGGCGGTCCAGTTGAGATAACGGCTTCGTCCAGCGGGTCCGGCGCTATGAGCAGCGGAGGGAGTATTCCCTTTACTGCGTCTCAGGAGAATCAACGAGCCGCGCTGACGTTAGTCAATGGAGTCGTTTACCTGGCGTTCGCCTCGCATGAAGATCACGATCCTTACCACGGCTGGTTGCTGGGATATCAAGCAGGAACGTTGCAGCAGGTTCAGGTCTTCAACGTCACGCCGAACGGCGGAGAAGGTGCAATCTGGATGGGCGGTCAAGGTCTTGTTGCTGACTCTTCGAACAACCTCTATTTAATCACCTCCAATAGCAGCCTAGCTACGGAGAATTCGCCCCTCGACTATGGAGAGAGCTTCTTGAAATTAGTGCCAAGCGGGTCATCCTTGACCGTTGGCGATTACTTCAAGCCCAACAATTACGATTCTCTCAATCAGGGTGATCGTGATCTGGGGTCTACCGGCGCGTTCGCAATCCCCGGCACAAGCTATATCGGCGGCGGCAGCAAAGGTGGAACGCTTTATGTCGTCGACACGAAGAACATGGGAAAGCTGAACACGACCGCAGATCAGGTGGTGCAGGAGTTCAAGGCAGATAATGGCTTGTGGGGCTCGCCGGCATTCTGGAATAACACTCTCTACCTCTGGGGTGTAAGTGAACAGTTGAAAGCGTTCACATTTTCGGGAGGTCGTTTCTCAACATCACCTAGTTCGCAAGGAGCTTACGCGACGGGAAGTGGCCAAACCAGCGGCTCGGTCTCCGTTTCTTCGAATGGGACCACGGCGGGCTCTGGAATCGTTTGGGCAACTGCACCTTCCGGTGACCCTGATCATACGACCGTCGGTGGCAACCTCTTCGCCTACGATGCCGCTAATCTATCGAACCTCCTATGGAGTACGACACAGAATCCTTCACGCGATGGCTATGGGCAATACGCGAAGTTCTGCGCTCCAACGATCGCGAATGGAAAGGTGTACGTCGGCACTGATTCTGGGCAGGTGGCTGTGTATGGCCTGCTGCAGAGTACCGGTCCGGGAACAACTCTTATTGCGAATGGAACCTATACCATCACGAACAGATATAGCGGCATGCTCATCGACGATCCTGGATCTTCAACGACACAAAGTAAAGTGATGGTGCAGTGGACCGCAAATGGCGGCAGCAATCAAAAGTGGGTACTCACGAATTTGGGTAACAACATAGTTTCTCTTGTGAATGCGTCAAGCGGTCAGGCGCTTGAGGTGACCGGAGGCTCTAAGTTGAACAGCGCGCTGGTTGACCAAAACCCGTATAACGGCAATCCTTGGCAGCAGTGGAAAATTACAGCTGTCGCGGGAGGTTACTACGAAGTGACCAACGTGAACAGTGGTCAGGCGCTGGACGATGACAGGCAATCCAAGACCGCTGGTACGGATATTGATCAGTATCCGTATAATGGCAATGCGTGGCAGCAATGGAGCTTCTAATCTACCTCATTGAGCATTAAGTAGCCGTTCCCTAACCCGCGATAGATGTACTGTTTACGACCTCTCCCCAAGAAGAAAAGCAACCAGTCAGACTCTTACAGGGTCTGACTGGTTGAACGTCACGCATCATAATGTTCTATGCCACACGCCTGAGCCGCACGGCCTTGCTTAAACGAGGGTGTCTGCACTCGCGAAAAGCGACACCAGAACAGCAGCAGGGCAGGTATTTTCGAAGCTCAGAACTGCTTGTTCCTGTCCTTCGAGGTGCTGCTCTCGCCACAGTTCCAGGAGCGGCGGCATGGGCCGCCGCATAAGGCGAATCCGGCTGACGATGAGTTGCGAATCAGTAATGCTCTCCAGTTCAGCAGTCTCGTAGTACATCCGAACAGGAAAAGCATGGTCACCTGGATCATCGACCTTCGCCAGGTACTAGCAGCTAGGCACGGTTCAAATCAGGAATAGGTTTTGACCCCTATTACGGACCTTATGTAAGCATCAGCAGCGCCGTTCGCTTTTGGGGAAGCTGCCGGCGAACTATCGGCAAGTCCGTAGCCGGTAGGGCCGCGGTGTGCTGGTGTTCGGAGGGGAATCAGGCGCTACCCAATGCTTCCAAACGAAGTCAAAAATATTGAGATCACGGCTTGGTCACCGGTCATCTCTTATGTATCGCCGCGCGCGGCGTTCTTTTGAGGCATGATGACGGAGCAAGAACGGCAACGATTCAAGGAGGCATACACTCAGTACCTGCCGCTGCCGGCTGATACTGAGCCGGAACTCGGGGCTGCGCTTGTGTCCATTCTTCACAATCCGGGCAGCCTCGTTCGGCCGCAGGTGGTGCTTGGCGTTTCGCTGGCCTACGGATTCGCCCTGGAGCACGCGACTGAACTGGCGATCGCACTGGAATATTTCCACACGGCTTCCCTTTTGTTTGACGACCTGCCCTCTATGGATCATGCCGTGGAACGGCGTGGGCGACCGTGCGTTTATGTCGAATTTGGCGAGGCAAGCGCCGTGCTTTCCGCCCTGGCGCTGATTAACAGGGCATATGCGCTAGTGTGGAAGGCTGTGGCGGAGTGTGTTCCCGAGTGCAGAGCAAGGGCATTGGCCTTTCTGGAGCGCTACCTGGGCGTCGACGGCTTGGTCAATGGGCAAAGTATGGACCTGCACCACGCTGGCCGGTCGCACACATGGCAAAGCACGCGGGCAATCGCGCTTCGCAAGACCGTTCCGCTGTTTCGTTTGACGCTGGTGTTGCCGGCGATGCTGGGCAACGCGCCAGAACGCGAGCTGCAGCTGCTGGATCGCATCGCGATTTTTTGGGGGCTGAGCTACCAGATCGTCGACGATCTAAAAGATGTGCTGGAGCAATCTGCCGCCTCGGGCAAGACAACCTCACGCGACCAGCTGTTGGATCGGCCCAACATGGCTTTGGTGCTTGGAACCGACGCGGCCGCTCAGCGCCTTACTCGGTTTGTGCGCGTGGGAGATCGTGTCACCGCCAGGCTGGTGCGAGCGCGCCCGGCGATGAGATTTCTCGAGTCCGTCCGGGATGAGTTGAGCCAGGAAGCTCTCCGGGTGGTGCAACCGGCGGTACACGCCGTGGGCGTGGGTGGCGGATGATCTTTCTCAGCCTCATCCGCACCAATCTGCTGCGCCATCGTATCCGCTCCGGGATCAGCATCGCAGGCATCGCCTTCAGTGTGGCCGCCATGCTGACCGTAGTTACGGTCCTGCAAGGCGCCGTGGCCATGTTTTCCGGCATTCTGTCCAGCGATAGCGAGATGATTGTCTTCGAACGGAACATTTCGGACCTCTTCTTTAGCGACGTGCCTCCCGCGGCCCTGCAGCAGATCAAGACGTGGGCGAGCGTGCAGCACGCCGACCCTGTCTTGTTTGGCGTAGTTTCGAGCGCCGATCACCCGATCATCACCTGCTTCGGCATTACAGAAAGTGACGCGCGCCTCAGAAAAGCCACATGGGTCAAGGGCCGTCCGGGAAATTTCGTGCTGCGGTCGGACGGCGTTGTGCTCGGCGATCGCGCCGCCGAGTTTCTGCATGCGAGTCTCGGTAAGCCGGTGCAGATCGGGCATGGGCAGTTCCAGGTTGTCGGCATTATCAAGACCGCGAACGGCTTTGAGGACGGCGGGGTATTTATGCCCTTGGCGTCTGCCCAGGAGTTCTTCCACAAGGAAGGTTCCTCGGTCATCACCGTCAAGCTGCGGCAAAAAGACGAAGCGGCCGCGTTCAAGCAGCAGGTGAAGGCGCATTTCCCTGATTTGGTCGCCCTGGAAGATCAGGAGTTTACCCGCACCTACTCTCAGTTCAAGATTCTCAAGGCGACGGCGTGGGCCGTCGGCGGATGCGGCCTTCTGCTTGGCGGTTTGGGCGTGGCCAATACGATGATTATGTCGGTGTTTACGCGTATTCGCGAGATCGCGATCTTGCGCGTGAACGGGTTCTCCAACACCCAGATTGCTTCCATGATTTTTGGCGAATCGGCCGTGGTTTCGGTCCTGGGCGCCGTGCTTGGACTCACCGTTGGCGCGGCGTTTCTCGTGCTGCTGAAGCACATACCCGCGCTGCACGGCTATGTCGACACGACGATTCAGCTTCCGGTCGTTCTCGCCGTGATCCTGTTGGCGTTGCTCACCGGGATCGCCGGCGCCTTCTACCCCGCGTGGTATGCCATGCGGATTCGTGCGGTGGAGGCGCTGCGCTTCGAGTGATCGAAAGTATCCATACCGGCAATCGCGTAGGAGAGCGTCCCGTCGTGGTTCGAGCAGACAAGGTGACCAAGAACTACGACGAGGGCGCCATTGCCGTCCTGAAGGGTGTTGATTTCATGGCTTTCAAGGGCGAAACCGTGGCGCTGTGCGGACCTTCCGGTTGCGGTAAAAGCACGCTGCTTCACTTGCTTGGAGGACTCGACACGCCCGACACCGGACGCGTCTTCGTCCATGAGGTTGAACTGCGACCGCGCTCGAACCCTCTCAGTCTGCTTCGGCACCAAGTGGGTTTTGTCTTTCAACTGCATAACCTGATTCCGGATTTGACGCTGGAGGAGAACTGCCTGATTCCCAGCGTCGCAGCTGGCACGCCTCGTAAGCTGGCGATGGAGCGCTTGCATGAGCTCACAGACCGGACTGGCCTGAGCCACCGGCTGCACCAGCGCATCCAAAAGCTTTCCGGCGGGGAGCGACAGCGAACCGCGCTTTGCCGGGCGTTGATGAATCGGCCGAAGGTTCTGCTGGCAGATGAACCGACCGGATCGCTGGATGCCCACACCAGCGCTTCCGTCTTTGCGCTGCTGCTGGAAATTGCAGAAAAGGAGAGCGTCACGCTGGTAATGGCGACCCACGACCGCACGCTCGCGTCCCGTTGCCACCGCATGCTCGACATGTACGACGGAAAAATCCATGAGCCTCGTTCTTCCTGATCTCGCCAGCTTATCCGCCGAAGTGCCGGTCGTAACCTCGCCTGCTCGCTCCGCGGTCCCGCGGCAGTCCAGGGAGGCAATCGCCGCCGCTGTATGGCACAGCCTGCTATGGCTAGTGATTGCCAACGGCATTGGGGTTCTGCTTGCAGCCATGTTGCTGCTTCCCGGACTCAACACGGTACTGACGCCTTGGACCTACGGACGATGGATGCCGGTGCACCTCAACCTGCAGCTCTACGGCTGGTCCAGTCTGCCGCTTGTCGCGTTTCTGTTCCGGATCTACGGGACGGACCGTCCCCTTACAGCGGCCTGGGGCCGTTCGGCTGTATGGCTCTGGTCGACTGCGCTCGCGATCGGTTCTGTTTCGTGGCTCGACGGGCATACCAGTGGCAAGCTGTTTTTGGATTGGAGCGGGTATACCCGCGTCCTGTTCCCAGGAGCGCTCCTTACCCTATGGGCGGTACTCACGTACTCATTTTCCAAAACCTTTGCGCGTATGTCGCGGTTGGGAAAGACATGGAGGAGCTTCGGCCTCCTGCTTCTGCTCATGATTCCTTTCCTCATCTACATTGCGGCTGATCCGTCGATCTACCCGCCGATCAACCCGGACACCGGTGGCCCGACCGGCGCCAGCCAGCTTGAATCCACGCTGGTGATCATCGCCGTCCTTCTCTTGCTGCCCTTCGGACTTAGCACGTGGAAGGCCAGCAGTGTACCGTGGCTGCGCACGGCATGGATCGTCTTTGCTGTAGAGACGCTGCTTTGCCTGGGCTTGGGCCGGGCGGATGTCAGCCACCATCGGCCCACGCAGTGGATTAGCCTCGCCAGCCTTCTGCTTTGGGTTCCGTTGATCCCTATTTACTATGCTGCGTTTCGGTGGCACCCGCATACGCGCTGGTGGCGCATGGCTTTCTTGGCATGGTGGGCGATCCTGGTGCCGACTGGATGGATGTTGTTCTTGCCCGGCGTGCTAGACCGCTTCAAATTCACCGACGGCCTGGTAGGCCACTCGCTGCTCGCCATGGGAGGCTTCGTGTCCAGCTTGCTCCTGTTTGTGATGGCCGAGCTGCTCGGCGACGATGGCTGGATCTTCAACACGCGTTGGTCCTTCCTGGTATGGCATATAAGTATTGCTGTCTATGTCGCCGTGCTCTTCTTTGCGGGTTGGCGTGAGGGCGTCGATCCAGCATTTACGGTCATGCCCGGAGCCCTGCGGAACGGCATCTATTTCGTTCGGCTATTGCTGGGAGTCCTGCTGCTTGCTTCCTCTGTAGATTGGCTGTACTGGGCATCAAAGCTAGTCGGGCAGGCTGCATCCACAGTTGCAAATGCTGCGCTGGAGGCACGATGAAGCGGCTCCTGCTGAGCTACCAGCTTCTTACCGGAGCGTCAGACACAGGCACAGGGCTGCTGCTCATCGTTGCGCCTGCTCTCACGCTTCGTCTGATGAAACTGCATGTGGACCCGGCGGCGCTTCCCTTGCTCTCCTACATCGGAGTGTTTGTCCTTTCGGTGGGCATCGCCTGCTTCTACGGCGCTCTGCTTGCGCGGAAGCCTGTGTTTGCCGCCCGGCTCCAGACAGTCTGGTTGCTGACCGCGATTACCCGTGGCCTCGTCGCCGTGTTCGTTGTCTGTCAAATCGCGTCCGGAAAGCTGGAGGCTGGCTGGATCACCGTCGCTCTCACCGATGGAGCGTTCGCGGTTCTACAATCCATTGGCCTGCTCCGAGGCTGGCTCCGCGATGTCTAGCCTGCGACACCTTTCGGCCGGCTGGCGCGGCGCATGCCTGCTTGCGATCACCTACGTCTATTTCCTGATCTTTGCGCAGTTCGCCTTTCTCAAGAGGCTTGCCGAGCTCGGCATCGCCGACACGCACCTGAAACTCGTGATGGCGGCCATGGCCTCGGGCGGCATCCTGTTCAGCTTCCTTGCCGCCCGACCGCTCGTCCAAGTCTCTCCCCGGCTTCGTCTGCAAGTGGGCTTCCTTGTTTGCGCAGTGGCCGCCTTCCTTGTGACTGCGCCCCTCGGCCTAGGTGCAAGTATGGCTGTTTCTTGGCTGATCGGCTGCGGCCTAGGTCTCGTCACCGTCACGCTGGTCACACACCTCGGTCGCTGGCTAGGGGGCGGCCAGCGGCTCCTTCAAGTGGGGCTCGGCACCGGAGTCGGCTACTTCGTTTGCAATCTGCCAATCCTGTTTACCGCGTCCGCCAGGGCACAAGCGACGACCGCGGCAAGCCTTTGCCTGGTTGGTATTTTCGCCGCTGCCAGCGGTACTTCGGATGCGCAGGCACCGGACAGCGAATCTCCAGTCCCTGCCGCGAACACCTCTTTTCTATTGGTCCTCGCCTCCTTTACCGCGCTGATCTGGCTTGACTCCGGCGCTTTCTTCATCATCCAGAACACACCGGCGCTGAAGGCTGGCACCTGGCAAGGGACCCTGCATCTATGGGCCGATGGAAGCCTTCACCTAGTCGCCGCACTCGGCTGTGCGTTTCTTCTTCGTCGCAGAAGCCTTGCCCTTGTGCTTTCCCTGGCCGTGTTGTCCCTTTCGCTCGCGTGCCTTCTGTTGCTCGATCCGAGCCGCGCGCTGGTGGCTTCCTTCTTTTACCCAGTCGGCGTTTCCCTGTACTCGGTGGCTCTGGTGGCTTACCCTTCCCTGCTGCTGCCGGGGTCGTCTGTTGCGCAGCGCGCCCAGAGAGCGGGATGGATCTACGCGATCTCCGGTTGGATCGGCTCGGCGATGGGCATCGGCATGGCCCAACATCTAGGGCATATCCCTGTACTCTTTGTTCTCTCGGCGTGCGTGGTGGTCTTCGCCGCATCTCTGCCACGCCAGATCCCTCGCTACCGTCGCGAACTGACCGTCGTCGCCGTCATCGTGGTAGCTGCGCTCGGTATGAGCAAGCTGCTCGAACACGGGCAGAGGACTCCGCTCGCTACGAGCCAAATCGCGAGGGGCCGCAGCATTTACATCTCCGAAGGCTGCCTCCATTGCCACTCGCAATATGTCCGCCCTCATACTGCGGATGAGATGCTGTGGGGTCCCACGCAGACCCTTACTGAGCTGCGGGCGCAGCATCCACCGCTGATCGGCAATCGCCGGCAAGGGCCGGACCTCTCCGAGGTGGGCGGCCGGCGCTCCCCGCTCTGGCTGAAAGCCCATCTGATCGACCCTCGCGCCCTAAGTAGCACATCGTTCATGCCGGCGTATGTTCATCTCTTTAAACCGGGCGAGACCGGAGGCGATGACCTCGTGGCCTACCTGACCAGCTTGCGCGACGCAGGAACGCTGCGGCATATCGCCGAGGAGAACGCCTGGCAGCCGTCATCACAAGCCGCTCGCCAGGCTTCTGCAGAGGAAGGAGCGCGCCTGTTTGTTCAGGAGTGCGCAACCTGCCACAACCCGGACGGCGCCACACGACGCGCTTGGCAGACAAGCTTCAAGCGCCTTCCACCGAGCCTCACTGCCGACCCTTGGCCTAAGGCGCATGGGGCCGATTCGCCCAGGCGGCTCTCGCAAATCATTAAATTCGGCATACCCGGCACCGATATGCCTGGTCACGAGTACTTCTCGGATATGGAGGTAGCGTCTCTGTCTTTGTGGCTTACTGCTCAGAGGCATCCGTGAATCTCCGAAAACTCAAGTCCCTGCTAACAAGTTGTTGGAGCCATCGTCCGAACAGCCAGCATCTGGTGTCATGCCAGCAACCCCTCGGAGCAAGTCACATGAAGCGTTTCGCACCCTCTCTCGTCCTAGCGTTCACGCTTTCTGTTGCTTCGTCTGCATGCGCACAACGTGAATCGTTCACCGTGAACCCTGACGCCAGTGCGGTCAAGATGACCCTGAAAACAAACCATGAGATCGTCAACGGCACGTTCCACATCAGCACGGGTGTGATCAACTTTGACGCAAACGATGCAAAGATGTCGGGAAGTATCGTGATCGCGGCAGGAAGCGGTACCACAGGCAACGAGAGCCGCGACAAGAAGATGAACAAGGACACACTCAAGTCGCAGCAGTACACCAATATTACCTTCGAGCCTAAGAGCTTTTCCGGAACCATCGCCAAAACGGGGGATTCTACGATTCAGGTCACCGGCACCATGACTTTACTTGGAACACCCCACGAGCTCATCATTCCCATGCAGATCCACATAGACGGCAGCAGCTGTGTCGCAAAGGCGCATTTCGTCATACCGTACGTGCAGTGGGGTCTCAAGGACCCAAGCTTCCTGGTTTGGAAAGCTGAAAAGCAGGTCGATATCGACCTGAACCTCGTGGGTTCTGTGTCCTAGCATATGCGATTCAGAAGCGGGACTTTCTTTGCGCATGCATGGGGAAAGAAAGCGGACGTGCCTTGAACCATATCTACTTTGCCCGCCTGACTCTCTCCATCCTTTGCGCGACGCAAGGGGCTGCGCAACTTGCCATCGACTTGAACCGCACGCACGCGAACCATCCAAACTGGATCGGTCACGCCCGCTTTCATGTGGTATGGCAGTCGGTCACAGTCGCGCTACTTGCCGGCGTGCAGCTATTCCTGATCTGGACGCCTGGCCCTTCAAGTCACGCTTTCTATCTCGCTGCAGCGCTTGCGGCAGTCTCGCCCTGTGCTTTTCTTCTAGCGGCTGCCAGTCGCAAGCTCTACGGAGGCCAGTTCTCCGATCCGAACGGTATCCCACCCGTGGACGTAGCGCTCGGCAAAACCAAACTGGCTGTCGACATGAATTATGTCGCCGTTGTAGTTGCCCTCTTCGTCATTCTTATAGTTATCTTCAGCTACCGCAGTTGAGCCTGCGTCCTTCCACTCGAAAACTTCCTAACTCCTCACGGAGGATGTATGTATCGAGAGGCTCTGTGCGACACCGGCTTGTTAGGTCTACTGTGTCACCTGCAACATATCCAGCGCACGCATGATGGTGCAGTCGTTTGGCAGGCGCTTGTAGTCGGAGCGCTCGGTGTCCTCCTTTTTGCTCATGTTTTTTACCAAGGCTATGTGGCCATCGAGATTCAACTTCTCCTCATGAATCTTCCAGATCCCGGGCGCGACCTCCACGGACCTGATGTGGATGGTGCCGCCCTGTGACAACGATCCCACAATGCCGTAGCCAAACTTCACCGGTTCCGATACGGTGGCATCGAGCGCTTCGATGCGTGTCGTTTTCACATCAATCTTCACCTCGCCCACGAGGCTATGGATCGCACGCTCTTCGTAGGTCTTCGGCTTGTACGAGGGGTTCGGGGCAAAGCTGAGAACGCGTGTGACGCCGTCGTTGGATTTGTCCTGAAATGTGAACATCGCAGGAATCATACTGAGCGTCTCCTGCATACGCACAGTGTCGGCATGTGCTGTGTCAGCCGCCTTTTTCCGAGCCGCTGGATCGGTGAGCAGTGCGTGCAAAATACCGTCGTTCTTCAACTTCTCCGGACCGTCTGGCGCGTGACCATCGACGCTAACCAGCTTCTGGACCTCTCCATCCACCGTTTCCAGCCGGCGGTACTCCAGGGTGTGCTGTTCCACATGCTCGACGGTGCGGGTGGACCAAAGGGATTCACCACGCTGCCGGCTCTCCTGGGCGCAAGCGATCTCCGCAATCTTTTGCGCGGACTGTGCCGACATCATCGCAGTGGTGCAAGCTACAGAGGCACCCCAGAAAAGAATTTGAAGAGTGGACGAAAAAGATAGCAGGCGCATGAAGCTTCACCTTTCACTTGCATAGTGCCACCGACCTAGGTCGAGCAGCGAAGTTCTCATTACCGCTCTGACAACGTGACCTGGATCTCGGTGTCATGCGGGAAGGTCGATTCGTATCCCTTGGCGATAAAGCGTTTGTAGACGGACCGGCTAAGTGCGTAGTAGGCGAACCCGGCACTAATGTTGCGATTGCCAGTACTCACTGAAATAACGCGGCCGATCAGTCCGAAACCGTTGGCAGTTAGCGCAGAGCCGCCATTGCCGTTAAAGCCTCCGCCGTCCTTGGAGTCGTCCGGCGTTGCAATCACAGCCAAAACACCTAGAAACGCGGGCTCGGCGTACTTGCCCGGCCCTGAGGTCGCTTTGGCCTGCCCTTCTTCGTCGATGGTGATGTGCTGATCGGGCGAGGTCTCCGCCGCGGACCGGCGGCCGTGGATCTCCAGCGGCTCCCCATGCTGCGCGGACGGCATATCCAGCCCTCGAAACGTAAAACGGAGCTTGCCGTTGTGCCCGAACTTGCGCGCCGGCTGAGATTCCACGACCGCGCCGTGCATGTGCGTGCCTTCAGGCACCAGCACTTTATCGCCAGAGGGCGTTAGCAGCGGTTGGGTTACGATCGCATCCACCACCGTACCTTTGGGCGTGTTGCCGGACGAGAGATCGATCACCAGCCGCGCGTGCAGCGTGCCCTGCGGCAGCTTGCCTTGCAACGGCTGCACAGGTAGCGGCGCCACAGGCGTGAGGGGCAACGCAGTGTCTTCCGCCAGGTCGCCATTGAAGTGTGTCCCGCTCCAGATGATCTCTGGGTGATACGGCAGTTGGCGGACCGCCCACTTTTCCACGATCTCCTTGTAGCGGTGCTGGTGAGCGGTGTCGGACACACTTGCCTTGCCTTTACCGAATGCTTCGCCGATCTGCTGCTTGATGGACTTCTTCTGCTGCTTGCCGCCGAGCGTCAGCACACTCGCATTGGTCTGCGTCGCGGGTGCCGAGATGGCGACGACCCTAGCCGGTGTGCTGCCCACGGCCGGGATGGTGATCTGAGTCAACATGAGATCTGGAATCCGGGGTGGCGTAAAGTCTCCGCTGAGAAGGCGGTTCGTGCGCGCGCCACTGAGCGAAGGGTGGGTCCCAGTGATGGTGCCTGTCACCAACGCCCCTTCGGTATGACCTCGTGGTCCACCAGGTATACCGGCTGTAACAGATGCTCTTCCACGCGAGCGCCGGGACGGATTCTTGCGGCATGATCAACCTCGACGCGCAACGCAGTACCCTTTGGCAACTCAACAGCCTGCGCCTGAGCGAAAAGAGGCATCAGGATGACACCACCCATGCCACAGAGCGTCCTAACCCATGCTGATCTCACGTTTTTCTTTCCCACTCCTCTTCCGCTCGCTGTCCACTTGTGTGCTGAAGATCGTAAGCACCCTTCACGCCTGTCACCCTTTCTTGACGGGCATGAATCTTCGCAAGCCTTACGTTTGGGGACGTAAATATCTGGTTTTCGCGCAGCCCCATCGTTCTCACCTACGACTCTCTTCATTACACGGTTAGATCGTCCGGAATGCCGATTGTGAGTGTACGAATGTGTCAGGTTTTGTCAGCACGCCTACGAGCATGAACGAACCGGGCGCATACAAAAGCTGACACAAGCCCAACGTGCCAGTGCGACATCGTCTGCTATATCTCAGGAAGCAAATCAGAAGGGCGTACGTCACTTTGGTTATGGCACGGACAACACATGCGATTCCGCCATCGTCTCTGGCAGCACGTTTCGAAAGCATCTGTCGAACAGAGGCGATCGCGCGAACAGGGTTGATCGCGGTGGCCGCGCTGTTGCTTAGTGCACTTGCCTACGCGCAGACGGCTCCAGCCGGTACCATCTCCGAAAGCAGTGGCCAGTACACGCTTCGTCAGAACGTGCAAGAAGTGATCATCAACTGCTCGGTCCTGGACAAAAAGGGCAATCTCGTCGATACCCTGCAGCAATCAAACTTCACCGTCGTCGACGGTAAGCAGAAGGTGCCGATCGTCAAGTTTCTGCACCGGGACGTGCCTGTTTCGCTCGCGCTGGTTGTCGACGACTCGGGTTCGATGGCCGGCAAGCGTGATGCGGTGCAAATGGCCGCGGTCGACTGATCAAGGCGTCAAACCCGGACGACGAGGCTTTCGTCATGAACTTGGCCGACCAGTCCTACATCGACCAGGACCTGACCGGCAACGTGGACCTGCTGCGCACAGGTCTGCAAAAGGGCAAGCGCGGCTCCGGCGGCACGGCTCTTTATGATTCGCTTATCAAAGCGGACGATCATCTTTCGCAGTCAGGGCAGCGCTCCAAGCAGGTCGTCGTGGTCATCACAGATGGTAAGGACAACGCCTCCATGGCAGCGCTCGATGAGGCAATCCGTCGCGTGCAGGCCACCAACGGACCGATCGTTTACACCATCGGCTTGCTTTACGATGCGGGTGGCGGAGATGCCAGGGCTGCCAAGAACGCACTGAAGAGCTTGCAGACCAGACTGGCGGCATGTCCTTTTTCCCTCATCGCTGACCGATGTAGACAGGGTCGCAGCAGAAGTGGCACGCGACATCCGCAGCCAGTATCGCCTGTCGTTCCGCCCAGCTGCTACGGCTGCCAAAGCAGAAGAGTACCGGCCCATTCAGGTCAGTGCATCAAGTGCAGGCGACGGCAAACTGACCGTGCGTACCCGCAAAGGCTATCTGCGCAAATAAGTCAGAGCAAGACCGTTTGTAGCTATCGTGGTTGAGCGTGCTTCCGTTTTTTTACGCTTTCGGATTCTTCGGCGGGGTCTCGGTCTTCCAGTTCTTGGCGATGTGAAAATATCTGGCCACCGTCTTAACGACATGTTGAGCATTCGGAGCAGGCTTCACCGAACCGTGAAGAACAGCAGTACTCGTGACGTCGGGGCCGTACTCAGCATGAAAATCATCCTTGTTGGCTTCCAGCACGTCGCCGCTCAGATCCAGCCCCGCGAATAAGCCCTTCGCACGCGAGTAGGTGAGGAACTCCGCATTCAGCAAAACATCCGTGGCTGCTTGTGCATCGCGGCCGACCGGACCGGCAGCAGCAGACGCGTTGGCCCCAAGTTTCACCTTGCTGTGAAGCATGTCCTGCACACTTTTGTCATTCATCCCGAGCAGGACAAGGTCGGTGGCTTGACCGCCAATCTGAAAACCGAAGCTGACTCCGGCTAGCCGGACGAACACCGGCGCGCTCCACCCATGGCCCGTGCGGCAGGTGGCCACACCTTGGCCATACTGCGCGCCCACGGCAAAGGCCGCTTTCTTTTCTGACGGGATCACGATGACGCATTTCGCGCCACCAAGAACCGTCTCCGGGATCGCATGATCTGGAGCGGCCATAACCTCCTCAATAAGGCTTGCCGCGGCATTGAGACGGTCGTCGATCTTGCTTTTATCCTGCGCTTGAACTGACGGGATCATGCTTGCGCTCGCAAGCGCAAAGCCGGCAACAATTCCTGTGATTCGATGCATGTTCATGTTTAGCCTTTCGGAGATTGCCTTGTCTGCTCGATACTATCTGCTCCGTTTGGATGCATAAACCTTGCTCCTATGAGACTTAATCGGTCGATTTAGGAAAGCGCAGGAGCGGGCTTTGCTGAAGCAAGATTCGATGCGGTGGGCCGGTGGCTCGCCGATGTGACTTGATATTTGCAGGTGGGTTCGCTCAGGAAATTGAGTGAATATGGTGGAGCTGAGCGGGATCGAACCGCTGACCTCCTCGTTGCGAACGAGGCGCTCTCCCAGCTGAGCTACAGCCCCCCACCGTTGTAGGCGGGGCCGCGCATTCCATGAGGAACGCAGCAAGGCACACCGGCTACAGGGCACAGTCTAGCAGGAGTTCGGCCGTAACTCCAAAATGCACTTCGTCGTGGAAACAATCTGCATCGAAAGGAAACAACGCCGGTGCGCCGGCGATCGAGGGTTTCGCAGATGACCGCACAAGAACAACAGATGATCGACGGCCTGATCAGCCGCGTTCGCAACACAGTGGTCGGCAACAAAGACAGTGCCGCCGAACAGCGCCTGCAGCAGGGCCTGGGCGGCAACCCGGATGCGCTCTACGTGCTCGCGCAAACGGTGCTGGTGCAGCAGTATGGCCTGCAACAAGCGCAAAGCCGGCTGCGCGAGCTCCAACAACAAAAGGACGCGCTGGAGCAACAACTGCAAAGTGGCCAGCACGCCGGCGGCTCGGGTGGAGGCTTTTTGAGCCATATCTTTGGCGGGGGTAGCAGCAGCGCCGCCCAACCGGCGAGCCCTTCGTACCAGCCGGTAAACAACCCCGGTTTTCCGCCGCCCCAAGCGTACCCGGGTGGCAGCGTCGGCGGGGGGTATGCCCCGGTCAGCTACCCGCAGGGCGGTGCGATGGGTGCCCCGATGGGGGGCGGCTTTGGAGGCGGGGGCGGTGGATTTCTGCAGGGCGCCCTGCAAACCGCAGCGGGCGTGGCTGCCGGCGAGATGATGTTTCAAGGCATGGAGTCGCTGGTTCATGGCTTTGAACATAGCGGCGGTGGTGGCTCAGAACGCGGCTTTCTAAACGACGCTTCGACCGGCACGGGTCGCGATGACAGCAGCTTCTACAACCCATCCGACGATGCGAGCCGCCAAGACCTGGGGAGCGGCAGCGACGATCGCGGCTTCGCTGATAGCAACGACCTGGGCTCGGGCGACCTGGGCTCGGGCAATGACGCAACCTTCGACTCCGGCTCGGACTTCGACAGCGGCGGCGGTGATGGCTTTACCGGCACCGACGATGGCGGCTTCTAGAGCGAGCTATTTCGGCGGGCAAGCGCTTCTACGACGGTGCGCGCCAGGGCGGCTACGGTCGCCTCTGGCGCTTCCGCATGCGGCGCCAGGCCGAGTTCGCGTAGTGTTTGGCTCGTGATCGGGCCGATCGAAACGCGTAGGGCGCTCGGCGGCAGGCTGACGCCCGCGGCCTCACACAGGGCTTGGAGGTTTCGGGCTGTCGAAGAGCTGGTAAAGGTGGCGGCGTCGAGGTCGCCCGTTCCCTGCTCCAACGAGCCCGGGGCAAAGAGCGCCCGCAGCGCGTCCACCGAGCCTTCCGGGATCACGGTGCGATACACCGGTGCGATGGTCACCTCCGCGCCAGCCGCGCGAAGGGCTTCGGGCAGCAATTCGCGCCCCTGCTCGGCACGGAGGAGCAAAAATCGCGCCGGCTCACCGTTGGGTCGGCGAGCATAGGGCAGCAGCGCCGCAAGCAGCGATTCAGCCACGGCCTCGGGTGGAATCAGGGTGGGCTGCAAGCCTATGCCTTCGAGGGCGCGAGCCGTTGCCGGGCCGATCGCAGCGATCCTGGGCCACGCCTTATGCGCCTGCGAAGCGGGCAGCCCATGCACGCGTGGGGCGATCGCCTCAACAGCATTGGCGCTGGTAAAGGTCGCCCAGTCGAAGCGGCCTAGCTCGGCCCATGCTGTATCGAGCGCAGCCCACGAGGCAGGCGGCACCGTTTCGATCGCCGGCACAAGGACCGGCTCTGCCCCGAGCGCGCGCAGCGCGTCGGCCAGCGCGGAGCCTTGGCGGGGAGAGCGCGTGACCAGCACCCGCGGGCATTTGGGCCGGTTTGCCTCCATGATCCCCTCCGTGCCTCCAGTGTCGCACCGCGGAGCCGCTCCGCCGATTCTTCCTCCCTGGCGCGCAGCATCGCACGCAGCGGGGTCGTCCTCGGCAACCCGCATCCAAGCCAACCATGGTTCCCGCCGCCCTTTTCTTCTACGCGCTTGCCTCGCTTGCCGCACCTCCGAGTGCTGCAGGAACTTCGTCCGTTGCCGGAGGCGGGCAGACCACCACGAGCCCGCAAACGCCCGTGCCGGCCTCTGCGCCACCAGCCCCAGCAGGGCCGCCGGAGACCACGCCGGTTCCCCAAACGCCCGTGCAAACACCACCCCCCGCCAGCGCTCCGGAAACGCCAACGCCCGCCGCTCCGCAGGCGACTCCACAAACCACGCTGCAACCTGTCCCACAAACCGCTCCGCCAATCTCGTCCTCTGTGCCAACCACGCCGCCGGTGGCTCCTGCCGCGCCCACGACCCTCAACTTTCCCGACGCCGGTAGCACCCTTGTGCGGGTGCCCGCGAGCTATCAGCCGGGTACCATGAGCCGCTGGGTGCTGTACCTCCACGGGTACAACGAGACAGCCGCGAGCATGCTCGGCGGCAACTACGCCCCGGTGACCGACGCCCTGCTCGCAGCCGGCTACGTGGTCGCTGGTATCACCAACACCGTGCAAAACTGCTATGGCAACGCCCAATGCAACGCCGACGTGGCAGCGACGATCACGCTTCTGCGCTCCAAGCTGAACCTGGAGCCGCAGCCCTACCTGATGGCCGATTCAATGGGCGGCTTCCAAGCGCTGAACTCGATCTCCTCGGGCTCGGCGCAGCCCAAAGCGGCCGTGGGCTGGTGCATCAACACCAACCTCGCCCTGATCGCCGACACCGGCGGCCTGGTGCCGCTGCTTGTGCCTACCTACGGCATCACGTCGGACCGCCCCTACCCCATGGCGACCGAAGGCCATGATCCGCTGCTGCAGGACGGCTCGGTGTTTACCTCCACCGCGTTTGCGCTGTGGAGCAGCTACGGCGATACCATTGTGCCGCGCAAGCGCAACACGGACCCGTTTGCAGCCAAGGTGCGCGAGACCGGTGGCGAGGTCACCGTGCACACCTCGGTGGGCAACCACCTGGATGGCAGCAATTTTGATCCAGCCGCGGTGGTCGCCTTCTTCAACGCCCACTAAAGCTGCCGCAGACCCGGCACGCTGGTAGGGGTTGGCGTGCGAATCGCGCGGGAAACTGCGAGCGGATCGCATCCTCATTGCTCGGTCACGATCCGCTCGCCTATAGTGATCGCCTATGGGCAAACGGTTCGGCGAATTGATTTTGGCAGTGGCTGGGGCATGGGCCCTGCTCCCCGTGGTAGGGGCAGCGCAAGGCGCGCAGCCGGTGCGGTTTCTTCCCCACTTCAGCAACATCGGCTTGACGCAGCCGGGCACCCTGCACATCGATCCGGCAACGGCGGGCACCTACACGATGAGCGGCGGTGGCGCAGACATGTGGGGTACGGCGGATGCATTCAGCTTCGGCTGGGTGCGCATGACCGGCGACGGCAGCCTGGAGGCCGAGGTCACCTTCACGCAACCCTTGGCCTACCCCATCGCAAAGGCGGTGCTGATGTTTCGCCAAAGCCTCGCGCCGGGCTCGCCATATGCCGATATCGCGATCCACGGCGATGGGCACATCACGCTGCAGTACCGCGCGGCCGCGGGCAGCGAAACCAAGGACACCACCCTGCCCGAGCATGGCCCGACGCGCCTCCGCATCGAGCGCCGGGGCTCCACCTTTACCGCCTGTGCCCTCTTCGCGGATGGCCATGCAGGTACGCCGGCTTCCATCACCCTTCCGCTGACCGACCCAGTCTACGTGGGGCTCGGCGTCGGCTCGCACAATACGGCGGCGCTGCAAACGGCGCAATTTTCGCATGTGAAGCTTAAAGGCGCGGCAGCCGTGGACGGAAGGACGAGGTAGGGGCCGAGAGTGGGTTCAACGCGTAGGAGGGACGCCTTGGGCACTTGCTCAAGGGCGCTCGGACTGAAGTGGGCGAAGTAGCAGAACCTCCCTCATCGCAGGCTGCAACACCCTGCGCCAGCACTACAACGCTTTTCTTCGGATGTAGTTCCACCCGGCAAAACAGCAGGTTCCTTTCGGGAATGACAACCAGAAAAACAAACGCGCCTTTTGCTCTTGTAGAAAGAAGCCCTAATGTATCCACAGATAAATATGATCACCATTTCTGCACGACCTTCGTATTCTTTGCACAAACGGGAAGGGCACGGCTTCAGCCGTGCCGGAAATGCTGCAGCAAGCGGCTTTAGCCGCTGAGGTCTGCCTGGCCAAGCCCACCTCCGG
>CAXTTZ010000005.1:0-41226 GCA_964247325.1 uncultured Acidobacteriaceae bacterium | reverse complement strand
GGCATTGCAAAGAAAAGTACAGCCAACAAACCCAAAAACCGCCGCATTCAACCTCCCCGTTCGCCGCGGGAGCGGGGAACGGTCCGTGCATACCCTCGAGTAAGCGCGCCTTCAGTGTAGATTCCGCTGGTTTGACGAGGCAAATGGGCAGATGGGCAGCAGCATGCTCAACGGCCCGAAACGTTTGCTGAAGCGGTACCCGTGCCTCCGTCGGCGGGCATGTTGTCGGCGAACCACTTGGCGGTGCGCTCGGTGCGGTCTTTGATGTGCTCGGGGTCGCGGAAGCCGTGGCCCTCGTTGGGGTAGACGACCAACTGCGTCTTCACGCCGAGATCGCGCAGCGCGTGCCAGAACTCAAAGCTCTGCGGGGCCGGACACTCGCCGTCGCGGTCGCCGACGATGACCAGCGTGGGGGTTTTGACATTCTTGATGTAGGTGATCGCTGAGGATTTGGCGTACACAGCGGGGTCGTCATAGACCGAAGCCCCGAAAAAGGGCAGCATCCACTGGTCGATGGAGTTTTCGCCGTAGTAGCTGAGCCAGTCGGACAGCCCGGCGCCCGCAACCGCGGCACGGAAGCGATGTGTTTGCGTCACGGCGAACATGGTCATAAAACCGCCGTAGCTCCAACCGGTGAGCCCTTCGCGCGCGTGGTCGATGGAGTACTTGGACTCGACAAAGTCGATCCCGGCCTCGATGTCATGGAGGTCGCCGTCGCCGAAGTCCTTGCGATTGGCCTGGGTGAAGGCCTCGCCCTGGCCGAAGGAGCCGCGCGGGTTGGGTTGCAGCTCAAAGTAGCCGCGTTTGGCCCATTCGCCCCCGCCCCAGCGCGCGGTAATCGAGGCTGAAGGTCCGCCGTGCACGCTGACGATAATGGGATATTTCTTGGCGGGGTCGTAGTTGGCCGGAAAGGTGAGCCAGCCTTGGACGTGGAAGTCGCCGTTGGTCCATTCGACCGACTCGGTGCGGGCGGGCGGGAGAGCGTTGTCATTCAGATGGGTGAGCTGCTGCAACCCGCCGGCGCCGGCGGTCCACACCTCGGGCGCTTTGGTGAAGCCCTGCATGGCGAAAGCCGTTGCGCCGCCGTGGGCTGGGGCATAGGAGATCGCGTCCTTGATGGGACCGCCCGAGACGGACACCTCGCCCAGGTCGAGGGTGCGGCCGGGGACTGCGGCCTTCGTATCGGGATTCCAGTTCACCAGCAGGGTGTGGCCGCGCCGGTCTTCGACGAAGCCGAGCGTGCCGTCAGCGGCCCAATTGAGGTAGGAGGGTGTGCCGTCGATCTTGGGGGTGAGGTCAGTGGGCTGACCGCCCTGCGCGTCAACGACATAGACGTCGCCGCCCGTGGAGCCCTGGTCGGACATCAGGCCGCCGATGAAGGCGAGGCGCTTGCCGTCAGGCGAAAAGCGCGGGACGGCGATTTGGAGGCCATGCAGCGGGCCGGATATGGTGGACGGGTCGACCACGACCTGCGGAGCGCTTGCAAAGAGGGTTGTGGCCTTCGCCTGGCCCATCGACTCGAAGAGCGTCTGCACAGGCGTTGTGTAGAGTTTTGCGACCCACCAGTTATTCTCTCCGGGCGCGTTTGCGGCGATGAACGCGACCTTTTTGCTATCCGGCGCCCAGTGAAACTCGTAGGTATGCAAGTTGGCTGGAGTGAGCCAGCCACCCTCCCCCTTGTCGGAGGTGACCGCGTAAATCCTTTGGACCTCCACCCCATCTTCGCCGATCACCCCGGCATAGGGCTTCATGGCGTCGAGCGCGCCGGCGGAGCGGCTGGCGTTCTCGACGAACAAAAAGGCGATCGCTTTGCCATCGGGCGACCAGGCTGGCTGCTCAAGGTTGCCGGTTAAATGGGTGAGCTGGCGCACGTTGCCATTGCGTTTGGACCATAAAAAAATCTGGCGCTGGTCGTGATGCTGACCTTGATCCTGCGAGCCTTCGGGCGGAGTGCAGTTGGAGAGAAAGGCGAGCGTTTGGCCGTCCGGAGCCCACAGGGGCGCGCCATAGGTGCAGCCGGCGGGTGCATTCGGGACGGTAACGAGCGTATCTGGCGAGCCGACGCGTATCGGGGTGAGGTGGATGTTGATCGCCTCCTTGCCGCGCAGCGTCCAAGCGACGGTGCTGCCGTCAGGCGAGAGCGCCACCGCGCCGGGGTTGACGACGGGCTTGCCGTTGGCCGAGGCCGCCCCGCTCGCATCGCGCTGCGCCTGCCGCTGGGTTTGCGGGGCTTCGCGCACGACCGGGTCCTTCGGACGAGGGTCCGTGCTGCGGGAGGCCGGCGCCTGCGCGAGCAGGGCGGAGCTGCACAGGGTGAAGACGACTGCGGTTCGACGTGCTTTTGCAATAGGACAGGGCAAAACAGCGGAAGGACGGGGCATGCAACGCAGCGTATCATCCCTGGTGTTGGGATGCCGGCCTCGGCGAGCCGGGCGAGCCGATAGACGCGTAAGCCAACCCGAGTACGAAGAAAAATACGCGCAAGGCTACACGTACTCGCAGCCAGAGACATATTGACTTCGCCAGCGCCCTCTTGCTAAAGTAAAAAGGTTCCGCCACTTCGGGGATCATGCCTGTCTGTGCGTCCGCAATCCTTCTGCCCCGGTGTTCCGGGTGGCGATGCGGGCCGGAGTGGACGAAACGGAGCCGGATCGAGCGCTGAAGGTAAGGCTCGATCTCTCGGTCACCGTCGCCGCTTTTAAGCCTGAGCAGTTTTGTTGTGATGTTTGCAGTACCCATGTGGTCTTCAGCCGCATGCAGGATCCAGAACTTCGCCGATGCCATGTGATTTGGCTTCGCCTTCCCTTGCGGCATGTGCAGATGGAAGCAGAGCGGAGGGGCTGCCCTGCAGTGCGTTCGATCAGGGAAGTCGAATGGCTCCGGCGAGACAAAGTGCTTCGGCCGGACTGGCAAGATAAGGAGTTTTGAAGTGCCTACGTTCCATCAGCTCGTCAAGCAGGGCCGCACCCCGACCCGCTACAAGACCGCCTCGCCTGCGCTGCAGGGTTCGCCCCAGCGCCGTGGTGTGTGCACCCGTGTCTACACGCAGACTCCAAAGAAGCCGAACTCGGCGCTGCGCAAGGTGGCGCGCGTGCGCTTGACCAACGGCATCGAGGTCACGACCTACATTCCGGGCATCGGCCACAACCTGCAGGAGCACTCGATCGTGCTGATCCGCGGCGGGCGCGTGAAGGATCTGCCTGGAGTGCGATATCACGTGGTGCGCGGCACACTCGACTCGGTTGGCGTGGCCAAACGCATGCAGAGCCGGTCCAAGTACGGCGCCAAGCGTCCCAAGGCAGCCGCGAAATAGTTCGTGTCTAGATGTCAGTTATTCGTTGTTCGCGAGAAGCAGCGGCCACTGGAACTAGTCACGAAGAACGAATCATTAGGAACTGTTCTCCAAGCCCGGCACGTGAGAGGTCACCGCGCCGGGGGAAGATGAGGAAAGAGTTATGCCGAGAAAAGGTCACGTCGCTAAGCGCGAAGTTGCAGCCGATCCGATTTACCAATCGACCCTGGTCACGAAGTTTGTCAACAGTATGATGTGGGGCGGCAAGAAGTCGACCGCGCAGAGCATCTTCTACGAGGCCATGACCAACCTGGAGCAAAAGGGCGGCGACGAAGCGATCAAGCTGTTCAAGAAAGCTGTCGAAAACGTCAAGCCGATGCTGGAAGTGAAAAGCCGCCGCGTGGGTGGGGCGAACTACCAGGTGCCCATCGAGGTCAACCCCGAGCGCCGGACGTCCCTCGCTATCCGGTGGTTGGTGACCTATGGCCGGGCCCGCGGCGAAAAGGGCATGGTCGACAAGCTCACGGCGGAGCTGCTGGATGCGGCCAACGGCCGTGGCGCGGCGATGAAGAAGAAGGAAGACGTCCATCGCATGGCTGAGGCCAACAAGGCCTTCGCGCACTACCGCTGGTAGCAAACCGTTGCACGCACCGTTGCACGCAAAACGTGCAACGCAGAACCAAGCATGACCGCGGGCCTGAGCCCCGCAGAAAGAATCACCGTGGCACGTACAATTCCTCTCGCAAAATGCCGCAATATCGGCATCATGGCGCACATCGACGCGGGCAAAACAACGACGACCGAACGTATCCTGTTTTATACGGGCGTCAACCACCGTATCGGCGAGGTGCATGAAGGCACCGCGACCATGGATTGGATGGAACAGGAGCAGGAGCGCGGCATCACCATCACCTCCGCCGCGACCACGTGCTCCTGGAACGGCATTCGCATCAACATCATCGATACGCCCGGCCACGTGGATTTTACCGCCGAGGTGGAGCGCTCGCTGCGCGTGCTCGATGGCGCCTGCGCCTGCTTTGATTCGGTCCAGGGCGTGCAGCCGCAGTCGGAGACGGTGTGGCGGCAAGCCAACAAATATAAGGTGCCGCGTGTCTGCTTCATCAACAAGATGGATAAGGCCGGCGCGAACTTCGAATACGCCACCTCGACCATTGTGAACCGGCTGGGTGCCAAAGCCGTGCCGATCCAGATCCCCATCGGCGAAGAGGCGAAGTTTGCCGGCGTCGTCGACCTGGTCGAGATGAAGGGCATTCTATGGCACGACGAGACCATGGGGGCCAAGTACGACATCGAAGAGATTCCCGCAAACCTGCGCGATAAAGCCGAGCAGATGCATCAGGAGCTCATCGAGGCCGTCGCCGACGCTGACGACGAGGTGATGAACAAGTACCTCGAAGGCGAAGAGATCACCGTACCGGAGCTAAAGCGGGCCATCCGTAAAGCCACAATCGCGATGAGCATCTTTCCAGTGCTGTGCGGCTCGTCCTTTAAGAACAAGGGTGTGCAAACGCTGCTGGATGCTGTGGTGGACTACCTCCCCAGTCCGCTCGATGTACCAGCGATTGAAGGCTCTGAGCCGGAAGACCCGGAGCACAAAATGGTGCGCAAGGCCGACGATGCGGAGCCGTTCTCGGCGTTGGGCTTTAAGATCATGACCGATCCGTTTGTCGGCCAGCTGATCTTCATCCGGGTGTACTCCGGCTCGCTCAAGACGGGCGATTCGGTACTCAATCCGCGCACCCGCAAGACCGAGCGCATCGGCCGCCTGCTCAAGATGCATGCCAACAAGCGCGAAGAGATCACGGAGATCTTGGCCGGCGATATTTGTGCGGCGGTGGGCCTCAAAAACCTGGTCACGGGCGACACAATCTGCACCGAGAAGGCGCCCATCGTGCTGGAGTCGATCGACTTCCCGGCACCGGTGATCGAAGTGGCTGTGGAGCCAAAGACCAAGGCCGATCAGGAAAAGATGGGCGTGGCCCTGTCCAAGCTAGCGCAGGAGGATCCGACTTTCAAAGTGCGGACCGATGCGACGAACGGGCAGACCATTATCGCCGGCATGGGCGAGCTACATCTTGAGATCATCGTTGACCGCATGATGCGCGAGTACAAGGTCGAGGCTAACGTTGGCAAGCCGCAGGTGAACTACCGGGAGACGATCCGGTCGAACGCCGAGGCGGAGGGCAAGTACATTCGTCAGACCGGCGGCTCGGGCAACTACGGCCACGCGAAAATTCGCATCGAGCCAAATGAGCCGGGCAAGGGTTACGAGTTCTCGAACGATACCAAGGGCGGCGTAATTCCGAAGGAGTACATCAAGCCGATCGACCAGGGCATCCAGGAGGCCATGCAGGGCGGCGTGTTGGCCGGTTATGAGATGGTGGACATTAAGGTGTCACTCTATGATGGCAGCTACCATGACGTCGATTCGAACGAAATGGCGTTCAAGATTGCCGGCTCGATGGCGTTCAAGGAGGCCGCACGTAAGGCCAAGCCGGTGCTGTTGGAGCCGGTGATGGCGGTGGAGGTGACGGTGCCGGAGGAGTACATGGGTACGATCATTGGTGACCTCAACTCGCGCCGGGGGCGGATCGAAGGCATGGAGATGGTGGGCGGCGTGCAGGCGATTAAGGCAACCGTGCCGCTGTCGAACATGTTCGGGTACGCGACGGCGATGCGCGGGTCCACGCAGGGCAGGGCCAACTTCTCGATGGAGTTCAAGCAGTACGAGGAGGCGCCGCGCTCGGTCTCGGAAGAGGTCATCGCCAAGGTGCAGGGCAAGGATAAGTAGCGGGAAGATTTCTCGGTAGATCAGGGTCTCAGCCCTGAAACGCCGAAGACGAATTTGCACAGAGGCCGCGCGCTGGAGCCGGTTGTTTTCAATCGGCGCGCGCAGAACACCAACGGTTTCTCAGCAACACCCAACGGAGAAGGAATCATGGCGAAGGAAAAATTTGACCGGTCCAAACCCCACGTAAACGTCGGCACGATCGGCCACATCGATCACGGCAAGACGACGTTGACCGCGGCAATCACCAAGGTACTGTCCAAGCACAACCCAAAGAACAGCTTTCGCTCGTTCGACACCATCGACAACGCGCCCGAAGAGCGCGAGCGCGGCATCACCATCTCGACCTCGCACGTGGAGTACGAGACGGCGAACCGGCACTACGCGCACGTCGACTGCCCAGGCCACGCGGATTACATCAAGAACATGATCACTGGTGCGGCGCAGATGGATGGTGCGATCCTGGTAGTCGCAGCGACCGATGGCCCGATGCCGCAGACTAAGGAGCACGTGCTGCTGGCCCGGCAGGTCGGCGTGCCGTATATCGTCGTGTTCTTGAACAAGTGCGATGCGGTCGAAGACGAAGAACTTACCGACCTGGTCGAGATGGAAGTGCGCGAGCTGCTCTCGAAGTACAACTTCCCCGGCGACGACGTTCCAGTGGTTCGCGGCTCGGCGCTCGGTGCGCTGAACGGCGAAGCGCAGTGGGAGGCCAAGATCGACGAGTTGATGGACGCGGTGGACAAGAACGTACCGCAGCCGGACCGCCTGGTCGACCTACCGTTCCTGATGCCGATCGAAGACATCTTTTCGATCTCGGGCCGCGGTACTGTGGTGACGGGCCGTATCGAGCGTGGCAAGGTCAAGGTGGGCGAGGCCTGCCAGATCGTTGGCTTCCGCGACACGCAAAACACGACCGTAACCGGCGTCGAAATGTTCAAAAAGCAGCTCGACGAGGGTTTGGCGGGCGACAACGCGGGCTTGCTGCTCCGCGGTATCGCCAAGGAAGACGTGGAGCGCGGTATGGTGTTGGCCAAGCCCGGCTCGATCACCCCGCATACGATATTCAAGGGTGAGGTATACGTGCTGTCAAAGGAAGAGGGCGGCCGCCACACACCGTTTTTCAACGGCTACCGTCCGCAGTTCTACTTCCGCACCACCGACGTGACCGGCTCGGCCAAGCTACCCGAAGGCACCGAGATGGTGATGCCGGGCGACAACATCCAGCTCGAGGTCACGCTGCACACGCCGGTGGCCATGGAGAAGGGTCTGCGCTTTGCTATTCGTGAGGGCGGCCGCACGGTAGGCGCCGGCACGATTGCTGAAATCATCAAGTAACAGGACCTAAAGGAACAAACTCGCAACCGTGAGGGCTGCCGGCGCATCAAGAGTCACTACGCTCGGCAGCCACTCCCAACTGTTCTTTGCGTACGCGTTTCGGCGCAGAAAGTAAGTGTTTTATGGCCCAGCAACGTATCCGCATTCGCCTGAAGGCGTATGATTACCGAGTGCTCGACACCTCCACTGGAGAGATTGTCGACACAGCCAAGCGTACAGGCGCGCAGGTAGCCGGACCGATTCCTCTACCGACGGTAAAGAACAAGTACTGCGTTCTTCGCTCGCCCCATGTGGATAAGAAGTCGCGTGAGGCCTTTGAGATCCGGACGCACAAGCGGCTTATCGACATCTTGGAGCCCACACAGCAAACCGTAGATGCGCTGATGAAGCTCGATCTGCCGGCCGGCGTGGACGTCGAGATCAAGACCGTCACCAAGTAAGCGCAACACCTACAGTGCGTCCGCAGACAGCGCATGATGAGGAGAAAAGCAATGCCAGTAAACGGAATGCTCGGCCGTAAGATCGGCATGACGCAGGTCTTCGACGACAAAGGCGAAGTTCACCCGATCACGGTGCTCAAGGTGGGCCCGTGCGTGGTGACGCAGCTCAAAACACAAGCAAAGGATGGCTACGATGCCGCACAGATTGGCTTGGTAGAGTTCGTCAAAGCGTCCAAGGTAAACAAGCCCATGACAGGACACTTCGGCAAAGCCGAGGCGCCGCCGGTAAAGTTCATTAAGGAAGTCGCCATTGAAACTTCCGGCGAAGGTACCGACGGCGTCAAAGCCGGTGATCGCGTTTTGGTTGACCTTTTCGACGGTGAAAAGTTTGTGGACGTGATTGGCACCTCAAAGGGCCGTGGCTTTGCAGGCGTTGTGCGTCGGCACGGCTTTGGTGGCGGCCCCAAGTCGCACGGCCACATGTTCCAGATTCAAGGCTCGATCGGCGCGTCGTCGTTTCCGTCGCGCGTGTTTCCTGGCCAGCGGATGCCGGGTCACTACGGCACCGAGCAGGTGACGGTACGCAACCTCCGTATTCGGGGGATCGATGCGGAAGAGAACTTGCTGATGGTGGAAGGCGCTGTACCGGGTCCACGTGACGGCTATGTGACGATCTCCAAGGCCAAGGCGCCGCCGCGGGAGCGTCGTGGTTTCGCTGGCTCCAGCACGGTCGATCCGCTAAAGGCCAGCAAGAAGGCCTCGGCAGGCAAGAAGAAGTAGCAGCCCTTCGACCTTCCAAACGGTATGTCGTTGGGAGGAAAGCCGGGAGGCGTAACAAGGAAACCTCTGCACGGGGAACAGACCGGGAACGCAGACAAACACAGGGACGGCGGGCTGCATCGATAGCCCGCAAGAACAGGATGAAACGACGATGGCAAGCATTGCGATTCGCAATCTTGGGGGCGACACGGTCGGCAGCTTCGAGTTGCACGATGCGGTGTTTTCGAGCGAGGTGAACGACGGTCTGTTGTGGGAGGCGGTCAAGCATTACCGCGCCGCGCTGCGCCAAGGTACTCACGCCACCAAGAACCGCAAAAACGTCTCGGGCTCGGGCAAAAAGCTATGGAAGCAGAAGGGCACAGGACGGGCGCGTGTGGGTTCCGTACGTTCGCCGCTGTGGCGGCATGGCGGCACGGTTCACGGACCGCAACCACGCTCCTACGAGTATGCTTTCCCGCGCAAGAAGCTCTTCGGGGCATTGCGCTCCGCGCTGGCTGCGAAGCTCGCCGACGGCCGGCTAACTGTGGTGGAAAACTTTGAGGCTGCCGAGTCGAAGACCAAGCAGTACCGTCAGGCACTGGACCGGCTCGACGCGAAAAAGACGGCGCTGCTGGTAGAAAGCTCGCACCAGTTGACCGAAAAGCTTTACCTCGGGTCGCGCAACCTGGACGGCGTGGAACTGGTGCTCTCGTCCGAGGTGCACCCGTATGACCTGCTGCGGTACGAGCATGCCATCTTCTCTAAAGCAGCGCTGGAAGCGTTGCAGGGCACGCTGATCAAGAACTTGCCGAAGAGCAAGTCCGCAAAGGATGCTCACCCCGCGGCAACAACCTCGACCGAAACTCAGGAGGCCCGGTAATGCCGACGCTCTACACCACCATCCGCCGCCCATTGATTACAGAGAAGGCACTGATCGCCCGCGAAACGGAAGGCTCGCTGGTCTTTGAGGTCGCAGCAGCCGCTACAAAGACCGAGGTGAAACAGGCAGTCGAAAAGCTCTTCAATGTCCGTGTCGCCTCAATCCGCACCGCAAATATGGAGGGCAAAGAACGCCGCCGTGGCAAGTTCACCGGCTACAAGCCCGACTGGAAGAAAGCCTATGTGCGTTTGAAGGCCGGCGAAAAGGTGCCGGACTTCGCCGCGGAGATCTAAAACGACCGCAGGGGAACGTGGATCGTTTCACCAGAATCAGGCAACAAGTATCGGAATCGAAAGCAGGGTTCCGGCAAAGGATAAAGCCATGCCGATCAAGAGTTTCCGGCCGATCACCCCAACGCTTCGTTTCCAAACGAAGTTGGTAAATGACGACATCACCACCGACCAGCCGCATAAGCCGCTATTAGCCCCCAAGCAGCGCACCGGCGGGCGCAACTCGCTTGGTATGCTGAGCATTCGGCACCAGGGTGGTGGTCACAAAAAGCAGCTCCGCTTGATTGATTTCAAGCGCGAGAAATACGGCGTTCCGGGCACCGTAGCGACAGTCGAATACGACCCGAACCGTTCGGCTCGCATCGCGCTGATCCACTACAAAGACGGCGAGAAGCGTTACATCATCCAGCCAGTCGGCCTCAAGGTCGGCCAAACAGTGATGAGCGGACCCGAGGCCGATATCTTGGTCGGCAATGCTCTGCCGCTGCGCAACATCCCGGCCGGCACCACGGTGCACAATATTGAGTTGCGACCCGGCAAAGGCGCGCAAATGGCCCGTTCCGCCGGTGCGCAGGTGCAGCTCGTGGCCAAGGAGGGCGACTACGCCCTGTTGAAGCTGCCTTCGGGTGAGACGCGCCGCGTGCTGGTGGACTGCATGGCGACAGTCGGCCAGGTAGGCAACACCGATCACGAAAACGTGTCGATTGGCAAGGCCGGCGCCAACCGTTGGCGCGGCATCCGCCCTGCTAACCGCGGCGTGTCCATGAACCCTGTGGATCACCCGCACGGTGGTGGTGAAGGAAAGACCTCGGGCGGCCGTCACCCGGTCACGCCGTGGGGCCAGCCGACCCGCGGGTACAAGACCCGCAACAACAAACGCACGGACGTCTTTATCGTCCAGCGCCGGAACAAGGGCAAATAGGTTTACGTCACAGGTCGCAAGTTTTGAATCGCAGGGAACTTAAGTCCGGAAGGGCCACCGTCGCAGGGCGGGGCAGGTAGGGCGTAACCAAGTCGCGGACAGCTCTTCACGCGATTCGTTGTATCGAGTACAGGAGTCTCCATGTCACGCTCAGCAAAGAAGGGTCCGTTCATCGACACGCACCTGATGGTCAAGGTCGAAGCGATGAATGCGGCCAACGACAAAAAGGTGATCCGCACCTGGTCCCGCCGTTCCACGATCCACCCCGACATGGTCGGGCACACGATTGCCGTGCATAACGGGAAGAAATTTATTCCGGTGTATTGCACGGAAAACATGGTGGGGCACAAGCTGGGCGAGTTTTCTGCTACCCGCACCTTTAAAGGTCACACGGCCAAGGGCGGCGACACCGCCAAGGCCAAGTAACGGCTTTCCGGGCCGACTGGCTCGCTACGCTATGGCTCCCCGGAGCCGACAAGGACTAGAACATGGCAAAGATGACCACCTCCGCAATACCTGAATTCCGCGCCGAAGCGCGTTTTCAGCGCTCCAGCCCGCAAAAGGCCAAGCTGGTGCTGGATCTGATCAAGGGCAAGCCGATCGAGGCGGCGCTGACCACGGTCGCGTTTACAAACAAGCGTATCGCGCCCATTGTCGAGGGCGTGCTCCGCTCCGCAGTGCAGAATGCACTCTATCTTTCTGATGAGCGCGGTCTGGAGGTCGACGTCGACAACCTGTATGTGAAGACAGCCGTGGCCAACGAGGGCCCGCGCCTAAAGCGGCTGCGCCCCGCGCCGATGGGACGTGCCTTCCGCTACCAGCGCCGTTTGACGCATGTTGTCGTGACCGTGGCCGAGCGCAAGCTCGCCGAGGCGGCCGGCAACGGAGGCGAGGCAGCCGGGGCAGGGCAGGTAGGCCGCCCAGCTCGCCGCAAGGCAACAAAAAAGGCGGCGAGCGCCCGCAAGGCGGCAAACCAGCCGGCAGCGGCCTAACAGAGTCGAGCACACAACGCCGCTCCGGCTCAACCGGGCGCCGATGAGAAAAGAAGGAAGTTATGGGACAAAAAGTTCATCCGTATGGGTTCCGCCTCGGCGTGAATAAGCCATGGAAGTCGCGCTGGTTTGTGGAGCGTGGGTATGACAAGCTGTTGGTCGAAGATGTCAAGCTCAAAGCCGAACTGCGGGACAAGCTCAAGCAGGCCGGCGTGAGCTCGGTCGAAGTGGAGCGTCCCGGCAACAAGCTCCGGCTGATCATACGCACCGCACGCCCGGGAATCGTCATCGGGCGCAAGGGCGCGGAGATCGATAAGCTCAAGGCCGACCTCCAAAAGCGCACGAATCGCGAAGTGTTCATCGACATTCTCGAGGTGAACAAGCCGGAGCTTGATGCGCAGCTGGTGGCGGAAAACATTGCGCTGCAGCTGGAGAAGCGCGTCAGCTTTCGCCGTGCCATGCGAAAGAGTGTGGATTCGGCGCTGCGGTTCGGCTGTAAAGGCATCAAGGTGCGCGTGTCGGGCCGCCTGAACGGCAACGAGATCGCGCGATCGGAATGGTACCTGCAGGGCCGGCTGCCGCTGCACACCCTGCGCGCGGATATTGACTATGGGTTTGCCGAGGCCAAGACCACCTACGGTGTGATTGGCGTCAAAACGTGGATCTACCGTGGTGATATTTACGAGCAGCGCAAGCGTCGCGAACAGGTACCGGCTGTGGCGACCACGGGAGCCTTCTAGCGAGGAAGAGCCTGGCTGAACGATGGTAGTTCGCCAGCGCGTAGTCCGGCTCTCTTCAGTGCGGCACTTGGCACGAAGGCTGCACCCTGTTACACTTACCTAGTTTGACCCTGAGTCTGCCCTCAAGGGCAGAGACCCTGGTCAGCGTCATCGCAGTTACGGAGCAAATTGCACGCTCTGTCCTCGTTTTCGCCCCTCAGAGTCGCTTCCATAGACTGAATTGCCGTGTCGCCCACAAGGGCGCGTTAGGGATACATCATGCTTTTGCCGAAGAAAGTGAAATACCGCAAGCAGCAACGCGGCCGCATGTGCGGCAAAGCGTGGCGCGGCTCTGACATTGCGTTTGGCGATTATGGATTAAAGGTGATGGAGTGCGGCTACATCACGGATCGTCAGATCGAAGCTTCGCGTATTGCGATGACGCGTTTCATTAAGCGTGGCGGCAAGGTGTGGCTGCGTTTGTTTCCGGATAAACCTATCACCAAGAAGCCAGCCGAGACGCGTATGGGCAAAGGAAAAGGTGCACCGGATCACTGGGTGGCTGTGGTACGCCCGGGCAAGCTCCTTTTTGAAATGGAAGGCGTACCGATCGATGTAGCCAAGGAAGCCATGCGTCTGGCCAGTCACAAGCTACCGTTGAAGACTAGCTTTGTGGTACGGCCGGGTGCTTCGACCGAGATTGCCGCCAAGTAAGGATCCCCACTCTAATTTTTGTTGGTACATGAGCGCAGGAAATGATGGAACTGGATAAGATTCGAAATTTGAGTGAAGAGGAGTTGAAGAGCGAACAGGCCAAAACGGCCGAGCAGCTCTTCCGTATCCGCTTTGCCAAGAGCCTGGGCAAGCAGGAGGGTGTGGGCAAGATCCGCAGCCTGAAGCTGGACATCGCCCGCATGAAGACCATCGCCCGTGAGCGCACGCTCGCCGGCGCCACCGCCGCAAAAGCAGGGAAGGAATAACCATGGCCGAGACGGATGTTTCTATGACTCCCGCGACTGATGACTCGACGCTGAAGTTGCCCGCGACCACCACCGAAGGCTCGGAAGGGCTGGGCCAAGCTCCGCGGCGCAACGAAAAGGTCGGCCAGGTAGTCTCGACCAAGATGCAGAAGACCATCGTGGTCGAGATCGAGATGCGCAAAGCACATCCGAAATACAAGCGAGTCATGAAGTCGAATAAGAAGTTCTACGCGCACGACGAGCAAAACTCGGCACGTGTGGGGGATGTGGTGCGGATACGCGAGACCCGTCCCTTATCCAAACTGAAGCGGTGGTCATTGGAAGAGATCATCCGGCGTTCGTCACTGGCGAATCTTGGCGAAACGAAGCCTGTAGTCGCGGCAGCGCAATAAACCTTACCTGCCCGGCAAGGGGTAGAACACGATTTGACTCTGGGCTCTGGCCTGTGAGGGGAGAACGCGATGGCAGTGCAAATGCGTACCATGCTGGCGGTAGCCGATAATTCCGGCGCTCGCAAGCTGCAGGTAATCTTGCCGCTCGGGGGTGGGCTGGGCAAAAAAGCCGGCCTCGGCGACGTGGTGACCGCGGCGGTCAAGGAAGCCTCGCCGGACGGCACCGTAAAAAAGGGCAAGGTGGTCAAAGCGGTGATCGTGCGGACGCACAAGGAGTACCGCCGTCGCGATGGCACGTACATCCGTTTCGACGAGAACGCCGCCGTGGTGATTAATGACGCAAACGAGCCAGTCGGCACGCGTGTCTTTGGTCCAGTAGCCCGGGAACTGCGTGAGAAGAAATTTCTGAAGATCGTCTCGCTCGCACCGGAAGTGATCTAGAGGTCCAACGCGGATTCCGGCTCCGAAAGATCGCCGAGGTTGCATTGAGGAACAAGAAATGGCAAAGATCAAGCGTAACGACCAGGTTCTGGTGATCACTGGCAAGGACAAAGGGAAGAAGGGCCGTGTACTTCGGGTGGTCACGGACAAGAACCGTGTCCTGGTCGAGGGAGTGGGCCTCATCAAGAAGCACGTCAAGCCTAACCCGCAACGCAATGTGCAAGGTGGAATTGTGCAGCAAGAGGCCCCTATCCACATCTCGAATGTCATGTTGCTCGATTCCGACGGCAATCCGACGCGGGTCGGCTACCGGCTCGAGGGTGACCGAAAGATACGCGTGGCGCGATCGAACAACAACGACATCGTCGAACGGCAGAACGCATAACAGCAAAGGCTTACTGGTAGTCACGAGACAACACTCCACGCAGCGGTATACGGCAGCAAGCGGCCACCCCGGCACCGTGGACAAAGGATGAGCAGCTTATGGCAGCACGATTGAAAGACAAGTACATGAACGAGATCAAGACGCAGCTGCAGAAGGATCTCGGTCTCCACAACATCATGGCGGTGCCCAAGGTTGACAAGATCATCATCAACATGGGCATTGGCGAAGCAACGCAGAACAATAAGATCATGGATCCTCTGGTAGCCGACCTGGGCGCCATCACGGGGCAGAAGCCCGTCGTGACCAAAGCCAAAAAGTCGATTGCGGCTTTCAAGCTCCGTGAAGGCATGCCCATTGGTGCGATGGTGACCTTGCGCGGCGATGCCATGTACGAATTCCTTGATCGCCTCATCTCTGTCGCCCTGCCGCGTGTGCGCGATTTTCGCGGCGTGTCGTCCAAAAGCTTCGACGGCCGCGGCAACTACACCCTGGGGCTGCGCGATCAACTGATCTTCCCCGAGATCGACTATTCCAAGGTCGAAAAGACCAAGGGCATGAACGTTACCATCGTGACCACGGCCAAGGACGACAACGGCGCACGCAGCTTGCTGCGCTTGTTTGGCATGCCTTTCCGCCAGGGCGCGTAGACGAGCGGTTTCGAATAAACCAGAAAGAGCAGACACATGGCAACTACCGCCAAGCGCGTAAAAGATGCACGCAAGCCAAAGTTCAAATCACGTCAGCACAATCGCTGTCAGCTGTGCGGCCGTCCGCGGGCCTTTCTGCGCAAGTTTGGCATCTGCCGCTTGTGTTTCCGTGGTCTTGCGCTCAAGGGCGAGATCCCCGGCGTGGTCAAATCCAGCTGGTAAGCAAAAGGATGGCTTTCTCTGCCCGGCGTCTGTTCTTACGCTGAGCCTCAGATCACGGTTCGCTCTCAAGGCGTACCCTAAACTATCTCCGCTGGTTCTCCCTGCCAGTCGCGCCTGCGACGGCCCGGAGCGAACGGGAGATTGAAGGAAAACGATGAATCTTACCGATCCGGTAGCAGACTTCCTCACCCGCATTCGTAACGCCCATGGCGCGCGTCATCAGAAGCTCGACGTGCCGGCCTCCAAGCTTAAGGCAGAAATCGCCCGCATTCTGAAGGAGGAAGGCTACATCGCCAATGTGAAGCCGGTGGAGGAGGAAGGCCGGCACATCCTACGCGTGTACCTCAAGTATGGCGCCAACAACGAGTCGGCGATCCGCGACTTGAAGCGAGTCTCGAAGCCTGGCTGCCGCGTGTACATCGGCAAGGACGAGATCCGCCGCGTGCAAGGGGGGCTGGGCATTTCGATCATGACCACGCCCAAAGGCGTGATGACGGGTCGGCGCGCCCGCCGCGAAGGCGTCGGCGGCGAAGTGCTCTGCGAAGTTTGGTAAAGGTACGAGTGTTTCATGCCCTACAAACTGGCTCAGGGCGCATCAAGGCTGCAGTGGAACGGAGAAGCCTCTTCGCGACTCGCAAGCCGAAAAGGATAAGCAATGTCACGTATCGGTTTGAAACCTATCACGTTGCCAAAGGGTGTAACGTACAAAGTCAGCGGCCCCACCGTGGTGGTGGAGGGTCCCAAGGGCAAGGTGGAAGCGCTGGTGCCGCAAGGCATTACGTTGGCGGAGAAAGACGGTCTTTTGTCTGTTGAACGGCAGAACGATTCGCAAAAGGCAATGCACGGCTTAGCGCGTGCGCTTGTCTTCAACGCGGTCGAGGGCGTGACCAACGGTTGGAAGAAAGAGCTGGACGTGGTCGGAATCGGCTACCGCGTGGAACTCAAGGGCAAGGGTATGGTGGTGTTCACGCTAGGTTACTCGCACCCGATTGAGTTTCCTTTGCCCACGGGGATCGATGTCGCGATCGACCCCAAGCAGACGCATCTGACGGTGTCTGGTATTGATCGGCAGAAGGTCGGCCAGGTGGCGGCGGATATGCGCTCGCTGCGCAAGCCCGATCCGTACAAGAACAAGGGCGTGCGGTACTCCGACGAGAAGCTCAAGAAGAAGGTCGGCAAGACCGGCGCGAAGTAAACCGAACGTCGCCGAGCCCCGGCGACGCCATTAGGAAGGAACCTCGGTATGATTCAGGCACCAAAGCGTAATGCGATTCGGCAACGGGTGCATAACCGCATCCGCAACAAGATGTCTGGTACGGCCGAGCGGCCGCGACTGAACGTGTACCGCTCGCTCAACCACATCTACACCCAGGTAATTAACGATGCGGCAGGGGTCACCTTGGCTTCAGCCTCCACCGTGGCCAAGAAGGGTACGGAGCAAGTTGCCGGAGGCAATATCGAGGCGGCGCGGTCTGTAGGCAAGCTTATCGCCGAGCGAGCCCAAGCGGTTGGTATCAAGAAGGTTGTGTTCGATCGCGGCGGCTACCTGTACCACGGCCGCGTGAAAGCGCTGGCGGATGCAGCACGTGAGGCTGGGCTGGAGTTCTAACCCTTTTGCAGTGCTGCAAAAGGCCAACCGTAACGCTTGCTCTGTGAAGGAACGACATAAACGCAGCACCTAGGACGCTGCACCTCCGGACCGGTGTGCCGGGGAGATAAAGGATGGCAATGGCTACGAAGAAGCGAGTGGACGGCAACCGACTGAATCTCAAAGATGAGGTCGTCAGCATCAACCGCGTGACCAAGGTGGTCAAGGGCGGCAAGAATATGAGCTTTGCGGCGCTGGTCATCGTCGGCGACCCCGGCGAAGGTGTGGTGGGTTACGGCTCCGGCAAGGCCAAAGAGGTGCCGCAGGCGATCCGCAAGGGAATCGAATCGGCGAAGAAGAACCTGATCAAAGTGAACATGACGCCGACCTCGATTCCGCATCCGGTGCTGGGTCACTATGGCTCGGGCGAGGTGTTGCTGAAGCCGGCACCCGAAGGCACAGGCGTGATCGCGGGCAAAACAGTTCGCGCGGTAATGACTGCGGCGGGTGTCCAGAATGTGCTGACCAAGAACATCGGCTCGGCTAATCCACATAACGTGATCAAAGCCACATTCGACGCGCTGGAGCAGCTTCGTGACAGAAACGAGGTAGCCGCCTTGCGTGGCAAGGGCATCGACGAGCTATAAGGCAGAGTGCAGCAAGAGAAGCGGAGCGAATATTGGCTTCGCGTGGAGAGAATGATGGCTAGCGAGAACAAGATCAAGATCCAATACTTCCGATCGCAGATCTGCACGCCGATGAAGCACAAGCTCGTGGTGAAGGGCTTGGGGTTTACACGGCTCAATCAGGTCGTCGAGCGGGAGGACACGCCTTCGATCCGGGGCATGGTGAACAAGATTCCTCACCTGGTCCGGATTGTCGAGTAACAACCGTCTAATTACGACAATCGAGTAACGATTATTTAGCAACGATCGTCAGGCAGTAGACAGCACCACAACATGCGAGTCGGGCCCCGCCCGGCGTTGAGCGAGGAAGACATGCCAAAGAATCTCAGCAATCTGCGTGCGCCCAAAGGCGCGAACGCGAACAAGAAGCGTATCGGCCGTGGTATGGGCTCGGGTATGGGCAAGACGTCGACCCGCGGCCACAAGGGCCAGGGATCTCGCTCGGGCTCAAGCCTGATGCGCGGCTTTGAGGGTGGCCAGATGCCGCTGCACCGCCGTTTGCCCAAGCGCGGTTTCACCAACATCTTCCGCACCGAGTACTTTGTGCTTGGCCTGGATCGCATCGCCGAGTTGGCCGCTGAAAACAGCGGTGTCGAGCTGACGCTCGAAGCGCTGCAGGCGCGCGGCATCGTGAAAAAGCGCGATGCGCTGGTCAAAGTACTGGCCAATGGTGAGCTGAAGTCGGCGGTCACCGTGTACGCGCACAAGTTCTCCGCGGCGGCCCGCAAGGCGATCGAGGACGCAGGCGGTAAGGCAGTCGTGATTGGTACACCAGAGGCTGCGCCCACTGCATAGTTTGGCCAGGGCCGGGGCAAGGTGCCTCGGCCCTTGTGTGTCTGCTGCAAAGCCGGAGCAGGCGGGGTTAGAATAGCGATGCGCGGCCGCGCGGAGGAGACTCAGCCCACGGCTCGCCGGTCCAGTCGTTTCTGTACGCAAGGCACCTACATCGATGCTTGAAAAGTTTTCCAATATCTTCCGTCTGCCGGACCTGCGCAAGCGCATCGGTTTCACGTTGGCGCTGCTGGCGGTGTATCGCATTGGCTTTCACATCCCCACGCCTGGCGTGAACGCCGACATGCTCGCGCAGTTCTTCAACCAGAACGCCGGGTCCGCGCTCGGCTTGCTGGATCTGTTTGCGGGCGGCAATCTGCGCCGATTTACGATCTTTGCGCTGGGCATTATGCCCTACATCACTGCGTCGATCATCTTTCAACTTTTAACCGTGGTGTACGAGCCACTGGCCAAGATGCAGAAAGAAGGCGAGGTCGGGCGTCGCAAGATCACGCAATGGACGCGCTATGTCACGGTGCTGCTAGCGATCGTGCAAAGCTTTTTCATCTCGCTGACGCTTACCGGCCAAGGCATGACGACCGTGCCCAAAGCCGCCTTTGTGCCGCTGTGCATGATCACGCTGACCTGCGGCACGGCGTTCATTATGTGGCTGGGCGAGCAGATTACCGATCGCGGCGTCGGCAATGGCATGAGCCTGCTGATCTTTACGGGCATCGTGGTCGGCTTGCCGGCGGGCATCTCCGAGCTGGTCAATAAAGCCCAAACGAGCGCCTGGGGTGGGTTTACCCCGATTGCGATTCTGCTGCTAATCGTGCTCATGATTGCCGTGGTGGCCTTCATCATCTTTGTCGAAAAGTCCGAGCGTCGCATCCCGATCCAGTCGGCCAAGCGCATGGTGGGCCGTGCGGTCACGCAGGCGTCCAGCTCGTTTCTGCCGCTCAAGGTGAACTCCGGCGGTGTGATGCCGGTAATTTTCGCCGCATCGATTCTATCCGCGCCGTTGCTGTTGGCCAACGTGAGCCTGTTCGGCTCCGGGCCGCTGCGCGACTCGCGCTATCTCGGCCCTGTATTTCGCGCTTTGGCTCCAGCCGAGCCCTGGTACGAGGTCGTCTACATCGCGGCGATTATCTTCTTCGCCTACTTCTACATATCGATCATCTTCCGTCCGGATGACATCGCCGACAACATGCGGAAGTACGGATCTTTCATCCCCGGCGTGCGCCCGGGGCGGCGCACCTCGGACTTCATCAACGATGTGCTGACGCGCATCACGCTGGTCGGCGCGCTGTACCTCATCATCATCGCGATCATTCCGCAGATGATGATCTCGGGCATCCACTTCAATCACCTGTGGTTGGTGGGCCCCTTCTTCGACCGGTTGCCGACGTGGGTGACCAACGGTCTAGGGGTGCGGTTCTACTTTGGCGGCACCAGTCTGCTGATCGTGGTCGGCGTCGCGATGGATACCGTGCAACAGATCGAAGCGCAGCTAATCATGCGGCACTACGAGGGCTTCTCGCCCAAGAACAGTCGCCGTTTGGCGCGCCGCTGGTAGGGCGTTGGCCCGAACCGGGGCAGAAGCGGTCCCTTGCATGGGACAGCTTCTGCCATGAATGACTTTGTAGATCGCTAGAAAAGGACCGTCTTGCCCGCACCTGACAGTAGTCATCTGTTTCAACCCGGACCGGTGCTCCTTTTGGGGGCGCCCGGCGTGGGGAAGGGCACGCAGGCTAAGCGGTTAGTCGAGCAGTTCGGCATCCCGCAGATCTCGACCGGCGATCTGCTGCGCGAGCACCGCAAGCAGCAGACCCCGCTCGGCATGACGGCTGACGCCCTGATGCGCGAGGGCAAGCTCGTGCCGGATGAACTGGTGAACGACATGGTCGCCGACCGGCTTGTGCAACCGGACACCAAAGACGGCTACATCTTGGACGGCTACCCGCGCACGCTCAATCAAGCCGAGTGGCTCGATGACTACATCACACGCGAGCAGGGCGAGGCCGTCGAGCCGACCGACGCGGCCAAGGGTCCGCAGCCCAAGCTGCCCGTGGTGGCAATCCACCTCGTGGTCGACCCGCGCGTGCTACTTGAGCGCATTACGGGCCGGCGCATCTCGCCTACGGGCAATATCTACAACATCTACACGAACCCGCCCAAGGTGGAAGGTATCTGCGACCTCGACGGCGGTGCCCTCACACAGCGTGCCGATGACCGCGAAGAGGTGTTCCACGAGCGTATGCGCGCCTTCCACGCACAAACCGCGCCGGTGATCGAGTACTACCGCACGCACGGGAATCGCTTTGCCGAGGTCAAGGGGGACGACGCGCTTGATGCCGTCACCGAGGCGATCCGGTCGACGCTGCTCGCCATGCGCGGCCAGGCACATGAAGCCTAACACCTCTTTGCGCATCCCAAACTGTACCTCTGTTGACCTCCTCCTATGTCGATTCTGATTAAAACGCCTGCCGAGATCGAGAAGATGCGCGTTTCCGGCATTGCCCTGCGCCAGGTGCACGAAGCCGTGCGCGCCGCAGTGCGCGTCGGTGCAACCACCATGGACCTGGAACGCGCAGCCGCGGACACGGTCGCCAAACTCGGTGTTACATCGGCGTTTAAGGGGTACCACGACTATCCCGCCATTCTCTGCACCTCGGTCAATCACGAGGTCATCCACGGCATCCCGAGCGATCGCACGGTGCTGCGCGAGGGCGATGTTGTTTCCGTGGACTGCGGCGTGGTGGTCAACGGCTACTATTCCGACTGTGCGGCGACGTACCCTGTCGGCCAACTGAGCCCGAAGGTCGAAAAGCTGCTGCGCGTGACCGAAGCTTCGCTCTATGCGGCCATTCAAAAGGCCGTACCGGGCGGGCGCTTGGGCGACATTGGGTGGGCGGTGCAAAACATGTGCGAGGCAGAGGGCTATGGCGTGGTGCGCGAGTTTGTCGGTCACGGCATCGGCAAAAGCATGCACGAAGACCCGCAGTTGCCCAATCTCGGGCCGCCCGGCAAAGGCCCTCGGCTCAAGCCCGGCATGGTATTGGCCATCGAGCCGATGATCAACCTGGGTTCGGCTGACGTAAAGGTGCTACCCGACGGTTGGACGGCGATCACCGTCGACGGCAGTGTTAGCGCGCACTTCGAGCACACGGTAGCGATCACCAAAGAAGGGCCGCGCATCCTGACCAACTGAAATCCGCAAGCCCTCCGCTGCCGTCCCTAGCGGCGCGGCGGTGCTTTGCGTGGCATCAATTCCGCTCTGCGTCGCATCACACCGGCAACGAATCTGATTTTAAGAGCCTGGAGGCTCGCCGCACGTATGGCAGCAACAGCGAACACCGCCGGACATCGTCCACGAGTTGTCGTCGTCGGCGCGGGTTTTGGCGGCCTCAACGCCGCTCGCGGTCTGGGCAAGCTGCCGGTCGACGTCACGGTGATCGACCGCAAGAATCACCACACCTTTCAGCCGCTGCTGTACCAGGTGGCCATGGCCATGCTGTCACCGGCCGACATCGCGCAGCCGATTCGCTCCATTCTGCGCGAGCACAGAAATATCGAAGTGCTGATGGACGAGGTCACCGGCATCGACACCGCAGCGCGCCGCGTGCAGACCAAGAGCGGCGCAACGGCCGTATATGACTACCTTGTTCTTGCCAGCGGGTCGATGACCAGCTACTTCGGCCACGACGACTGGGCCGCGCTGGCCCCGGGGCTCAAAACCCTGGAGGACGCCACCGAGATTCGCCGCCGTGTACTGCTCGCCTTTGAGCTCGCCGAGCGCCAGCAGGTGGAGACCGGGAACCATCCGCCGCTGCAGTTTGTCATTATCGGCGGCGGGCCGACCGGCGTCGAGCTGGCTGGCGCCATCTCCGACATCGCGCGCCTGTATATGACCAAGGACTTCCGGCACATCGACCCCCGCGAGGCCCGCGTGCTGATTCTGGAAGGCTCGCCGCGCATCCTCGGCACGTACCCTGAGGAGCTGCAACAGAAAGCGATTGAACAGCTCGACAAGCTCGGTGTGCGCCATCGCACCGGCTCGCACGTCACCGACATCGGCCCTGGGTACGTGATGATCGGCGACGAGCGTATTGAAAGTGTGTGCACGCTTTGGGCCGCCGGCGTTCGCCCCTCGCCGCTCGGCAAGATGCTTGGCGTTCCCACCGACAAACGTGGCAATGTCTTGATCGACCAGCACTTAAATCCTGAAGGCCATCCTGAAATCTTTGTCATTGGCGACCTTGCTTACTTCAAGACGCCCGGCAAGGAGCAGGCTATTCCTTGGGTGGCGCAGCCCGCCATGCAGATGGGCACCTACGCGGCCAAGCGTATCGGGCTGCTGCTTGAAGATCCCGCCAAGGCCGCCGCGCAAAAGCCTTTTGTCTACTTCGACAAAGGCGATATGGCCACGATCGGCCGCAGCGCTGCCGTGGCGCGCATCGTGTGGCCGTTTCATGCCAACTGGAGCGGCTTTATGGCCTGGGTCACCTGGCTGGTGGTGCACATCTTCTTTCTGGTGGGGCTGCGCAATCGGCTCTCCGTCTTTCGCAACTGGGCATGGACCTATCTGCGGCTCGAAGACGGCGTGCGCCTGATTGAAGGGCAGCAGGATCTGCCGGGCTGGGGCAGCCCAGCCACACACCCCAACGCAGACACCTCCAAGGTCGCGCCTGTAGGCCAACCCGCGCCGCAGGCCGAAGCTGCCCCGGCGCTCTCCTGATCTCGTATGCGGCAAGGATCGCCCGAGCCGCCAAACTAATCCGGTAAGGACGTTCCCTCCGCTGACTGTATGCCTGTCGATCCTGAAGTTGCTCCTTCCCCCGCCCTATCGCGACGCTCGTTTGTTCGCCAAACTGCAGCCACCCTGGCGGCCACCGCGGCGATGGCCCCAGCCGTCGCCGGGCAGCAGGAGCAAAAGGGCGTCCCGCGTTCGCCGGACCACCACCTGCCCAACGAGCAGCAGGTCGGCCCCAACAACGTCACCAACGACCAGCTCAACCCGGACTCGGTCTGGGCGCCGCCCACCGATGCCGGCACGCTGAAGCCCTCAAGTACTCCTTCAACGAAGCGCATCACCTTCCAGGACATCTCCGCCACCGAGTGGCTGGCGCACACGCCCGCCAAACTGGTCGACGCGCACCTGCACACCGGCGAGGCCTTCGTGCAGGCACTGCCGAAAAAAGAAAAGATCGTCGTTCCGTCCTAAGCGCCGCGTCGTGGAAACTGCGTTACGATGAGTTTGCTCTTCAGGTGCGCGCCTGTGACTCGTGTTGGATGTTTGATCCTCGCTGTGTTCTGCGTTCTTCTGCCGGCGCAAGCTCCGCACCCACTCGCGATCGAAAGCGCGGATTCACGGCAATACGACTTTCTAGATCCATTGCTAAAAGGCACGGAAGTCGTCTCGCTTGCCGAGTCCATTCATATCACCCGGGAGTTTCCGGAAGTCCGGCTCGGCGCCATTCGCTGGATGCATCAGCATCTTGGCTACTCTGTGCTGGCCTTTGAAGGCTCGCCCGAGGATATCTGGGTAATCCAGGATGCGTTGCTGCATGCATCGAGCGATATTGCCGAACCAACAGGCGGTCTGTTCTCGATATGGCAGACGGATGAAATGCGTGAGGTCTTCGACTACGAGCGTAACACTTGGTCCACAGCGCATCCTCTGTACATCACAGCGTATGACATACAATCAGGAACGGGAAGGGAAACGAACGGTAGTCGTGTGTTTACGTTGCTGCGTCAACACCTTGCCCAGTACGCTTCCATCCCTGCAGAAATAAACAGCACGGAATGGGTCGCCGCTCTCGCGCCGCTTACTTACGATTGCGGCGAGTATAAGCCGTCCGACGATCCGCGTATTACACAAGCAATGGGCGTGCTGGAGCAATGGATCGCGGTTGCCGCGCCAAAGGTGGAAAACATGTACCCTGCCATGCCTATGCACACGCAAGCGCTTCGGTTGATTCCTGCGAACCTTCGCGCTTCCCTGGCGCTATACCAAGGCATTACGTCGCGAAAAGGAAATAAGCGGGACTGGGGAAAGTACAAACGCACGCGCGACACCTACGCCGCGCAACACGCGTTGGCGCTGAAAGCTGTATCTCCCCAGCAAAAACTCCTTTTATGGGCGCATGCCTCTCATCTGTTTTATGACAGCACTGGAAGAAACACCTCCGTTGGCGAACTGTTGCATCGCGCGCTCGGGCCGCGCCTCTACACGATTGGAATATTCGCTCTGGGGGGTGGAACAATCGTTCTTTACAGTGATGTCGGCGAAGATTTTGGGTACACGCCGATATACGGGGTCTCTTCCGCGATTCGGACTCTGTTAGCGCATCACTGTCCCACGGCTTGCTTTACCGATCTCAGGCAATTGCCTCTAGGCTCTCCCTTAATGAATCAGCAGAAGGTTTGGGTCGAGTCGCGGACGGGCCCAACGGCGCTGGCTAGCGATTTCGATGGGGTGATCTGGATTCGACGTGTTCATCCGCCACACCTTCACCTCAAGCCCGTCGTTATGCTCTACCTCATGGTCAAACATTACCTCGTTCCAGGGGCAATCCTTTTGGGCCTCCTCCTCGCAGCTCTCGTCAGCGTAAAGCTACGCGGTAGTTTCCGGACCCGCTCGTTCCTGTAAGTCCGCTGTCCCCGGGATGGTTGATCACATACGTGCCACGAATGAGCAGAACGAACATCGTGTGTGAAGATATCTTTCACCGCGAACCAACTCGCCGAGGCGGGAGTCTGTCTGACAGTTGAGCACGTTCGCTATGCAGCGTGGGAGCGAATGCAACAGCTTAAGCAATACCGTACCGCGAACCCATAGAAGGCAAGCGCATAGGAGATCTGCATGGCACTGAAAGATGTACTGATCGATGAACTCCGCGATATGTATAGCGCGGAAAACCAACTCATTAAGAGCATGCCCAAGCTTGGCAAGGGAGCCAACAGCCCCGAGCTGAAAGCCATGATGAAGGAGCATGCCGAGCAGACCAAAGAGCAGGTGCAGCGGCTGCGCCAGGCCTTTGAGCACATTGGCAAAAAGCCCACCGGCAAGCATTGCAGCGGCATGGAAGGCGTGATCTCTGAGGGGATCGAGGCGCTTGAAGAAGACGCCGAAGGGGCCAGCTTCGATGCCGGCATTCTTGGCGCGGCGCTGCGCGCGGAGCACTACGAGATCGCCGGCTATCACGCCACGATCCTGATGGCGAAGACGCTCGGCATGCGCGAGGTCGCCGACCTGTTGAAGCAGAATCTTGACGAAGAGGTCGAGATGGCCAAAAAGGTTCAGGCCGCAGCCAAGGGCATCTTCAAACAAGCCACGCAGGAAGAAGAGGACGACGACGACGCGAAGCCCGCGGCGAAACGATCCGCTAAGGAGAGAGAGTCCGAGCGCAAAAGCAAGCAGGACGAACAGGCCGCCGCACCCGAGGTAACAAAGAAGGGGAAGCCCGGCCCGAAGAAGCGCAAAGCCGCCGATCAGCAAGCCGATGCAGGGGCAACGGAAGACGACGAATAAACGTTATCGTGGATGAAAAGAGGCGCTTTGCAGAGCGCCTCTTTTCTCATGTGAGGGCTTTTCTCCTGCAGGTCAGGCTCTAAGCGCTGACAGGCTCGCCTACAGCCTCCACCGAGCGCACCTTCACCGGCGTCAGCCAGCCGTAGCGATCCGGCATCGTGCCGTGCAGGATGCCAAAGTATGCGTCATGCAGCGTGCGCGTTACCGGCCCCATGCTGCCATCGCCGATCACAATGCGGTCCACTGAACGCAGATGCGTCACCTCTGCCGCTGTGCCTGTAAAGAACGCCTCGTCGCAGACATACAGCAGCTCGCGCGGCAGCACTTGCTCCACCACGGGGATGCCGAGATCGCGCGCCAGCGTCAAAATCGAATCGCGCGTGATGCCGTTTAGCACCGAGTTCGCCAGCGGCGTCGTATAGAGCACGCCGTCGCGCACCAGAAATAGGTTCTCGCCCGATCCCTCCGAAAGGTACCCATTCCGATCCAGCGCGATGCCCTCCACATAGCCGTTCACGTCGGCCTCCATGCGGATCAGCTGCGAGTTCATGTAGTTTGCGCCCGCCTTGGCGAGCGACGGCATCGTGTTCGGCGCCAAGCGGTTCCAGCTCGAAACACATACGTCGGCACCCGCATCGCTTTGAATGAAGTTTCCCCAAGGAAAGTTGGCGATATACACCTCAATTGGCGCCTTCATCCCGTTCACCCCGATCTCGCCATAGCCGCGCACCGCAAACGGGCGAATGTACGACGGCGCCACGTTGTTGGCCTCCACCAGCTCCACCACGGCCTCGTTCAGCTGCTCGACCGTGTATGGGAGCGGCATGCGGTAGATCTTCGCGGAGTCTTTCATGCGCCGCATGTGCTCCGGCAACCGGAAGATCGCGGCAGCGTTCTCGCCCTGCGTGTAGCAGCGGAGCCCCTCGAAGACCGACGAGCCGTAGTGAATGACGTGACTCATCACGTGCAGTTGGGCCTTCTCCCAGGGAATCAGTTGGCCGTTGTGCCAGATGTTCGCGGTCGGCTGAATGGGCATGACGAAAAGCTCCTTGACGCAAAGATGGGGGTAGATGGAGGGCGACAACATGATTCTACGGCGAAAGTGGGACGGCCCTGGACTAGAAGTTGCAACTGGCGCGGCAATACGCTGATGTAGCATGCAGAAACTGCCGTCTTGCGCCTGTCGCCTCGACTTGGATCGCCGACCTCACCATGTTTGCCCCGCACGCCATTACGTTCACGCGCCTCCACGACTCGGCCTACGTCCGCTTCTCCCTGCTCGCGCTCAGCTCTGTTTTCTTCCTGGTAGACCCTTTCGCCGCGCTGCCGACCTTTCTCGGCGTCACGGCCGGTCAAGACCCAAAAAAGCGCCTCCGCACCGCGCAAAAAGCCTGTTTAACGGCCTTTGTCATTTTGTCAGCCTTCGCAGCAGCGGGGCAGGGCATCTTCCGCCTCTTCGGCATCACGCTCCCCGCGTTTGAGATCGCCGGCGGCATCATCCTGCTGCTCATCGGCCTCGACATGCTCGAAGCCAAGCGCTCCGCCACGCAGGAGGTTTCAGGCGACACCGAGGCCGCCGCCACCAAAGAAGAGGTCGGCATCGTGCCCATGGGCATCCCCATGCTCGCCGGCCCGGGCGCCATCGCCAGCGTCATGGTGCTCGTGGGCCAAGCACAGGGCGTCTGGCAGCACTTGGCGATCTACATCGCCATCACGATCACCGCTGCGGTCAGCTTCATGGTGCTCGGCAGCGCCGAACGCGTCGCCCGCGCACTAGGCCAGACCGGTATCCGCATCCTCGTGCGCATCATGGGTCTGCTACTGGTCGCGCTCGCCGTGCAGGATTTCGTCAACGGCCTGATGGACCTCGGGGTCATCGCACGGCCGTAGCCCAGAGCCTGGCTGTGCTTTGGCGGATCGTCCCCCTAACACTTGTCGTTCCGTAACGCAGTGAAGGAATCTGCTGTTTGCCTGTAGATCCAACGGCGCACCAGGAAAGCAGATCCCGCCGCTCCGCTACCGGATGACAATCTCGGAAGGGGCTACTACAAATCGCACGGCTTAGCCATAGCCGTACGATGGCCTCATGAGCAATCAGAATGACGGCATGGGTAATATTCAGGACACCGTGGAGCCCAAAACTCTTTCGGAACGTATTTCCAGGGCGGAGACACTATCCGGCGTGGACCGTCGACAAATCAACCGACGACACTTTGTGCGTACCGGAGCCGCTTTATCTGCTTCCATACTCTGGAAGCCCTCCTCCGCCTGGGCCGCCGCGGCGTCCTCCTCCGAAGCGCGCCTTTTCGTCACCAGCGACACCAAAAAGCACGAGCTCACCAGCACGGTTGCCTTTCAGAAGCGACAAAACGCGGCCTCCAACGGCGATCAGGTAATCTTTGACAGCGCAGCCCGCTTTCAGCCGATGCTCGGCTTCGGCAGCGCGTATACCGATGCCAGCTGCTTTCTGCTTCACTCCATGCAGCCCGCGGCTCGCCAGAAGTTTCTTACAGATACCTTTTCTCCATCAGCGATGAACCTCAGCGTCGGCCGCACCTCCATCGGCGCGAGCGACTATTCGCGTGATCTGTACAACTACGACGACACCCCCGGCGACCTCACCCTGCAGCACTTCTCGATCGCGCATGACGAGGCTTACATCTTGCCCATGCTGCGCGAGGTACGCCGCATCCACCCCGACCTCTTTTTGCTTTCCTCGCCCTGGAGCCCGCCCGGCTGGATGAAGACGTACGGCTCCATGCTCGGCGGCTGGATGACCTACCAGTACCTCCAGCCCTATGCGCTCTATATCAGCCGCTTTCTCGACGCCTATCGCGCGGCCGGCGTGCCCATCCAGGCCATCACGTCGCAAAACGAGCTCGAAACCGACCAGGGCGGCCACATGCCCGCCACCTTTTGGCCACCGGAGCTCGAAGCCGATTTCATCCGCGACCACCTCGGCCCGCTGCTGAAACAAAAGCACGACCCGGCCCAAATCTGGCTGCTCGATCATAACTACGACCTTTGGAAGCGCGTCCGCTGGCAGATGCAGGACCCCGCCCTGCGCCCCTTCGTCTCCGGGGTCGCGTGGCACGGCTATCTGGGCACGCCCGATATGATGAGCCGCCTGCACGACGCCGAGCCGCAGTTGCCCTTCTACTGGACCGAAGGCGGCCCCGACGTTACCGACCCCAACTACGCCACCGACTGGACGCGCTGGGGCACGGTCTTCACCGGCGCGATTCGCAATGGGTGCCGCGCCCTTATCACCTGGAACCTGATGCTCGACCCGCAGGGCAATCCCAACATCGGCCCTTTCTCCTGTGGTGGTCTGGTCACGCTCAAGCCGGACGGCACGCTCGCATACAGCGGCCAGTACTGGACCTTGCGCCACTTCTCACAGCACCTCCGCCGCGACGCTGTTCGCGTTGCTAGCCACAGCGACGCCTCCGAACTGCAACATGTTGGCTTTCAAAACCCGGACGGCTCACAGGTACTGGTCCTCACTAACACCGGTGAGGAGCGCGATTTGCAGCTACTCCAGGGCGCTTCCGCGCTGAATCTGCACCTGGACAAGCACTCCGTGGCGACGGTAGTCTGGCCGGGAGTTCAACCGTAAATAGCTCGTCGAATCCCTCAGCCATGGTGGATCAGTAGCGCCGAGGCAGCCGCGACGACGCCCACCAGCCCCAGTCCGAGTGCGGCCAACACATACCGCCACTGGCGCGTGAGTAGCGTGATCGAGGCTAAAACCACCGCAATCTGCAGCAGCGCCTCGCCCAAATCCAGCCGCGCGGCCCTTCGTTCCGCGATGCCGACCTCGGCCTCGAGGGCATGCGCCTCGCCGGCGTTTTCCTTCGTTTGCTCCGCAAACTTCTCGTTCCGTTCGCGGTACTCCTTCAATTTGTCCGCTACGGCCGCCTTATCCGCGCCTGCCTGCAAACCCACCAGGTCAGCCGCCAGCCCCACCTGAAACTGCCGAATGCGCCGCGCCTGATACTCATTCCACTGGTCGGTCGAGCGCGCCTGCGCCAACACCGCCTCGGTGTGCTCGCGATGGCTCAGCACGGTGACCAGCGCCACCAGCACGGCCAGCACGCTGATGATCAGCGACACGCGGGTCATGCTGGCCTCGCCCGCTTCACGCATCTGCTTGGAAAACTCCGCAATCTCCTCCGGTTCCATTCTGGGAGCATACCGCGCCGAAGCCGTTCCGGCTTGTGCAAGCCGCGCCAAACCACAGCAGAGGGCTGCTTACGGCCGCCAACTTCCTGCCGGGCAACTCACGACACGCACGGTCGGCAGCGCCACCATCACCGGAGCGGTCCACACCCACGAGTGCGGCTTGGCCCAGATGGAATCCGTGCTTTCGGCCACCACGGCCCGCAGACGCAACTGCCGGCACACCGCCGCCAGATCGTCAGCCGTTGCCACCCGACCTGCCGCACCGTCCTGGCGATCGTTCTGCGCCCGCCCGCGCACCACCCCCGCCAAAGTATTGCCATACAGAAAGAGCAGGCTGGAGAACACCGGAGCGCACGCTCGGTAGTCCCCACCATAGCTGGTGCCGCAGCCCGTATCCCACGAGGCAATCTGGTGATCGCTGAAGTACACCTCCGCCGGCAACATCACGCCGACGGGGTTGAACTGCACGGCCTCCGTATCGGGCGCACTCGCCGGCACCTCGCGGTCAAACAGCGTAAGCGCGGTACGCACATTCCCCAGCCGCTCCGCCAGATGGTCCTCGGTCAGAACGTCCATCTGCTTGTGCGCGCGCCCCGAGCCGACCACCGGAAAGTACAGCCGAATGGAAAGCACCTGGTACCCCTGTGCAAGCAGCCCCAACCCGGCCAACACGACTGCCGCTGTCTCGATCGCGCGCCAGCTCTTGCCCGGCACGCGACGGCGCTCCTGCCATCGGTCCCAAATGCAACCCGCCGCCCAAAGTTGTAAAGCGAAGCGCACCAGAAAACCGGCATCGAAGCCCAAATCATTGGGTCCGCTCGTGGCCCTGGAGGTCAGAAAGAGCATCGGCACGCCGGCGCCCAGCAGCAGCGCGTACCAGGCGCAGCGACCTACGTCCAGCCTGCCCTTCGTCCGCCAGCCCTGCCGAAGAGCCACCACCAAAACCAGGCTATAAAAGCCCAGCTCAAAAAAGTGCAGCACTAACACCATTGGCTGTCGAACGAGGCCCCGCAGCCAAGGGGCAAACCGCGCCACTGCATGCGCCCCAAGCTGGTCGGCGACAAAGGCGTCATTGCGCCATGCCAGGTTCACAAATCCACTTGCTGCGCTCGAGCCTGCGGTTAGCTCGCGAAGGTACCCATGCGCCAAACCGAGTGCGATCAGACCCGACGAGGCGAGCAGCAGCACTGTGCGCCCGTCACGGCGTCGCGCCAGATCAACCGCCCAAAACGCCAACACAAACACGAAGCAGAAGGTAGGGAACAGCGACATGCCCGCTGCGGACGCAAACAAACCTCCTGCCAGCAGCGCCGCCCACAGATCCGGCAACCACGACGGGTGCCTCGCCCCCGTGGCTCCGGCGTTCCACCTCATCTGCGCTCGCCGCAGAAGAACCAAAAAGCCAATGACCAGGGCGCAAAAGGCTCCGATGTGGTGCGGTGATGCAAGCACCGCGCCCAAAAACGAGGGCGTCCGGTCTTGACGCCACCACTCCATCTCAAGGTAGGGGTGGTGGTGAGCCGAAAGCCACAACCAAGCAGTCGGCAGAATGTCCAGCCCAAGCACCGCACCCACGCCCAGCAGAGCAAAGCACTTGGAACGCAGCGCGGCGCGCTCCCCGAGCATGTACTTCAATGCCAGAAACGCTGAGGCGATCAGCCCCCAGCCGGCCCAAATGCAACTGGCTGCCAGTGCCGGTTGGGCGCGCAGCCCGAGGCTCCGCGCCGCCTGTGCCACGGCGACATACCAAAAGTAGTAATAACGCAGCGCCGGCGCTCGACCCAAGCCCGCCGCTGACACGGTCGACAGCCCATTCAACGGCGGAACCCCACTGCGCATCGCCGCCTTGACCATGGCAACGCGCACGCTCCAGTCCGGCAGCAGCGTCGAAACGTACACGCGCTGCCCGAGGGTGATATCCAAAGTTTCCAGGAGGCAGTAGAGCGCAAAAAGGGCCATCAGCGCGAGCATAGCCACGGTCGTACGCGGTATCCTGCGGCCATTCAAGAAGGCTGGCCAGTGCTCCGTCCACCCAACCAGCAAGGCTGCGGCAGCACACACGGAAAATCCCAAAACCACCCCACGTGAAGGGAACAAACGCCCAGCCAGTACGCACCCCAACACGCCCAGCGGCACACCCAGCGCCACTGCCCAGAGCAGCCGTTCCTCGGCTGTGCGGTGTGCCGTCTCCAACCGATGTGTGACTTGTTCGGCTAATAGGCCGATGGGCAGCAGAAAAAAACCAAGCGCTGCGAGAGCGCCGACTGCTTGTAAAAAATCGGATACGGATGCGTTCACAGCGTTGGACGTTTGCTCGATGAGTCTACACCGCTCGAGCCGTGTCGCAGCCTCCAAACATACCGCAGAAAGCGCGGCCATGCCCCGCATCCTCCTCGTAACACGAGGGAGGTATGGCGCTCGCCGCAAGGCATCGTTACCTTCATGCGGAGGCCACGCATGCGCAATATACACGCTCAATGGGCACTTCGTTGTCTTCTCCTCCTCGGCCTGCTCGCCTGGCCGGAACGAAGCACCGCGCAAACCAATAGCAGCCGCCCGAGCACGTCTATACAGGACGGACTGCTCGACCTAAACACGGCCGAAGCGTCGCAGCTGCAGCAGCTCCCCGGCATGGGCGCGAACTATGCAAAACGCATCGTCGAAGGACGCCCTTACTCCGCCAAGAACCAGCTAGTTGCCCGAGGAGTCCTACCCCAAGCGGCCTATGAACGCATCAAGGATGACATCGTCGCTCACAGAGCAAAATCCACAGCCGACGCGCGAAGTAGCTTGCCAAAGTAACGTAACTTTAGTTACTCTCCAGACTGCAGCAAACAAGAGCTAGCCCCACAGCTGCGATCCTCCGAAGCTGTGGGGCTGATTTTTTGCTGCTCCTCCCCCAAAAGTGGGACAGACCTCCGCGTCCGATCTGACGTACAGTGAAGTGGACTCTTCTGTGCGCCGCGCACAGAACTGTGAGCGCACTTGAACCTCGGGCCAAGGAAAACTCGTGCTGTCGGCAAATGGGCGCGTCATGGCGTGAGCGCGGCTCTGTGCCTTGGGTCTTTGCTTCTCTTGAGCGGCTGTCAAAGCTTGAACATCAGTGCCTCCTCGGCGACGGAGGCCGCCCAAATTCGCTTTGTAGACACCTCCATTGATGCTCCAGGGCTCGATCTATACGTCAATGGCACCGGAGCAGCCTTTAACCTGGGATTTTCCACCTCGACCTCCTACGTACCGCTTGCTCCCGGCAACTACGAGATCGCGGCACAGCGAAGCAGAAGTGGGCAAGCCCTGGCCAGCATGCACGCCGCCCTGGCCGCCGGACGAAGCTATACGGCCCTGGTCACGCATCCGCTCAATGGCCTGGCGCAAGTCGTCTACGAGGACCAACCCACAGCCGCTGCCCCGGGCACAGTGGCTGTGCGCGTGCTCGACGAAGCCGTTCTGCCGGTCGCCGTGGATGTGTATGTGGTGCCGGTTCATAGCGCGTCTTCCGGCCCCGGTCATAGCCTTTTAGCCGCAGGTCTGCATGCGGGTGGCAACAGCGGCTACATCAATCTTCCCGCTGCCGCAAACTTCCTCATCACCGTGGTGCCTGCGGGTACCACGCCAGCTGCAAGTACGGCTCCTTTGGGCAGCACCACAGTTCTGGCGAGCTCGGGCGCGGTGCGCACCGTGGTCCTGGCGGACAGCCAGCAGCGGCCCGGCAAAGCCGTGTACGCCTTCGCCCTCACCGACGTCGACCCGAGCTAAGGCAAACACCTGCCATGACCGCAAAATAGCGAGGCCGCCCTGCAGGTAGCGGCCTCGCTCGTCTTGTTCTCAACCTCAGTAGCGATACTGCTCCGACTTGTACGGCCCTTCTACGGGCACGCCGATGTAGTCCGCTTGCTTTTTCGAAAGCGTCGTCAGCTTTACCCCGATCTTTTCTAGGTGCAGCCGCGCGACCTCCTCATCCAGCTTTTTGGGCAACACATACACGCCGATCTTGTAGGTGTCGCGATTGGCCCACAGATCCATCTGCGCAAGCGTCTGGTTCGAAAAGCTGTTCGACATCACGAAGCTCGGGTGCCCGGTCGCGCATCCCAGATTGACCAGCCGGCCCTCGGCGAGCACAAAGATTGAGTTGCCGTTCGGAAAGGTGTACTGGTCGACCTGCGGCTTGATGTTCAGGTGCTTGACGCCGGGCGCCGATTGCAGCTCCGCCATCTGGATCTCGTTGTCGAAGTGGCCGATGTTGCACACGATCGCCTGGTCTTTCATCTGCTGCATGTGCTCAAACGTGATGATGTCCACATTGCCGGTGCAGGTCACGTAGATGTCGCCGCGGCCGAGCGTTTCCTCGATTGTGGTGACCTCAAAGCCCTCCATCGCGGCCTGCAGCGCATTGATCGGGTCGACCTCCGTCACGATCACGCGGGCGCCCATGCCGCGAAGCGAGTGCGCCGAGCCTTTGCCGACATCGCCGTACCCGCAAATGACTGCCACCTTGCCGCCCATCATCACGTCGGTGGCGCGCTTGATGCCGTCGGCCAACGACTCTTTGCAGCCGTACAGGTTGTCGAATTTCGATTTCGTCACCGAATCGTTCACGTTGACGGCCGGCACCAGCAGCTTGCCCTGCTCCAGCATCTTGTACAGCCGGTGCACGCCGGTGGTGGTCTCCTCGGAGACGCCCCGCCAGTCTTGGGAAACGCGATGCCACCGCTGCGAGTCTTCGGCCAACTCCGTGCGCAACAGATTCTTGATGACCTCTTCTTCCTGCGAGCCCTGAGGTCCGTCGACGAAGCTGCGGTCGCCATCCTCGAGCTCATAGCCCTTGTGGATCAGCAGCGTCACATCGCCGCCGTCGTCCACCACAAGCTGCGGTCCGAGCCCGCCCTCATGCTGCAGCGCTTGGTTCGTGCACCACCAGTACTCTTCCAGGCTCTCGCCCTTCCAGGCAAACACAGGGATGCCCGCGGCCGCGATCGCCGCCGCGGCATGGTCCTGCGTCGAAAATATGTTGCACGAAGCCCAACGTACCGTGGCGCCCAGGTCCACCAGCGTTTCAATGAGCACAGCGGTCTGAATGGTCATGTGCAGCGAGCCGGTGATGCGCACGTTGGCCAGCGGCTTAGACGGCGCATACTTCCGCCGAATGCTCATCAAACCGGGCATCTCCTGCTCGGCGATCGTGATCTCTTTGCGTCCCCAGTCGGCGAGCGAAAGGTCCGCCACCTTATATTCGACCGCTGCTGCCTGTTCCAATACCGCTGTTGCCATGCTTTCTCCTTCGAGGTCGTTGCCGTTCTCAAGGGTATCAAAGAGCGGCCATGGCCATGGCAGGATTTCTACTTGACTATGAGCACGCTGCAATGCCTGCATTTGGAACAATGCCGATACCTCATTCCTAAATTAGCTGTACGTTTAAGCGGGTGAGGATTTCTGGCGGGAGTGGATCTCGCCCTAGGCCTGTTTCGCCTTTGCCAGGGTTTGCAGCGTCTGCCAAAGCCGATCTGCTTGGCGCCCCAACGCCGCTAGATCGCCGTTATTTTCGAGCACAAGGCACTTGGCCCAGTGTTCCGGTGCGATGCGCTGCTGCGCCAGCCTCCGCCGTGCTTCCTCACGCAACGCCGCGCGTTCGCTCTCGTCCAGTGCTCGCCCGCCTGCCGCCCGTGCTAGGAACCGCTCCACCTTGACCGCATCCGGGGCCGTCACCAGTACCACCGCATCAAAGCGGTCGCGCCACCCGGCCGCTCCGGTCCCGTGCCGGGTCGTTAAAAGCAGCGCCGACTCCACGACGAGAATGGTCCCGGGCTGCGCCTTTCCTATCTCCACGATCTGCCGCTCCTGCTCGGCAATCACCGCCGGATGCACCAGCGCGTTCAGCTCTTCGACCCGGGGCTGCGCGGGATCAAAGGCCAGCGCGGCCAGCGCGCGGCGGTCGAGTGTGCCATCCCCCGCAAGCACCGACGGGCCGAAATGCTCGACAATGGCCCGAAACATCGGCTCACCCGGCTGCATCATCGCGCGGCCCATCTCGTCCGAGCTCAGTACCACTGCCCCGTGTGCCGCGAGCAGCCGCGCCACAGTCGATTTCCCGCTGCCCAGCTCGCCCGTTAACCCCACGCGCAGCATGCGTTACAGCCCGTGCCGCAGCCGCGCTGCCTTCACCGTGTTGGCCATCAGCGCTGCAATGGTCAGTGCCCCCACCCCGCCCGGCACCGGCGTGTACGCGCCCGCAATCATATACGCGCGCGGGTCCACATCGCCGATCACGGTCGATCCACGCTTGCGAAAGCCCTCCATGCGGCTGGCGTGCTCGGGCGTGTGTCGAGGGAAGAACCGCTCCACCTCAGCCTCTTCCGTGAGCCGGTTGATGCCGATATCCACCACCGTCGCGCCCGGCTGAATCATCTCCGCCGTGATGAAACCCGGCTTACCGATGGCCACCAGCAGCAGTTCCGCCTCGCGCGTATAGGCCGCGAGATCGCGCGTGAACCGGTTGCACACCGTCACCGTCGCCTGCTCGTTCATCAGCAACACGCTCATCGGCTTGCCCACAATGTTCGACTTGCCGACCATCACCGCCCGCGTGCTCGCCAGCGCGACGCCGTTCCGCTTCAAAACTTCCACCACGCCCACCGGCGTGCACGGCGCGAGCACCTCGCTCATCGGTGCACCGTGCAGCAGGCGGCCGGCGTTGAGCGGGTGGAAACCGTCCACATCTTTGCGCGGGTCTACCGCCTCCAGCAGTCGCGCCGTTTCTACCTGCGCGGGTAACGGCAGCTGGATCAAGATGCCGTCGATCTCGTCCCGTGCATTCAGTGCCGTCACTAGTTGCAGCAGCTCTCCGGTCGTCACCTCGGCCGAGGGCGTATGCAGCTCGGAGTAGATACCCAATTCGCCGCAGGTGCGCACCTTGCTGCGCACATAGATCTGCGATGCCGGGTTTTCCCCCACAAGCACCACCGCCAGCCCCGGCCGATGCCCCCGCGCGGTCATCGCTTCCACCGCAGAGGCGACCTCCGCTTTCATCTCTGCCGCTGTAGCTTGGCCGTCCAACACACGTACAGCCGTGTTTGCTTCCACCATGGCACCAGCATAGCGCGCTCTTCGCCGAGGCTCACTGCGACCCCGTCCACTCGCACAAACAGCGGATATCCCGTCCCAAACAGGAATTCATCTACAACTTTCGTGTCATTTCCTCGCTTTCTGCACATCCCCATGCAAACCGAACAGGGCAGTTTCGCTCTAACCTTGCTAAATCGCGGCACAAAGCAAGGTCGCGCAGGAGGCAAGGTGAGCGACGGACAGGACAAGACCTTTGTGGAACGGTTTACGCCTTCAGACCTGATCGCTTTGCGCAGTGAACTCTTGCGCTCCGGCGTGGATTCCTTCCAGGCCGCTGAAATTGTCTGTAGCTTTCTAAGCGGCCGCGGCTACGGCGTCTCCTCGCACGAGGCCCGCCACGCCGCCTCCCGCATCGAGGTGCCCGGCACCACCGCTGAACACATTCAGGCCGAGCTCGAGCGCGTCGCCCGCGTCATGTAGCCGGCCCTGGGCGCCTGCTCGATCGCGGAGGACGCGATGGAGTCGCAAGGAGTCGCAAGGAGGATTGCTTACAATAACCCTCGCGCTTTTACCTCCAGATACTCACTCACCGCACGCACGCCCATCTCTTCGGCCGTGGTTTCTACAATCAGCACGCCGCTGCGTTCCAGCTGGGCCACCGTTTGCCGCCGCCGCTCCAGCATCTCGGTCGCAGCCGCGCTGTGGAACATCGCCTGCCGCGTGTCTGGCACCGCCCCCGCTAGCGCTTCCAGCTCCGGATGTCGCAGCAGCATCAAGACCACCACATGCCGTCTTGCCAGTTCTGCCGCCGCAGCGACCAGCTCCGGCCGTCCGGCGCTGTCGGCCAACTCGGTGATCCAAACCAATAGCCCCCGCCGCGATTGCAACTGCTTCAGACGCGCCACCGCCACCAGCGGATCGGCCTCCGCGGCCTCGCTCCGCGTCGCACTGAGCAGGTCGATCAGCAGTCGCAGGTGCGCCGGCCCCGCCCCGGGCGGCAATACCTGTTGCACCCTCGTGCCATAGGCCAACATGCCGAACTTATCGCCGGTTTGCCCCACCACCTGTGCCAGCATGACAGCAGCAGTGGTCGCCTGGTCCAGCTGCGTCACCGTGAGCCGGTGCGTCTCGTCGCGTTCGGCCTCGGTCTCTCCCACAAAGGTCGGTCCGTCGCCCCGCTGCAGAGTATAAGCCGTCCGCGACAGCCGCCCCGCATCGAGCACCACCCACACCTGCTGCGAGCGCTCCGCCATGAACTGCCGCGTGACCACGCGGCCGCGTCGCGCCGTGGACGTCCAACTCACCGCTCGTAGCTCATCGCCCGGCTGGTAGTCGCGCAACGATTCAAACTCGCGTCCACCTCCGCGCAAGCGCTGCTGCCGCCGCTGTCGTTCCATCTGCCGCGCCCGCATCAGAAAGAATTCGTTGTCGCCCCGCGCCTGCTCGTGCGCTGGAAACACCCGCACCTGCTGCGGTCTGGTGTGCCCAGCCCGTACCTCGGCACCCTCGTGGTCCTCCTCTTCCTCGAGCGGAGCCGCCGCCCACCGCTCCGCCAGCCCCAGCACTCCGTTGTAGCGTAGAAAGACCCGCCCCAGCGCAAACTCTCCGCGCTCCCGCGGCCAAACTGTAAGCGCGACCACGGCCGGCTCGCGCGAAAACACCTCGACCCGCCGCGTCTCCGGCACCCCCACCAGCGCCGGGTGCAGGTCGTCGGTTACCCGCATCGCCAGCACCTGCGAGGCTTCCAGCGTGATGCCCACCTCCAGCCGCGTGGGCACCCCCAGCTGCGGCGAATCCAGAAACGTGCGCCGCACCTCGATCTGCCCCGGCCGCGGCAGCCGGACGGTGTCCCACAGCGCCAGCAGAAGTACCAAAGCATCCCACGCCGCCATCATCCACACCGCATGCCGGTACCAAAACGCCGGCAAGGCCAGTAGCACACCCGCTACCAGCAGCCAGATCGCGCGCGGCGTCAGCCCAAAGCCAAACAGCCGCCCGGCTCGCCCCAGCGGCCGTGCCTGCCCACGCGCGGGACGGGGAATCAGGGTGCGCATCGGCGTATCCTGTTCTTGTCCGGCGTAACGCCCGGCTGCACGCCCATTCTGTCAAACCAGGAGCCTGCTCCCATGGCCCTTTCTCGCCCGGCGCGCACGCTCGCCGCCGCGCTATTCGTTGCTTTAGCCGCGCTTGTGCCCACCGCGGCCGCCCATGCCTGCACCGTCTGCGATTCGCCGACCGGCCGCCAAGTCCGCGCCGGGCTCTTGAATGGCCACTTCCTGCACACTTTGGCCGTCGTTCTCGCGCCGGTCCCGGTCTTTGCGGCGGCTGTCGGCCTTCTGCACTTTGGTATGCCCGATCTCGCACTGCCCAGCGCCCGCCCCGAGGTGAGGGAACCGGAGCTCCTCGCATGATGCCGGCCGCTCCTCAGGTAATTGCAAAAGAACGCACACGCCCCTTGGTCGTGGCCGGCGCCGTGATCGGCCTGGGCATGGGTGGTTTTGTCGACGGCATCCTGTTTCATCAGATCCTGCAACTGCATAACATGCTTTCCAACTGGGTTCCTCGCGATTCGCTGGTGCATGAGCAGATCAATATGACGTGGGACGGCTTCTTTCACGCGTTTACGTGGGCCGCGGTCGCCGTGGGCTTGTACCTGCTCTGGCGCGCCGTCGTCCGGCCCCCTTCGCAGCCGCAGGCCCTGCTCTCCGGCAAGGCGTTGTGGGGCGCGATTCTCTTCGGCTTCGGGCTGTTCAACCTTGTTGAAGGCACCATCGATCACGAAATCCTCCAAGTGCATCACGTATACCAAAACGGCAACCATCTTTTTTGGGACATGGTCTTCCTCGCCTCCGGCGTCCTTTTGCTCGCCCTTGGCTGGGCTCTCATTCGCCAGGGCTTCCGCGAGGCCATGGCCCTCCCAGCACATCACCCTGCGACGCCTCATTCCGTTTGAAAGGCAAGCGCAACGCCATCACTTCGGCACCGGCGTCGCTTGCAGCACCTCCCGCACGATTCGATCCGGGTCCAAACCTTCCAGCTCAGCTTCAGGCCGTAGCACCAGCCGATGCCGCAACACCGGCACCGCGGCCTCCTTCACGTCATCGGGCACGACAAAGTCACGCCCTTCGGCTGCAGCGAGCGCCTTGGCTGCCAACAGCAGAGAGGTCGAGGCGCGCGGGCTCGCCCCGAGCGAGATCGCCGGCCACTCGCGCGTGCGCCGTACTGCCGCCAGGATGTAGGCAAAGATTGCTGGCTCGACCCGCACCGCGCGCAACTCACGCCGCGCCTGCGCCAGTAGCTCGCGCGGCAGGGCCTCCAGCGGCGCGTCTGCGAGCCCCGTCGCGGACGGGGAAGCTTGGTGCCGCTCCAGAATCATCCGCTCCTCTTCCACCGTCGGGTAGCCAATCCGGATCTTCAGCAGAAAGCGGTCCAGCTGCGCCTCCGGCAAGGGATACGTGCCTTCAAACTCCACCGGATTCTGCGTCGCAAAGACCGTAAAAAAGGTGTCAAGCTCGTGCCGCTCCCCGTCCGCCGTCACCTGCCGTTCTTCCATCGACTCCAGCAATGCCGCCTGTGTCCGCGGTGGCATGCGATTGATCTCGTCGGCCAGCAAAAATTGCGTGAACACCGGTCCTTGATGGAAGCGAAACGCTGCCGGCTGGTCGTTAAAGGCTGGCGAAAATACCGTTGTCCCCAAGATGTCCGCCGGCATCATGTCCGGCGTGCCCTGGACGCGCCGGAAGTCTAGTCCCAAAAACCGCGCCAGCGTCTTGACCATCAGCGTCTTGGCTACGCCTGGCACGCCTTCAATCAGGGCATGGCCGCCGCACAGCAAGGTCATCAGCGCCTGCACCCTCGCCTCACGCTGCCCCGCGATGATGCGGCCTATCTC
>CAXTTZ010000004.1:0-43350 GCA_964247325.1 uncultured Acidobacteriaceae bacterium | reverse complement strand
GTGGATGGGGAGGATGCCGCGTCAGCGAGGGCGGTAGCACTGCAGCGGGCGTCATCGGAGCAGCCGGCGTCATCGGAGCAGCGGGCGCCATCGGAGCGAGCCTTATCGGAACGAGCATCGCTGGATGTGGACTTTGATGCGTCGTTGGCGGAGTTTCAGGAGCTGGCGCGGTCGGCGGGGGCCGACATTGCAGCGCTCCTGCTGCAGCGGCGCGCCAAGCCGGAGCCGGCGACGCTGGTGGGCGGCGGCAAGCTGGAGGAGATCGAGGCCACGGTGCGCTCGACAGGAGCGGACCTGGTGCTGTTTAACCATGATCTTTCTCCATCGCAGCTGCGGAACTTGGAGGACAAGCTGCCATGCCGGGTGATCGATCGGACGCAGCTGATTTTAGACATCTTCGCACGGCATGCACGGACGCGCGAGGGCCAGCTCCAGGTGGAGTTGGCGCAGCTGGAGTATCAGCTACCGCGACTGAGCGGGCGCGGCAAGGCGATGTCGCAGCTGGGCGGCGGCATCGGGACGCGCGGACCGGGTGAAACGCAATTGGAGACCGACCGGCGTAAGCTGCGGCTGCGCATCGACCGAATTCAGCAGCAGTTGGAGGCGGTGCGGCGGATTCGGCGGCAGCAGCGGGGGCGGCGCGAGGCGGTGCCGGTGCCGACCGTAGCGCTGGTGGGGTACACGAATGCGGGGAAGTCGACGCTGTTTAATGCGCTGACGGGGGCTGATGCGCTGGAGTCGGCGCAGATGTTTGCGACGCTAGATCCGAAGCTGCGGCAGCTGACGCTGCCTTCGCGGCGGCGCGTGCTGCTGGCCGATACGGTGGGGTTTGTGCGCGATCTGCCGCATGCGCTAGTAACCAGCTTCCGGGCGACGTTGGAGGAGGTGGAGCGGGCCGAGCTGCTGCTGCATGTGCGCGATGCGGCAAGCCCGACCTTGGCGGAGCAAAAAGGGCAGGTGGAGGCGGTGTTGGCGGAGTTAGAGGTTCGCGATACGCCGACCGTGCAGGTGTTGAACAAGGCGGATCTGTTACCCGCGGACACGCCGGTAGCCCCGGGCGAGATGTTGGTTTCGGCGCGAACGGGCGAGGGGCTTGGTCGGCTGTTGGCGGCTATGGATGAGGCGCTGACGGCGGATCCGCTGGAGGAGGTGGACTTTCGCATTCCGCAGTCGGAGGGCCGGGTGTTGGCGGCACTGGAACGCGGGGCGACGGTCTCGGGGCAACGGTTTGAGGGCAACCTATTGTTTTTGCATGCGGTGGGGCCGGCGTCATTGTTGAACCGGTACCGGCGGTTTCATCAGCGCGAGGGTTAGAGGGTCGGAGACTGGGTAGTATCTGACCCTCAGCGGAAAATCCAGCGTGAAAGCCCTTGTTCGCGAGACCTATCCCGGTTGCTTAAAGCTCATGCTGCTTCAGAACGTGACTGCGATTCAGCAAACACTGCTAGCAAACACTGCTAAAGCGCTTTGCCTTAGGTGCAGTCCTGGCTCGGAGGAAACAGCAGATTCCCTTCGGGAATGACAACCAGAAAAGAAAAGCAGGAACAACACCTCGGTGATTACACCTATCGCAGAAGTGCGCCAAATTCAGCGCCGAAGAGGATTGTGTTCGATTACTGCCTCGCTGGGGCGGTAACCGAAGCTTTGCTTTGACGAAGCGGAACGGCGTTTGCTACAAAGATTTGCATACGCTATTTGGTTTTGTCCAGCGTTGTGAGTTCCCGGGGTCGTCAGGTTCGGTTCCGGGTGTTTTTGGCGCGCACTGTAGACTGAGAGTACATGGAGATTTTGCATCAACTTGGTTCGTTGATCCTCGGCGCGGTGCCGACGATGATCCTGTTTGTTCTGCTGCAGGTGGCATACGCCTTTCTGGTGCGCCGGCCGCTGGAGAAGACCTTGGCCGAGCGCCGGGCGCGAACCGCGGGCGCTGTGGAGCAGGCGCGCGGCGCCATTGCCGCCGCAGAGGCCGAAACCGCGGTGTATGAGGATAAGCTGCGGGCAGCACGCGCGGAGCTGCTGGCCGAGCGGGAAGCGCGGTTGAAACAAGGCCAAGCGGAGCGCGACCGGGCACTCGGGGCGGCGCGCGAGCAGGCACAGGCGCGGGTACGGGTGGCCAAGGCGGAGATCGACGCTTCGGCAGAGGCGGCACGACGGCAGATTGAAGCCGCGGTGGACGAGTTGGGGCAGCGGATTGTGGCAGCAATTTTGCCGAAGGCGGGCCAGGGAAGAGGATTGCAGCCGTGACAGAGCAGAGGCATTGGGTTGTGCGTGCACGGAGGTACATCTTAGGGATTGCGTGGTTGCTGTGCAGTGGCCTTGCTGCGCGGCCGGCGGTGGCGCAGGCCACACCGCAGCAGGGGGGTACCAGTGCGGGCGAGCGCTCGACGCCGGTGGAGGCGGTCCCGGAGAAGCGGGAACAGGAGAGGGACGAGAACGACGCCTACCGCCATTCCAAGATGGTGGTAAAGCTGGGGTCGCTGGTGGGCATGAACGGGGAACAGGCCGCGACTGCCTTTGAGGTGTTGAACTTTTTGGTGCTGGCGGCTGGGGTGGTGTACCTGGCATCAAAGACGCTGCCGAAGAGCTTTCGGGAGCGCAGCACGGCGATTCAAAAGAACCTGGTAGAGGCGCGGACAGCGACCGAAGAGGCCAGCGCGCGGCTGGGGGCGGTGGAGGACCGGCTAAGCAAACTGGATGCCGAGATCGCTGCGATGCGCCAGCACGTGGAGGCCGAGACGGCGCGGGAGGCCGAGCGCTTGCGCGGCTCGATCGCAGAAGAAACGGCCAAGATCGTGGCGGCGGCCGAGGGCGAGATTCAGGCAGCGACGGCAACGGCGCGGCGCGAGCTGCAGCGGCATGCGGCGGAGCTGGCGCTGGAGCAAGCCACGCGCAGACTGGTGATTACGCCGGACACAGATCGGTTGCTGGTGCGGGGCTTTGCGGAGCAACTCGGCGATGGGTTCCAGGCTGGGTCGCGGAACGGCAAGGGAGGGCAGAACTGATGGCGGTGGTGGACCTACGGTATGCCCGGGCGTTGGATGCAGTGGTGGTGGAGCAGCGACTGCCTCGCAACGAGGTGAAGCAGCAGCTACGGGATTTCGTGAACACCTTTGCGGGCAGCCCGGCGCTGCGCGAAGTGCTGGAAAACCCGTCCATTCCGGAGGACCAGAAGTTACGGCTGCTGGACTCGATGGCGGCGCGTATTGGGATGAGCCGGACGGTGCGCAACTTTGTGGCGGTGGTCATTAGCCATGCGCGGCTGGAAGAGTTGCGCGAGATTGTGGATGCGTACCTGGAATTGGCAGACCGCGATGCCGGAGTGGCCGAAGCGGAGATTACCAGCGCGCGGCCGCTGGACGCGGAGGGCCGCCGGGCGATGGAAGAGGGTATAGCCAAGCTCGTGGGCGGCACCGCGGTGCGGGCGTCTTACCGGGAAGATCCGGCGCTGCTGGGCGGCGCGGTGGTGCGTGTGGGCTCGACCGTGTATGACGGCTCGGTGCGCGGACAGTTGGAACAGATGAGGCAAAGGATGTTTGCCGCGACGGCCTGAGGGCCGGACAGATTTTGCGAGAAGCCGAAAAGATTTTGCGAAGGAAGTAGAGAAGAAAACATGCCGACCATTGGGGCAAACGAGATTACCGAGCTGCTGCGGCAGCAGATTGAGAACTACGAAGACCGCGTGCATGTGGACGAGGTCGGTACGGTGGTGACCCTGGGCGACGGCATTGCGCGCATTCATGGCTTGGACAAGGTGATGGCGGGCGAGCTGATTCAGTTTCCACACGGGATTGCAGGCCTCGCGATGAACCTGGACGAGGACCAGGTGGGCGCGGTGCTGCTGGGCGACTATACGGAGCTGCGCGAGGGCGACCAGGTGAAGCGCTCGGGCCAGATTATGGCCGTGCCGGTGGGTGACGCGCTGATTGGGCGCGTGGTCAACGCGATTGGGCAGCCGATCGACGACAAGGGACCGATTAACACGACGGAAACCTTGCCCGTGGAGCGCATTGCGCCGGGCGTGATCGACCGGCAGTCGGTGACCGAGCCGATGGCGACCGGGGTCAAGGCGATCGATTCGATGATCCCGATTGGGCGTGGGCAGCGCGAGCTGCTGATCGGCGACCGGCAAACAGGCAAGACGGCCGTGGCGTTAGACACGATTATCAATTCGGCGAAGAACGACCTGATCTGCATCTATTGCGCGATTGGGCAGAAGCGCTCGTCGGTAGCGCAGGTGGTGCAAACGCTGGAGCAGTACGGTGCGATGCGCTACACGATCGTGGTGGCCGCGACGGCGTCCGAGCCCGCGCCGATGCAGTATCTGGCGCCCTTTGCGGCGACGGCGATGGGGGAGTACTTCCGCGATAACGGCAAGCATGCGCTGATCATTTACGACGATCTCTCGAAGCACGCGGCGAGCTACCGCGAGATTTCGCTCTTGCTGCGGCGGCCACCGGGGCGTGAAGCGTATCCGGGCGATGTGTTTTACCTGCATTCGCGGCTGCTGGAGCGCTCGGCGAAGATGTCGAAGGAGAAGGGCGGCGGTTCGCTGACGGCGCTGCCGATCATTGAAACGCAGGCCGGCGACGTGTCGGCGTACATCCCGACCAACGTGATTTCGATTACGGATGGGCAGATCTTCTTTGAAACCGATCTGTTTAACTCTGGGGTGCGGCCGGCGGTGAACGTGGGCTTATCGGTGTCGCGTGTGGGGTTTGCAGCGGCGGCGAAGGCGACCAAGCAGGTCGGCTCGACGCTGAAACTGGATTTGGCGCAGTACCGCGAACTAGCTGCGTTTGCGCAGTTCGGCTCGGATTTAGACAAGGTAACGCAGCAGCAGCTGAACCGCGGCCAGCGGTTGACAGAGTTGCTCAAGCAGCCGCAATTCCAGCCGTTGACGATGGCGGAGCAGGTGGCGATGCTGTTTGCGGGCACGCAGGGGTTGCTGGATGACGTGGAGGTCGGCGACATCCGGGCGTTTGAGGCGGGGTACTACCCGTACCTGGAGTCGGCGCACCCAGAGATTCTGCGGGACATCACGACCAAGAAGGCGCTGGATGACGATCTACGCAATCGGCTGAAGAGCGCGATTGGGGAGTACAAGTCAGATTTTCTGGCCAAGCATAGGAAGTTGGAGGCAGTAACGGCGTAGGGCATACTGAAAGAAAGAAAAAGGGAATTGGGATGCCACAAACACAACTGCTTTTAGCCATCCTGATTCCTGCCTTCACTGTGCTTGTGGGCATTCTTCTAAGTCGAAATGATAATGCGAAGCTCGACCAATGTTTGACGTCGTTGGGCGACAGGCTTGAGGCACGCATGGGAGGCGTCGAAAACAGGCTTGATGGTCGCATGAATGAACTTGAAGGACGCTTCCATGCGGATATGTTAATGGTCATTGGAAAGCTGACGGAGCTCGAAGTACGTGTGGCCCGGCTCGAAGGAGAACGGAAGTAGGTAGGAACTGATGGCAAACGTATTGGATCTACGGAGACGCATCCGCAGTGTGAAGAACACGCGGCAGATCACGCGCGCCATGAAGATGGTGTCGGCGGCGAAGCTGCGGCGGGCCCAGGAGCGGGCGTTGCAGGCGAGGCCCTACGCGCAGATGTTGACCAATGTGCTGGAGTCGCTGGTGCGGCGGACGGATCTGCTGGACGAGGCGACCGGAGACGTGATGCATCCGCTGCTGGTGGAGCGGGAAGAACGGTCGGTGCTGCTGCTGGTGATCGCGGGGGACAAGGGGTTTGCCGGCGGATTCAACTCCAACATCGGTAAGGCGGCGCAGCGGTTCATTGACGAGCGGCGGCGGGCGGGGCAGAACCTGGACCTGGAGCCGGTGGGCAAGAAGGCGATCGGGCTATACAAGCGGCGGTACCCGGCAGCGGTGTATGAGCACAAGGAAGAGCTCTACGACAACGACCTGGCCAAGCATATTGAGGACATCCGGCACCGGGCGGCGCCCATTGAGGTCGCGGCCGAGCATCCAGACACACTGCTGCGCGCCAACATCGAGGATATTGGGGCGATGGCGCGATCGATCATCGGGCGGTACGAGCGCGCGGAGATCGATGCGGTCTATGTGGTGTACAACGAGTTCAAGTCGGTGATTCAGCAGCGCGTGGTGGTGGAAAAGCTGTTGCCGATCCGTAAGCTGGGCGAGCAGCAGATCACCACGGTGGCCGAGGTGATGAGCGACGAGCAGAAGGAGGCCGCGGCCAAGGCGGCCGAGACGGCTGGCGTGTCGATCAACGCGCCGGAGGATGCGGAGATGGAGGCGGAGGCGAAGAAGTTCGGGACCGCCGACGTGGACTACCTTTATGATCAACCGGCGGAGACGCTGTTCCGGCACCTCATGCCGCGGTATGTAACGACGCAGATCCTGCACGCGGTGCTGGAGTCGATTGCGGCCGAACACGCCGCGCGCATGACGGCCACCGATGCGGCGAGCAAAAACGCGGGCGATCTGATCGACCGGCTGAGCTTGACGATGAACCGAGTGCGGCAGGCGGCCATTACGAAGGAAATTATTGAGATTGTGAGCGGAGCCGCGGCGCTGTAGGGTTTCGGATCTGTGGAAAAGGGAGTTATGGCAGAACAGAATGTAGGAACGGTGGTGGCGATCAGTGGACCGGCGGTGGACGTGCAATTTGAGGAGTCCAAGATGCCGCCGATCTTTGAGGCGCTGCACATTTCGAGTGAAGGGTTTAACACGCCGTCGCCTATCGATGTGACAGTGGAGGTGCAGCAGCACTTGGGCGAGGGCCGGGTGCGCTGCATTGCCATGGAGGCGACCGAGGGCATGGTGCGCGGCATGAAGGCGACCGACCTGGGCTCGGGGATCACGGTGCCGGTGGGAACGGCGACGCTGGGGCGCGTGCTGAACGTGCTGGGTAAGCCGGTCGATGAGTTGGGGCCGGTGAATGCGAAGGAGCATTGGCCGATTCATCGTGCGGCGCCATCGTTTGAGGATCAGTCGACCAGCGAAGAGATGTTTGAAACGGGCGTCAAGGTCATCGATCTGATTCAGCCGTTTTTGAAGGGCGGAAAAATTGGGTTGTTCGGTGGGGCGGGGGTCGGCAAGACCGTCGTGATTCAGGAGTTGATCAACAATGTGGCCACCAAGCACGGCGGGTACTCGGTATTTGCCGGTGTGGGCGAGCGCACGCGCGAGGGCAACGATCTTTGGCACGAGTTTCAGGACTCGGGCGTAATTAATTTGCAGGATTTGCCGAAGTCGAAGGCCGCGCTCATCTATGGGCAGATGACCGAGCCGCCGGGAGCGCGGCTGCGCGTGGCGTTGACGGGCTTGACGGTCGCGGAGTACTTCCGCGACGAGGAGCACGCGGACACGCTGCTGTTTATTGACAACATCTTTCGGTTCACGCAGGCGGGTTCGGAGGTGTCAACGCTGCTGGGCCGTATGCCTTCGGCGGTGGGCTACCAGCCGAACCTAGCGACGGAGATGGGCGAGCTGCAGGAGCGGATTACCTCGACCAAGAGCGGATCGGTGACCTCGGTGCAGGCGGTATACGTGCCAGCGGATGACTTTACGGACCCGGCGCCGGCGACGACGTTTGCGCATTTGGATGCGACGACGGTGTTGTCGCGGCCGCTGTCGGAGTTGGGGATTTATCCGGCGGTGGACCCGCTGGCGTCGACGTCGCGCATTTTGGCGCCGCGGGTGGTGGGGCAAGAGCACTACGATGTGGCGCAGGGCGTAAAGCGTATCCTGCAGCGGTACAAGGATCTGCAGGATATCATTGCGATTCTGGGCATCGATGAGTTGTCGGAAGAGGACAAGCTTACGGTGGCCCGGGCGCGCAAAGTGCAGCGATTTTTGTCGCAGCCGTTCCATGTGGCGGAGATCTTTACCGGCATTCCTGGGGCGTATGTGAAGGTGGCAGACACGGTGCGGTCCTTTAAGGAGATCATCGAAGGCAAGCACGATGACATTCCGGAGCAGGCCTTTTATATGAAGGGCGGCATCGAGGATGTGCTTGCGGCGGCGGAGAAGATGAAGGCCGCGGCGTAAAAGGAAATAGGAAGTCAGGGCGAGCGCTGGAGTTTGCGGCGCTTGCCCGGGTTGGGGCGTATGGCTGAGGGTGGAAACGACGCGGGGATGTTGCAGGTGCGGCTGGTCACGCCGGAGCGTGTGCTGCTGGATGCGACGGCGACGGCGGTGGAGTTGCCGTCGATGACGGGGTACCTTGAGGCGCTCTACGGAGCGGCGCCGTTGTTGGCCGAGCTGGGGGCGGGCGAGGTGCGGCTGCATGGCGGCTCGGCGGGCGAGCAGATTTTTTTTGTGGCTTGGGGGTTTGTGGAGGTATTGCCGGAGCGGGTCACGATTCTGGCCGAGCAAGCGCTGAAGCCGAACGAGATCGATGTGAGCGAGGCGCAAGCGGAGCAGCAACACGCCCAGGAGTTGTGGAACCAAGCAGGCGACGACGGCGACCGGTACGACGAGGCCAATATGGTTTCGCGGGTGGCTGAAGAGAAGTTGGCGGCGGCGAAGGCGAGCTAGGGGCGGAGCCTGGTAGTCGGGCGGAGATTCCGGTGCCTGGATCTGTGGCGGTTTAGCCGCAATCTTCTGTAGCTGGGATCGCCTTTAGGTGTCCTGTACCCGTTGCTTGGGGAGGCAGTGGCGGCCTATGCAACATACATAGGGGTCCTTCGCTGCGGGCTGCGCCCTCCGGTCGAGATGACGGCGTGTGGGTGGGTGCAGAAACGCAGATTTCCTTCGGAAATGACAAGCAGGAAGGTCAAAGGCAACTGCAAACGCAGATTCCCTTCGGGAAGGGCAAGCAAAAAGGCAACAGCAAAGGCACAGCAACAGCAGGGTCCTTTCGGGAATGACCACCAGACAAGCAAGGACTACACATGTAGGACAAGAGCTCTAGTAGCAATCGGCCATGATCATGCCTGGAACGCAGCGGCTGAGGCGGTTGGGGTCGAAGGAGAAGTGAACGAGGCTGTCGCGGTAGTCGATCTGGACGGTGAGTTGGTGGAGCGTGGGAGCGCCGATGAAGCCGGCGATGTCGACGCCTGCGTCGCGGCCGATACCGCCCGTATCGAGCGCAACCATGCCCGTGGTGGTTTGGCGCATGTTGGCGAAGGTCAGGGAGACTGGACCCGTGGTGTAGGTTTGTTTGACGGTACCGGAGATACCGTGGAGCTCGAAGTCCGAACCTTTGGTGACGTGCGCCACTTCCTTTGCGGTTTGCCACGAGATGAGATTGAGTTGTGAGCCGGTATCCATGATGAAGAGCCGGTATGGGCCTCCGTTGAGCTGGACGGGTAGGATCAGGTCGTGACCTGAACGGAAGATGCCGACCCAATCTTTCATGGACGGGTCGATGTAGCGGTCGTGCAGGGGGCGATCGGTGCTGCTGGTGTCTGTTTCCAGCGAAGGTTTGTCGGAAGTTTGTGGGCCGGGGAGAGGGGGCAGCGGATCGAGTTTCAGGACGCGACCCGGGAAGTCGAGGGTGAGCGCGAAGTCGGAAAAGACGTCCCCACCAATAAGGCCATCTTTGGCGTCTAGCGTTTCGGACCGTTTCTCGAGAATGCTCACCTTACAGTCTTCAAAGGTAAGCGGGCCGATCTTGATGGTTTTGACAAAGGAGGTGTGTGACGGGACATCGCCGTCATCGCCGATACCTCGATCTTTGCCGCGATCGACGATCTCAAGGTGGAGAGCGTTGGCCGCGGCGCGGGTGAGCAGCAGCCCGTGAGCGCCGGTGTCGATTTCAAGACGGCGTGGCTTACCGTTGAAGGCGACATCCAGGCCCCAAAAGGTAGCGGCATTGGGTCCGTTTTGAAGGGCGCGGTAGGGGATCACGGCGCTAGCGACGTTACCGGCGAGATGGCAGTGCTGGACCGGGGGCGCGCTGAGCGTGGATCTCCATTGATCGAGAGATTTCTTCTGATCGGGCGAAAGGTACTCGACGCGGTTGAGGTAAACGATGAGATTATGCAGCCGCTGCGAGCGTGGCTGAAGGTAGACCCAGTCGCGGCTGATGCTGTCGTCGAGGGGATCGAGCCCGTGGGCGCTGTTGATCTCCTTTTGTGCGGAGGCGTACATGCTAGAGAATAGGAGCACGTTGGCCTGCTCGGCGTGGCTGCGGGGATTGCAGGGATCGAGCTTGATCGTGGCGTTAAGGCGGGTGTAGGCATCGACGACATGGCCTTGCCGCCAGTGGACCTCAAAAACGGAGATGGAAGCCCAGGAGTTCTTTGGTGCGGCGCTGAACCAACTGTCGGCGTCTGTGGCGGCTTCGTCGAACTTTTCTTGACGAAGCAGAACACGGATCAGGGCGTTATGGGCGCGGTCGCCGTCGATGCCAGGGCTTTGGTTTCGGCGCGGAGCAGGGTTTCGGCTTTCGGCAGATCTTCTTGCGCAAAGGCGATCTCGCCGGGGGAGAGCGGCGTGTGGCGGACGGGGCAACTGAAGGTCTTTGGCGCAGGTGACGACGATTCGGCAGTTTTCGTTGCAGGCGAAGCTGTTTGCGCCACGGCCGGAGCGAACAGTAGGGTGGGCAGGACTGCGACGAGCAGCGCGAAGAGACAAAGCCGGACGCGGATCATAGGCGACCATAGTACAAGGAACAAAGGGTCGAGGAAATGGCGCTTTTGGGGCAGCGCGGCGGAGAGCTTGTCTCATTTCGGAACGATCGAAGGTCCATTGATGATTTTCTGCGCGCTGCCGATAGACTGGGGGAGCGACGGAGAAGCTTCGTGGCGAAAGTGAGGGTAGGCTGCGGAGCAACGCTGCAGCCGGGGAGAGGAGCCTTGCCGACAGAGCTGTATTTTGAGGACTTACAACCGGGTATGCGATTCAACTCGGACCGTAGCTACAAAGTGACGGCGGAGGAGATCAAAGAATTTGCGGAGCGGTACGATCCGCAGCCGTTTCATTTGGACGAGGCAGCCGGAGAGAGCTCGTTTTTTCAGGGTTTGGCAGCCTCGGGGTGGCTGACGGCGGCGATTGTGATGCGGCTGCGGGTGGAGTCGCTGCACATCGCGGGCGGGATTATTGGTGCGGGCGTGGAGGAGATGCGTTGGACGCGGCCCGTGCGGCCCGGCGACACCCTGCAAACGGAGGCGGAGATCCTGACCACGCGCTTGTCGCACTCCCGGCCAAGCTTTGGGGTGGTGCAGTCGCGAACGACTACGTTGAATCAAAGGAACGAGGTGGTGATGCGCTCGGTGGTGAACTTTTTAGCACCTTTGCGCGGGATGGAGAAGGCCGGTTAGGAGCGGGTTTTGGCTGGTTCTTTCAAGGAATCAAGGTAGTCTTATCTTTGTGCGGATGACGGTTCTAGCTTCGGGGTCGAAGGGCAACGCCACGATCGTTTCGGCGGGGCGGACGAGTTTGCTGGTTGATGCGGGGCTCTCGTGCCGGGAGCTGCTGCGGCGCATGGCAGAGAGCGGCGAGGATCCAGAAGGGCTTTCGGCGATTTTGGTAACGCATGAGCATCTGGACCATGTTTCAGGGTTGGCGGTGCTGGCACGCAAGCTGCGCATCCCGGTGTTCTTTACCGAGGCCACGCACCGGGCGTGGGTACGGATGCTCACGCCGCGCAAGACGATGACCTATGCGCAGTGGCTGGAATCGCTACAGCGGGAACGGGAGCAACGGAGCGCAGGCAAAGATGTAACGCACCTGCCGGCCCATCTGCTGCGTGGTGCAGCCTTAGCGACCGAGCCGGCGGGCGATCCCTTAGCGCAGGGGGAGGTCCCCGAGCAGGAGGTGGAGGGCATCTCTGCGGCGGCCGACCCTGAGCCGTGTGAACCGGCGGAGACCAAAGCGACAGCGAAGGTGGATCCGGCGTTCTTGCCGGCGGTGGAGTACTTTCAGGCGGGGCAGCGGTTCAGTATCGGCGAGATAGACATAAATCCGTTCACGATTCCGCATGACGCGGCCGATCCGTGTGGGTTTGTGTTTCATGCTCGAAGTGAGAGTCTGCGGATGGCCGTGGCGACGGATCTCGGGTATATTCCGCCGAATGTAAAGATAGCCCTGCGCGATGTGGATGTGCTGCTGCTGGAATCGAACCATGATTTGGAGATGCTGAAAGACGGCCCGTATCCCTGGTCGCTAAAGCAGCGGGTGCTTTCGCGGGTGGGACACCTGTCCAATGCGGCAGCAGCGGAGTTTTTGACGCGGGACTACGACGGCGGGGCACACACGATCGTGTTGGCGCACCTTTCGGAGCAAAACAACCTGCCGGAGTTGGCTCGCTTTGCGGCAGAAGAGGCGATCGGCGACCGGCTGTCGTTGCTGGGCAATCGGGTGGTGCTCGCGAAGCAAGATGCGGCGCTGGAGCCGATCTGCTTGTAGTGCGCGCGGTTTGGCCCTGAGGTCAAGGCGGGCAGCGGCTCAGATTGTAGCTTTTGAGGCACTCACAACATCGAATCCGCATGCGGTACGATGAAGGGAACGTGAACGAGCCTATGGCAATTCCAACACTCAGCCGGCGAGCGCGCGGGGCGCACTGCACCGATCATGTGGTCGGTGCGATCTTATCAGGCTGGCGGTATGACATTTCGGGGATCTCTCCGGAGCTGCGGGTGGATTACGAGGATCACCTGCGCACCTGCGACCATTGCCGAGGGCGGCAGCGTCTGCACCGGACGGTGGACCTGCTGCTGTTTGCCGCGACGGCGCTTTCTTGTGCGGCATTTCTGCTGGCGGCAGTGGTGCTGCATCGTTTGCGCGCGCTGAGCCACCTGGGAATGGTGCATGTGCACTTGCGGCCTGAGAGCGCGCTGATCCACACACACATCCCGGCGAGCATAGCGATCAGCCTGCAGGCCGTGGCGATTGCCGGTGTGCTCGTGTCGATGCTGTTATGGGTGTTGGTTTCGATTGCGACGCCGGTTCCTGGCATGGTTTCGGAGATCTTTCGGGAACGCTACGCCGTGGGACAGCGGGACCGTATGAGGAAGCAGGCGGCGTAAAGCTGTCCCGCATTGGCCTCCATGGGAAGCTCCTCCGAGCTCGAACTTGCCGGATCACCTGCCACGGCGGATGCGGCCTTTGCGGGGGAGCGTAGCACACCGGCGCGGGTGCGTCGGGTTCCGTCGTTGCTTGGCTATCCAGCGACCTATGTGCTGATTGGGCTGAATCTGCTCGTGTATGCGCTGATGTTTCGGTATGGGCCTGTGCCGGCCCTGGCGCGGCAGCATGACTGGGGTTCAATCCTGACGGCACCCTTTCCGCAAGGATTGCTGGTGTACTTCGGCAGCAGTTCGCCGGGGCGCATTTTGGCGCTTGGGGAGTGGTGGCGACTCCTGACCGCGAACTTTGTGCATGTGTCCCTGCTGCATTTGGCGCTGAACATGTGGTGCTTGTGGAATCTTGGGATCTTTGGAGAGCCGTTGCTGGGGCGGCCGGGATTATTGGTCGCGTATGTGCTTACGGGCGTGGCCGGGATGCTGCAGTCGCTCGCCTTTAGCGCTGCCACAGGGCAGTGGAGTGTGGTGGCCGGAGCTTCAGGGTCGGTCTTCGGGCTGGCTGGCATGCTGATTGTGCTGCTCTCGAATCGCAAGCTGGCGCTGCCGTGGGAGGAGCTTCGGAGTTTGCGGCAGCAGGTGATTTTTTTTGCGCTGGCAAACTTGTTGCTGGGGATGGCTCCCGAGGCGCTGCCGGCGCTCTCGCCGGAGCACTTGCATATGCTGCATCTAGATCCGGATTCGCTGCCGCGAGTGGATAACAGTGCGCATGTAGGCGGCTTGTTGTGCGGGCTGGCGCTTGGGTTGCCGCTGTTCCCGCGCATGACCTCGGGACGGTCTAGCTACCGGGCGCGGCAGGTGCTTGTCTTTGTTGTAGCTGCGCTTGCCTTATGTTTGCTGACGTATGCCGTGGCGAGCTTCGCGCGCCCAGTTGTGAACTAAGAATTCTGATTTGTAGTGGTAAGTGGAATCTGCAGTTAGTCGGCCAGGGTGGGAGAAGCGGTGGCGGCGAACTTGCGCACCATAGCGAGGAGAAGGCGGCGGTCGGTGTCGCCGAGGTGGGCCGAGTAGCGCTGCACCTCGGTGAGGAAGTGGATCTCAGCCTCGTTCAGGCTTTTGCCAGGCATCTCGCGGATGGGTTCGTCGGCGAAGAACTGGCTTAGCGGCAGGTCCAGAGCGCCGGCGATCTTTTGTAATGTTTCGAGCGAGGGAACGGTGTGGCCGTTTTCCACGCGCGACAGGTAGCACCGAAGAAGGCCGGTGCGCTTTTCGATGTCACCCTGGGACATACCACGCTGCAAGCGAAACTCGCGGATGGTGACGCCGATACTGATCGGGGTCGGCTGCGGGAGAGCAGCTAGAGAGGGCGGCAGAGCTGCATGCATATTTGCCATTAGCCGGAGAGTAACGAGCCTGACGGTTGGCCGCAAGGGGAATCTTGCCTTGCGTGATGGAAGGCTGTACCAGCCAAGATTCATAGAGGTCGCGGCAGCCTAAGAATCCTGACAAGAGCCCAGGTTTGCCTGAAAAAACCGGAGAGGAAAATTCTTGCTTCGATCGGATCAGCCCATGTACATGCCGCCATTGACATCGAGGGTATGCCCGGTGATGTAGCTTGCGGCCTCAGAGCAGAGAAAGGCGGCGGCGGCGGCGATATCGTCGACCGAGCCGTAGCGGCCCAGGGGGATGTGCGCCAGGACGGCGGACTTCTGCTCGTCAGTGAGAACGTCGGTCATAGCGGTCTGGATGAAGCCGGGCGCAATGGCATTCACCGTGATGCCGCGCGAGCCAAACTCGCGGGCGAGCGACTTGGTAAGGCCGATCATGCCGGCTTTGGAGGCGGCGTAGTTGGCCTGGCCCGCGGCGCCGGTTTCACCCACCACGGAGGTGACGTTGAGGATGCGACCCCAACGGGCCTTCATCATGGGCGAAAGCAGGGCTTGGGTGAGCAGAAAGGCACCGGTAAGGTTGGAGCGGAGCACGTCCTCAAAGTCTGCGGACTTCATGCGAAGGGCGAGCATGTCGCGCGTGATGCCCGCGTTGTTGACCAGAATGTGGATGGTGCCGAGCTGGGCAAGGGCGGTCTTGGCTGCGGCCTTGATCGAGTCTTCACTGGCGATATCGAGCGGAAAGACCGAAGCTGTGCCGCCTTCCGCCTCAATGGCGGCTTGGGTTTCCCGTAGGTTGGCCTCATTGCGTGCCGCGAGGGCAACGTGGCAGCCAGTGCGGGCGAGGGCGGAGGCGATGGCGCGGCCGATGCCCTGCGAGGCTCCGGTAACGAGGGCGTTACGTTGTGCTGGGTTCGGCAAGCGGCGCTCCTGAACGAGAAGGGAATCTTCCGCAGTATAGGAGGTTGCAGGCGTGGGTTGGTGTCCCAATTTAGGACAGTTTTCCGCTAAAGTTTCCTGCGATCTGCCGATATACTCAACAGTCTATGAGTGTGCTGACCGCAGCCGCGGACCAGGTCTCTGTCGCTCCTTCCACCTCTGCTCCCGCAACCTCGAATCCCGCGCTCGATGCAGAGGCACGGCATGGCGAGGGTGAAGCCGTTGCGACCGAGGTATACGCCGTACACGGTGCCGAGCCGGAGGTGCTGGCGTATGCGATGGCTAAGTATTCGCGGTCGGCGCTGACTTTGCGGGAGTCTCTGGCGGAAATCAGTACGCAGCGGGCAGAGCAGTTTTTAGACACGTTCTATTTCCAGTATGGCCATCGCTCGATTGCCGATCTGGCGCATGTGCCCATGGCGGTGGAGCGGCTGAGTCTGCTGGCGGCGATCGCGCTGGTGGATGAAACGCGCTGGGATGGGCAGGAGCGCTCGACGCGGTATCAGAATTTTCACGAATCTGGCTGGTATACGCCTGCGCTGGGCGAAGGGGGGCGGGAAGCATTTGACGCAACCGTGCGTGCGTTATTCGCCGGCTATGAGCAGCTGAGCCGAGGCATGCTGGAGGCGCTGCGGGACCGGGTTGCGCGCCCGGAGGGGATGAAGCCGGAGGTCTATGAGCGTACGTTGCGCGCCCGGGCCTTTGATGCCGCCCGGTACCTGCTGCCGCTGGCAACCAATACATCGCTCGGGCAACTGGTGAACGCGCGCACCTTGGAGGCGCAGGTGTCGCGCTTGCTTTCGAGTCCGTTTACCGAGATGCGGCAGCTGGGGCAGAAGCTCCGGAAGGCGGCGCGCGATCCGGCTTGGAATCTACAACGGGATCGTCTGGAAGAGATCGAAGGCGAGGGCAGCATCGATCCGGCTGTGGCGCGTGAGCTGCGAAGCACCTTCATCGGGGAGGTGCGTTGTGCGCCGACGCTGGTCAAGTACGCCGAGCCAAGCGCGTATCTGCAGCGTAGTTGCACAGAACTGGACCAAGCAGCGCGTGAGTTGATGGGGAAGGCGCCGATCTACCCTGCGCCTCTGGTGGACCTGCTCGAGGATGACGAGGATCTCGAGGTGGAGATCGCGACCTCGCTGCTGTATCCGCACTGCCATTATTCGTACCGGCAACTGCGGGGTGCGGTGGCGGCCCTGCCGGAGGCGCGGCGGGATGAGATCATCAACCTTGGCGCGCGCCACCGAGGACGCCACGATGAGCTGCTGCGTGCCTTCAAAAGTGGAGACGGATTCCGTTTCGACATCCTGATGGATATTGGCGCGTTTCGCGATATGCACCGGCACCGGCGCTGTGTGCAGCTGATTCAGCAGTTCACGAATCTTCATGGGTACGATGAGCCAGTCTGCCCGGGGCAGCCGACGCTGCAGGAGGCCGGGCTAGCGAGCCTGTACAGCGAGCGTATGGCGGCGGCCTTTGTGGCGCACGACCGCGTGAAACAGAGCGAGACGCCGGAGGCAGCGCAGAGTGCGCAGTATCTGCTGCCGCTGGGCACACGCTGCCGCGCGATGTTCAAGATGGACTTCGCCGAAGCTTTGTACATCTCGGAGCTTCGGTCGGGCATTGCGGGGCACTACAGCTATCGGCTGGTCGCTTGGGAGATGTATCGGGCGCTAGCGGCGCGGCATCCGGCGTTGGCGCGTTTATTTCGCATCGAGGACGTGCGGAATCCTGTGGATCTCCTGCAACGGTGAAATGGTACGCTGCGAAGATCTCCGTAAGAGAACCGAAGCGGGAGCGGGATGGCACGAAAGTGGTACGCCAATTTTCGCTTTTTATTTGCCTCAGGATACTTCACAGTGCTAGACTCAGGGAATAAGTTTGCCTCACCAGGAGAACCGCTGTGGCCGAAGATCGTAACAAAGCCATTGAATCCGCCCTTTCGCAGTTAGAAAAGCAGTTTGGCAAGGGCTCGGTCATGCGGCTGGGCGCCAAGGAGGCCATCGTTCCGATCTCGGTGATCGGAACGGGGTCGATCTCCTTCGATGCGGCGCTGGGGGTTGGCGGCGTTCCGCGAGGGCGCGTGATTGAGATCTTCGGCCCGGAAAGTTCGGGCAAAACGACCATCACGCTGCAAATCATTGCTGAAGCGCAACGCCAAGGCGGGCTGGCTGCCTTTGTGGATGCCGAGCACGCGCTTGATCCGATTTATGCCAAAAAGCTTGGGGTAGATACCGACAATCTGTTGGTCTCGCAGCCCGACTACGGCGAGCAGGCGCTGGAGATTACTGAGGCTTTGGTGAAGTCCGGGGCTGTGGATGTGCTTGTCGTCGATTCGGTTGCGGCCCTGGTACCCAAGGCGGAGCTGGACGGCGAAATGGGTGACTCGCACGTGGGTCTGCAGGCGCGCCTGATGTCGCAGGCTTTGCGCAAACTCACGGGCACCGTGTCCAAGTCGCGAACCTCGTTGATTTTTATTAACCAGATTCGCGAAAAGATCGGCGTAATGTTTGGCAATCCTGAGACGACCACCGGTGGACGGGCGTTGAAGTTTTACTCTTCCGTGCGTATCGACATTCGCCGAATCGGTGCGGTGAAGGACGGAGAGACCGTGGTGGGCTCACGCACCAAGGTGAAAGTGGTGAAGAACAAGGTGGCGGCCCCGTTCCGGGATGCCGAGTTTGACATTTTGTACGGCGAAGGCATCTCGCGTGAAGGAGACACGCTGGATCTGGCCGTTTTGCACAATATCGTGGAAAAGTCGGGTGCTTGGTATTCGTTCTCAGGGGAGCGTATCGGCCAGGGCCGAGAGAACGTGCGGAACTATCTCAAGGAGAACAAAGAGACCTTTGGGCGCATCGACAGCGAACTGCGAAAGAAGCTCGGATTGAAGGTCGTGGAAGAGGCCGAAGTTCCAAGTGTGCCGATGAACGGGGTTGCCCAGGCAGCCGAGGCGGTGCGCACGCGTCGAGGATAGAAGGTTATACCCTCGCGTGAGCCTGTCCAAAGCGTACACAGGCTGGGGTTGGCGTGGGTGGCTGCGCCGCGATACGATAAGAATAAGGGGAGAGTTGGCAGAGCCCGGTTGAATGCACCTGACTCGAAATCAGACATAGTCGCAAGGCTATCGGGGGTTCGAATCCCTCACTCTCCGCCAGACCTAAAAGCGAGCCGCCTGGAAAGGCGGCTTTTCCACGTTTAATGCCAAAAAACGCCCATAATCTGCGTATTCGGGCTCCTCTCTGCAAAGCCCTGGATTCTATACAGCTCCTTCCTGGGCTGTCCGTTCAGTCGATTTACCTTACAAAATCGGTTTTAACCTTACAAAGGCTTTGCAACGCCCCTTCGTGCCGAATTCGGTGGGTGGCTTTCGCTCCATCTTCGCCTACCCTCAATCCATGGGTGGACCAAGGGCGAACACGAGCCGGCGACGGGAAACAGGCAAGGTATGTTCAAGCTGCGACCGGATTCTCCCCGACGCATTCCCGGGCAGCCCCAGGTTCTGCCCCGCCTGCGGTCCACGGCACCGCATCCTGATGTGCTTTGAGTTTGCCCGGGGCATGTGGCACGTGAGCTTACGGAAGCTACCCGCGCCATCGATGCTGCCCCCCCCCCCGCAGATTTCGGTTCGGCGATCAAGGAAAGCTGCGCAGCCTCTTCGACCGGTTCAGCTCATTGCGCGTGGCAGAGGACGTGTGCACGTTCAACTATACGATCGCCCAAGGCCGGGGGCATTATTGACTTGTCCTTGGGCGAGGCGCAATACCGCAAGCTGCTGTGAACCGGTACACGGCTTGAACCGAGGCTGGGGAACGATTGGTGGCAGATCCTTCTAGGCGTACAACGATCGAGATCGGCGACCTGCGTTTCAACGCCCTGGCTGCCCATGTAGGCTTCAGCACGGTACACGACCACACGGGCATGCCGATGATGGGTTCGTTGATGAGCATTATCACGGCCACGGTGGATCTACACGACACAAACAATGTGCCTTTCGCCATGCTCCAACAGCTCTTCGATCTCGGCAACCTGGTCACCCGGGACAAGATCAAGGACATCGCTGTTTCGTTTTGGGTCGACGAGCTGCAGCAAGACGCCATCTGCGTCTACCGGTTTCGGGGATGGGTCTCCCACTTCGCTACGATCAGCGGAGAGGGCTCCAATCACCTGCTGAGCTTGAGCCTGCAGCCCGCACTCGACACGCAGCAGTTTGTCAAAGTCGCCATGTCGAACTGAGCCCGGACGCCGATGCCTTATCCCTTTGATCAAGCCAAGCTCGACAAGTGGTGCGCAGGTCGAGCAAATGCTGTCGCTAAGCGCCCTGAGGCCTGGGATCAATACGATGGCCAGATACGGGTAACGGCAATTTACAGTGCGCACCTGGGAACAACGCCCGGGTATATCGCTCCCGATTTCCAAAAGATCAAAACTATGCTCTGGGTCGAAACCGGTGCGGAAGACCCAGCTTGGCCAAAGGCACCGATGCAGTGCGGCGTAAACCACGACCTCGGCTTGGGCGATTTGCTCGATAAGCCCCAGGGTCATCTTGTTTTACCTCCCCAGTACCGCTCACTGCTTACACGGGCCAACGTACCTGCAAATGGGAACCTCAACATAGCTGGGGGCGTAGGGTATCTTCTGATGCGGCTCGCGAACTTTAACCAAGTACCCGAGAGGATTTTGCTCCTCGATTCGCCTCAGCTCATTCCGTTCTCACCGCTGTCAGGGACTGTGCCGTTCCACAACTACGGGCGGTCTTCGCAGCCGAGCTCGCATCACCTTCACTCCAATGATCACCCGCACCCAAAGACTCATCTGGGCATCACGGGCTGGAAGGCACTCACCTTGGAGTGGATTGCTCGGACCTACAACGGCGGTGGGGACGGAAACTACCTGGGCAAGCTACAGTTCTGCTACAAGCTCGTTCAAGAAAGGGCTACCCCAAAAACAAAATGAAACGATTCGCTGTGGTGTTCTGCTTCCTGATCGATCTCGTGGCCTTCTCGCAAAAGCTACAGCCGAAAACCCACTCCACTCCCCCTGCCCTTCAAGCGGTATGGTGAGCTAGGGGCAGCGATGACGGCCAACGTCATTAGCTACAGGGGCAAGAGCGCCGCTCGGGAGGTGGGCAAGGCACTAGGCTACAAACCCGAGACAATCAACCGACTGTCCGGTCTTATTCAACATTGGGAGTGGCGGCGCAAGGACGAAACGTTGGAGGACAGCTTTCAACGGGCAGGCTTCGCCATTCATCACCGCTCCATTGCGAAATATGTGGAGTTGTGCGAGCGCATCCAAGGCCTGCCCCGCCACCTCGGACAGCACTCCGGGGGCATGGTGATCTGCCAAGGCCACCTGAACCGCGTTGTGCCGATTGAACGGGCGTCGATGGTGGGCCGGACGGTTGTGCAGTGGGATAAAGAAGACTGCAATGACCTCGGGCTAGTCAAAATCGACTTGCTCGGCTTAGGCATGATGGCGGTCCTAGAAGACTGCCTAAAGCTAGTGCCGGAGCACTACGGCAAAGCAGTAGACCTCGCCAATCTTCCTCAGGACGAAGACGACGTGTGGGACACGCTCTGCGCTGCCGACACGGTAGGCGTGTTTCAGGTGGAGAGCCGGGCGCAGATGGCGTCGATTCCCCGGAACGCGCCACGCAGAATGTATGATCTTGTGGTTCAGGTCGCCGTCATTCGCCCCGGCCCCATCATGGGCAAGATGATGCACCCGTACATGCGTCGTCGCCAGAAACGGGAGCCGGTCACCTATCCATGTGGTGAGCTGATCCCGGTCCTCGAACGAACGCTTGGGGTGCCTCTCTTCCAAGAGCAACTGCTCCGCATGGCCATGGTGGTAGGTGAGTTCACCGGCGCGGAAGCAGAAGAGCTGCGGAAGGCCGTAGGGATGCGCCGGTCATGGCAGCGTTTGGGCGAGCTGATGGAAAAGCTAAAGCAGGGCATGACCCGCAAAGGATTGCCGCCAGAAACACAGGAGGCCATCGTCGGCAGCATCCAGGGTTTCGCCCTGTACGATTTCCCGGAGAGCCATGCGGCGAGTTTTGCCCTGATAGCCTACGCATCGGCCTATCTAAAAGTGCGGTACTTGGCAGCGTTTACTTGCGCCATGCTCAACAATCAGCCGATGGGCTTCTACACTGCCGCCGTGATCGTGAAGGATGCCCAGAGGCATGGGTTGCGGATAAAGTCCGTAGATGTCCAGACTTCAGACGTACGCTGCACGGTAGAACATGAACCGGACGGCTCACTCTCCCTCCGTCTCGGGTTGAACTACGTGCGAAGCCTAAGGGCAGGCACAGCCGCCAGCATCGTCGCAGAGCGCACAGCGGGAGGAGCTTTCCAGGGTGTAGAGGAGTTGGTGGACAGAGTTCCCGTGCTCAATCGCGGTGACCTGATGCAACTAGCCCGCATCGGTGCTCTGAATTGGCTTGGGGACATAGCCCACCGCAGAGAGGCTGTATGGAAAGCAGAACGCGCTAGCCGCCCCGTTGGCCCCCTCTTCCATCAACTCACCGCCGATGAAAGGGAGTCGCTGTCCCCTCTGAGCAGGATGGATGTGGGAGAGCGGCTTGTAAGCGACTATTCAGGTACCGGGCTGACCACAGGGCCGCATCCGATGGCGTACCGAAGGGCCGAATTGCGGAGAGCGGGTGTGCTCAGTGCCTTGGAACTGAAATAGCAGCCGAACGGCATGTATGTGGCAACGGCTGGGGTCGTTATTGCACGCCAGCGTCCCGGCACGGCCATGGGCTTCATCTTTCTTTCCATGGAGGATGAGACGGGCATATCGAACGTCATCATCCATCCCCAGCTCTTCGAGCGTGAACGGGTTTTGGTAACGTGCGGTAAGTTCCTACGGGTCTACGGGAAGCTCCAGAACACAGACAGCGTGGTCCATGTACGGGCGGAGAGGTTGGAGCGGTTGGAGGCGGACGCGATAGAGGTTCGCTCCCATGACTTCCACTAGGCCCTACATAGATTGGAGGTGTAATGATGCAGACGTGGAGGTCAGAAAACCGTACTCTGAGTAAAAGGAGAACAGGCGCAACGTACGTATCGCGAATGATGTGCCAGTCGTCTCGGTTCGCGGTTCGTTCGGCCCCTCCAAAAGGCTCAGACCAAGAAGAGTAAGTTCATACTCCACCCTTGGGGGAACCTCCACAAACACGTGACGTGACAGGAGGCCGTCTCGCTCCGATTGGCGCAACGTAGTGGTGAGCATCCGTTGCGAGATGCTGTCTATCGACCGTTGCAGTTCAGAAAAGCGTGCTCGATAGCCCGGCTTCCTCGAAAGCGCAATAAGGAGCAGGATGCTCCACTTGTCTCCGATCTTTGCCAGCAGGTCGCGAAGCGGCTCTGTTTCTTCACTTCACGTGAGAGCGGCTGGTCCTCCGACAGCGTCTTTGGTGAGCTTTTTCATAGGTTACTTCCAGCTCCGTTACGGCCGCTCCTGCCAGGTCTGCGGCGCCTCCGGTCGCCGCAAACGCTTCCTCCTTGTGCATCACCGGGTACCAGGCAAGTCGAGCCTGTCCACATTGATCGCGCTCTGCCGCGCCTGCCACAACAAGGTGCACCATACGCAAGCCGCTCTCTCCGGGATGCCACCGCTGCTACTCACGCTCTGGCGCGAGCAGCACCCCACGGGACATGAACAGACGGCGCTCGATTTCAGCCCCCGCCTTCGTGCCGTCACGCCGGTGCCGCTGTTCGATTCAGCCCCAAGTTGCTGAACATAAAGGAAGTTATGGGTGGCTCAATATCTGCACGTCACCGGCACGCGGCATGCGAATCAAACTCCGGTAAAGCGCCAGGCCTGAAATGGTGGTTTTGGAAAGTACAGTCCCGTTGCTTGCTGAAGGCAGGGCTAAGGTGATGAGCGTGAACAGAGATGTAGAGGTTTTCAGACACCCTGGCGAGATGCGAGTGCATCAGCCTTCCGAGCAAAACCTTCCAGCAGATTCATCATGGCTTCGCGTACTTCGGGCGGGGCTGTCTTAAGTGAGCCGGCATGGAAGGGCGGATTGGGATCGTACTCGCTCACCAGCTGCGTGCATTCTGCATAGAGCTTGTCCCGAAGAATGGCGACCATCGTCAAGCCCATGTCCAAACCGGCAGTGACACCCGCGCCGGTGATGCGGTTGCGGTCGTGGACGACGCGCTGATCTGTCGGAATGGCACCGTACTTCGCGAGCACCTGGCGCACGGACCAGTGTAAGGTGGCTTTATAGCCTTTCAACAGTCCTGCGGCGCCGAGAATGAGCGAGCCCGAACACACGCTGGTGACGTACTTCGCGCGCGATCCACGATCCGCCATGAAGGCAAGCGTCGCTGGATCAGCCGCCGCCGCCAGTGTGCCATCCGTGCCTCCAGGCGTGCACAGGACCGTCAAATCCCGTGGGCAGGTATAAAACGTTGCGTGTGGCGTGATCGTCACGCCTCCATCGCTGGTCACCGGCTCCATGGTTTTGGCGACCAGCATGATCTTCGCACCCATCATGGAAGCGAACATCGCTTGTGGGCCGATCAGGTCGAGCACCGTCATGCCGGGGTACATCAGCATGGCGATTTGTTCGTCACGGACCCACGGCACCTTCTGCATCGTGGGACTCAGCTTGGTCGTATCGTGGTCCATGGCCTGCGGCTCGGGTGTGGCCTTGGCCGCCTGGGGTAGGTCTTGACCCGCTTCCATCGCGAAGGCGCTCGAAGGCAGGAACGGCGTGAGCATGGCGAACTGCAGGGCTTTGCGGCGAGAGATGTCAGTCATGGTTATTCCTTCCAAAAGTTGTTTTCAGGCTGAGGTAGACGGAGAGAGGCTGGTTGGGAATCACTACCGGCGACAGACAAGAGTAGGGGTCATAGGCGCGATGATTGGCGAGATTGTCGTCGAGGCTTCGAATGCATAGCGTCCGCGCGTGTAGGTTGCATGCGCATCGAGGGTGGTGTATCCCGGCGCGGTTCCGCTATTAGGCAAGTAGATGTCGCGCCGGGTGAAGGCCGTAGAGCCCACGCCGAAAGATAATCCGCGCGCAAATCCGTTCCCGACGCGGTAGTAGGCCAGCACGCGCCCGCTGTGCCGGGGTACGCGAGGCAGACGGTTGCCGACGGGGATGCTGGGATCCTCCAAAGCCGAGACTTCCGCGCCAGTATAGGCGTAGTTGGCTAGCAGCGAAAAGGCTCTCACCGGCTCCCAAACGGTATCGGCCTCCACGCCGCGGGCGCGCTGCTCGCCCACCTGAATGGAGTAGAGCGGGTTGTTGGGATTGGCGTTGCTGACATTGCGACGAATCTGCTGAAACGCAGCCACCGTGCCGGAAAGGCCGATCCGCGAGAGCGCGAGCTTGATGCCGCCCTCTTCGTTCCGCGAGGTCTCCGGCTTGGGCGGGGTCTCACCGATAAAGTTCACCGCGCCTCGGAGACCGGTCGCAAACGCCCCGTAGAGTGCCACACCGGGAACGATGTCGTAGGTGCCACCCACGCGTGGGTTCGCTCGAACGTATGCCGTGTCGTAGCTCTGCTGCACCTGCTTCAAGCCAAACCGCGTCAGCCGCACCGAGCCGAGCAGATGCAGACGCCCATAGGTCGCCTGGTCCTGCGCATAGCCGGCAAGAGTGCTATAGCGATTGGTCTGGAACGTCGTCACCGGCGGCAGATCGCCGAACTGCAGATCGTAGTTTGGATGTGCGAGGTTCAGCATGCCGGCTGGCACGCCCGTGAACCCCAGGTCGCCTTCAAAGTTGGTGTGGTCATAGTCGAAGCCGCCGAGCAGCTCGTGCCGGCCGCCCAGTCCACGGAGGTTCGCAACGACATTGGCATCCACCGTGGCTTCCGTCAGTTTGCCCGGAAGATAGATCGTGAAGATCGGGTACACCGTGGGCGTGGAGGGATCGGGTGCGGCAAAGGCCGCAGACGCGAAGCTGCCATACTCGTGGGTCGCATTGTCGTAGTAGCGGCCTGTCAGCGTCCAGTGGACGTTCTCACTCACGCGGCGTCGCAACTCAACCGTTTCCGCGCTGTTGTCGTTTCGGGTGCGCGGTTGGCCGATGGTTGTGCCCGGAAAGGCGCTCCTCTCGATTCGACCAGCCAAAGCCGTGTCGGAAGGCAGGCCGGAGTACTCTAGCTGGGCGCGCCGGTCGTATTCGCCGCGCACAAGCAGCTCGGTCTGCGGGTCCAACCGAAAGAGCATGCTCGGCTCTGCCGACCAGCGCTCGCCACGCACCTGGTCGATCCAGCTGTCGTTTCGCTGGTACTCTCCCGTGACGCGAGCCGTAACAGCCGGGCCGACCGGGACGTCGATATCGGCGTACGGGTCCAAAGTCGAGAAGCTGCCGCCTCGCATGGCGACAAAGCCTCCGAACGCCGGCTCCGGCCGCTTCGATACCACGTTGATGAGTCCGCCCAGCGGCGCGCCCACGCCGCCGCCGTACACGGTAGAGGTCGGTCCTTTGAGAACCTCGATACGCTCCGCATCCACTAGGCTGGTGGGGTCGTTGTTCGTAGTGGTGAAGCCGAACGTCGGCAGCCCATCCCAATACACCTCCGCCGGGAAGCCGCGCACGATCGGTTGGGTAAATAGAACCTCTTCGGGCTTGGTCGGCGTCACGCCCGAGACGTTTACCAAGACATCGTTCAAGGAACGAGCATCTTGACCGGCAATCAGGCCTTGTGTGATCACACCGACCGATTGAGGAATGTCGATCAGCGGTGTGTTCGTGCGCGTAGCGGAATTGTCGTCTGCGATGGCGAAGCTGTCGGGCGTGGCCGTATTTACCTGGACGGTTTCGCTCACCGAACGGCTCCGGAACGATGTACTTACAAGCAAATAGCTTCTGGCCGTCGGGCCAGATCAGCGCTGGGATGTTGGGAAATGTCGTTAATACGGGTTTGCAGCTGAACAATCGTCTGCAAACCAGTGGGATGAGTGCCAATGCAGCGGCCCTGCCCAGTGTTTCCGGTCGTGGCAACCTTTATGACAAGACCATCACCTATGGTTCGCCCAACAACGGGAACATAGCAAGCATTGTCGACAACCTCAACCCAGCCTGGTCGCAAGCTTTCGGCTATGACGGTCTAAATCGGCTGAACTCCGCCATCCGGACCGATGGCGCCTTCAAGCATCGGTACCTCTATGACTCTTTCGGGAACATGGTCCTGAGCGACAGCAACCACGCCACGGCGAACTTCCACCCCGACGAAGCTACCAACCGCATGCTGCTCAACAACACCGATCTTCAATACGACGCAGCTGGCCAGCTTACCGCCGACCCGTTCCACACCTATCAATACATCCCAGGCGGCATGCTGGGAGGTATCGACCACCACACGACGGCGGTGTATGTGTACGACGCGCAAGGGCAGCGGTCCACCAAGGTGACTGCTGCCGGAACCGTGGACTACGTGTACTGGGGCAATCAGCCGATTGCCGAACACAACCTCGACGGCACTTGGACCGACTTCCTCTTTGCCAATGGGCAACGGATCGCCAGCGTGCATCCAGGGGGCAACATCGCTCACCTGTCAGGGTCGAACGTTCCAGGATCGGGCAGTGTCGCCAGCGGCATCCAGCTTGGCTCCCTGAACAATCTTACGATCCAGCCGGGGGACTCGATCCGCTTGTGGCAGTACACCACGGCTGAGAACGGGAGCGCCGGGGGCATCTTTCTAGGATTCAACAATCGGGATTTCTCCACGTCCTACGCCCGCGGACCCTGGTTCGACTCCGACGGCCAGCCCGCCAATATGGATGGTGTCACTGGCCGTTGGCACCAGCGGACGCTCGATATGACGCAGTTCCAAGGCGAAACGGTCAACAACGTGATCTTGCTAGACGAACGGAACGGCGCGGTCAACCAATTCGATCTGTTTTTTGCCGACGTGGCGGTCCATCGCGCTGACGGTACTGTGATTCCGGTCTGGATCGGAGCAACACCCGCTTCATCCCTCACAGCCACAGTCTTCGGTCCCGGCCAAGCCGCGGCCCAGGTGGATGGGAATCCGCCTGCGGGCGTCAACAGCGCAGGGGTCACCACACACCTGTTCCTAACCGACCATCTGGGCTCAAGTAGCATGGAGCTGTCCAGCCTGGGCTGGCCGCTTTGGAAAGGCGACTACACTCCGTTCGGCCAAGAGATCATCAACGGCACTACTAATAACAGCCCCGGTTACCACGAAGACGGTGCCAGCTCGCCATTTAAGTTCACCGGCAAAGAACGGGATGTTGAGTCAGGGTTGGATTACTTCGGAGCTAGATACTACTCGAGCGTGATTGGCAGGTTCAGCTCTCCTGATGTAGTTAATCTCACAGACGAACGCCTGCCGAGTCCGTCTAATATGCTCAACTTGTATTCGTACGCTGCTAACAATCCGATGCTGTTTAACGATCCGGATGGAAAAGACGTTACATACTTTTATGATCAAAGCGGTACAGCCGGCCACGCTGTTCTTTTTGCTTACAATCAGCAGACTGGAGCTTCTGCGATTGAGAGCTTCGGGCCTATAGTGCATTCACCGTGGGCAGCCGGACAGTCCATGTTTGATATGGGTATTCCACAATCTGCTGATGCCTTGAGAAGCGAGTATGCAGCTCTTACGATCCAGACTTCTCCTGAGCTTGCTCAGCAGATCATAGCGTATATCCAATCCAACCCCGACCCTGATAACTGGTTTGCGCTCGGACCAAATTGCAGTACCCAATGCTCAAAGATTCTGCAACAATTCAAACTTGAGATGCAGTCCCGACTTCGCAATCCAGGATTACGTCCAAAGCTTCTCTGGAAAGATTTAACACGGCAATATAACCCGAACGCTCCCGTGAATCCTAAAAACGGTACCGATTACGGCAAGCCTCGCACAGATATGTTCAATGCCATGTGGCGGAGCTTACCACAAGCACCACCGGACGATAGTAGTGTCACGACAAGCCAGAAAGATCAAATCCCTTGTGGCGGAAACGGGCAACCCAATTGCTAATTAAAGAGGAACCGATAAAACGCCTTCTGCGCGCTGTTGGCTTGATACTGCAACTCCTGATTTCATGCTGGTTTATGTATGGCGTGATTGCGGACTACAGTTATCGTGCAGTTGCCGGAGTGTACAGAGCGAAATCTCATGGAGTGGTTTCCACATTACTCTTAGGTGAAGACCAAGGCTTTGCTCAGGAGGTGGTTCTCAATGGTAAGACACAGCGATCACGCGGGACTTGGCGTCGTTTCGGCGAAGGTCGTGTCGCGTTTTCTAAAGAGTTCATCAGGATGCAAGGAGAGGAGGCCCGATCCGATGGACAGGTAGACGGAGAGGTAGAGAAGACACTTGGTCTTTTCTTTACCATCCACATAGATCCAGATCCTGGCGGCTCTGTGTACCACAAACGTCTTTTTAGTGTGCTACTAGAAGTAAATACAGCAAGGTTGTATTTCCAAACACGACCTTGCTGTATCTGTCATCATCGTTCGATTCTGTACCGAATTTTACACAGTGTGTAGCCTCGCTTCGACATGTACAAACTATTGTGGATGACAATCCTGGGATCCAATGTACAAGGAACGGTGACTACTGGGCAGCAAGACTCGAAAGACGAAGTGCCAATCCAGCCTTGCGGTGGAGGCAATCCATGCAACCAGTGAGAAGGGTCGTTCGTATCGGGATTTTTGTGGTGGTAGTAAGTACCCTTCTGGAGTGGTATAGCATCGCCGCGAACTACAGTTATGCGGCTTTGGCGGGCACATACACCCTTCGTAGTAGTGATCAGACATGCGCTCTCCATCTGCGGCCGGACCGGACGTTCACCGAGGAGTTGAATCGCCAAGGCGTAACGCAGAAGGCTCATGGGCAATGGGACCGCTACGGTGAAGCTCATGTGTCGTTTTCTAGCGAGTTCCTGAAGCTCTCGGGGCAGGAGCTGAATGCTTCTAGTCAGGCCCACGGACAGTTTGATAAAGCGTTGGGACTTTTTCCATCCCTGACGCTAGCTCCACTTCCAGACGGTCCAAGGTTACGAAAGAAGCCGTTCAGTTAAAGGCAAGGCCGCCGCTTCAGAGGCGGCCTTGCCACATCTAGAAGTCTCCATCGGGAGCAAACTTTCTCAGAACCCGATGGACATGTCATCTCCGATCTTAAAACTCTTTAGGAAGGTAGGAAAGCGACATGGAACTTGTATACAGCACTTTAAGTGAGAGTGTGAAGAAGCGATTCCTATTCTTAAAGAGCAAAAATACACCAGCTTGATTGGAGGAATCGAGGCCGGCCCTTATATTGTTTTTGGAGTGCTGGTTAATCAGTATTTGATCGAAATTCTCTCAGAGAATGATGTCTTCACTAGAGAAGCGGCCGCGAACTTCATGGAGGAGATGGTTTCTGTTCACGATCAATGAGTTTCTGATTTGCTAAGGACCGAAGTCTTGCCAAGCTTACTAAAGAGCCAAGCTATCATTGATGCATACTGGCTTGTTCTGGGAGCTGGCACTCGCCGTTAATTGAGTCTTATTGGGCCGAGAGTTGCCCCCTAGAATAGGTCTTGCTTCCGAGTAAAAGCCAAGCCCACCGGCCACTGTGGAAAGGCGGCTACACCCCGTTCGGGCAGGAGGTCACCAACGGCACTACGTTCTGCCACCTTTCTAATACAATTAATCAAAACAAGGGAGAAGGTATGATCGATATTAGCGATCGCGATGAGATTATAGGAAATTTGTTAATGGAAAATGGGAGGTTTTTAGAAGATGGTTCAACTCGCCAAATAATCACGCTGATTTCTACGCAGCTTAAATCGGTCGCTGTCAGTAAGGACGGTTGGGACAAGCTGTTCCAAGATCCCAAAGACGGATGTTATTGGGAATTAACCTACCCGCAGGGTGAAATGCAGGGTGGTCCACCAGCTCTCCGTCGTGTGAGCCCTGAACGCGTTAGTAGTAAATACTCAGATTCTTTACTGTAGTGTTGAAGTTCCTCAATCAGACGGCGGCGTTGCTCTGTGTATCACAAACGTCTTTTTAGTGTGCTACCTTAAGTAAGTACAGCAGGGTCGTGTTTCCAAACACGACTTGGGCAGAGGCGGAACAGAGCTTCTTGATTCTTGCACATGAGGATCCCTCCGATATCGTATCGCAAATGTATTTAGGACAAACCCTCCTCAACGAGCAAAAGTATGCGGTTGAGATTGTGCCCTATGAAAAGGTGCAATTTCTGGAGAAGGGTGGTGTCAAGCTTATATTGACCCAGCATCGCATACTGGTGGATCAACTGGCCATGGCTTACGGCATCAGTGGGCGCACAGCAGACTCGAAAGCGCTTCTGCAAGAATCAGTTCGCAGTGATCCAAACTACCCCTTGAACTACTACAATCTCGCCTGCGTCTCCGCTGATGAAAAGAACAAAGCCGCTGTGTTACAAAACCTCTCGCTGGCTTTTGAGCACCGCGACCAGTTTCTGCCTGGGGAGAAGATGCCAGATGCCGCTACTGATCCCTTGTTCCAGGAGTACACACAGGACAAAGACTTCAAAGCACTTGTGAGCCGCTTCAAGAAAACACAGAGTTGAATTTAGTAACCATGCGCGATCCGTGCAATGTTCGGACAGGAACGACTGTGCCGGCCGAAAGCGTCTTGCTTCAGGCACGGATCCTTCACTGACCCGAGGAGTGTTGGGACCACCAGTTCTGCCAGTAATCTATGTAATACTGCGCGTTAGGATCAATCGTATCGGATCCCATCGCGAAGTGAGCCAAGGTGTCGTTTGTTCTTAATGGCCCAGGTTGGTTCAAATCCAAACCTGGTCCATTCGTGTAATCAATCGGAGGTGCAGCATTGGCATAAAGTCCAACCGCGGCGATCGCCTCGTCGCGCAGGTTTGTCTGACTGCTCGACAGGTAAGGGGCCAACAGCGTTACTGCGCCAAGCGTGTGTATATTTCTCAGAGCGCGTGCAGCCGCTTGTTGCATCCCAAGATTTTGCGTTTGGTTTAGCAAAGATCCCAGAGCCTGAACCGTAGATGCCTGTGTATCTACAATCGAGCTAACATTATTTTCAGCAAGCGGCTCAAAGTTGGTTACGCTGTAGGTTCCTGTAAGAACAGGTTTTCCGCCTGATCCCGGAGTGCCAGGACCTGTAGGAAACTGTTGGTACGAGTTTGGGGAAGCAGCCAAGTTTGTTAGCGTGGTCGGATCAGCCAGTTTGACTAAACCAAGCTGCCCAAGTATTTGGACTGGAATATCAACACTACTTGCCATCCTTGTGTAGATGGTAGTTGCAGCTTGTTTACTGATTCCCGTTAGAAGATTTCCCCCACCGATGAAAGGACCTGGACCCATGGCGTGATGTGCCACTATGGCTTGGGCAAACTCAAAGCCTAACTTGTCCGCGTTTGAAAGCGTTGGCGGATACACGAACCCCGGGCTAAGAGGTCCGAGAGGCACATCAAATCCGCTTGCCATAGGACGGCAGTTTTCTGCCTTGGGAGAAGGGCTCAGGTCAAACGATCCGTCTGAGTATTCCACAAGAAACCACAAAGCTGATACGGGATTCTGGTTCGTGGATAGGTCACACACGGGATTCGAAGAAGCCAGATTCACTGTTATGGTGGAAGGAACAGCAGGTCCGGGCGCATCGATCTGCTTCACAACTCGGGTCACCTGGATGGTGAGAACTGCTGTTTGAGGACCTGTGTTTTGCACGGTTCCCGTACCGACCACGATGACATTTGTGATGAAGTCAAGAAAGCGAACTGACGGAACAGCATCGCCTTCGGCCGAGGCAATGACGGGCACCATCCCAAGCATGCAAGCGAAAGTGCTCTTGAGTATCGAATATTTCATAGGGGACCCCTAGGTGATTCTCGGTAGAAGCAGTTCTTTCGCAATACGAAACGCCAAGTGATGTGATGCTCGGGGACCGAAGCCTGAGTACCAAAGTTGCCCTCGGGCAGCAAAGCAAAAGGCCCCGGTGGATACCCCGGAGCCTGATGCCCATTTCGTTGCGGAGGGAGGAAGCAAGATGCAATACGTCTCTCTGGAAACATTCGCTTCAGCTTCATAGGCCAGCTACGGCTTCACCGCTGAGGTTATTGGTCTCGCGGTGCGCCTCGTGAACGAACGGTTCTGGCCTGACAGTTTCTCACTACGCTTTGGGCGTAAGCTGGCACGATTGCTGAAAACGTCAGTTGTGACTATTCATACTGTCCACATGTTCTCAGGAACTCCTGCTAGCATCTCACAGCGTGCTCAACTTGGAAGGGATGACTCCATCAGCTTCCCTCCGACTAAAAGGCGGGGGTATACGATTTACGCGGCGATGTACCCTCGACTGTGATGGAAACGACCTTTGTGGCAATCGATGTAGAAACTGCGTCATCGCGAGTCGGGTCGATCTGCCAGATCGGTATCGCCCTCTTCGAAAAAGGCGAGCTCACTTCAGTTCGGTCCACGCTGATCCGGCCAGAGGTCAGCTTTACCGCGCACCACACCCGGCTCCATGGCATCGATCCAGATCATGTCCAACATGCTCCTGTGTGGGCCGAGGCTTACCCGGAGATCGCGCGTGTGCTTCACGGTAGGATCATCGCCAGCCATACCGTTTTTGATCGCAGACAGATCTTTGCCGCGTGCTGCTGGGCCAACCGCGCCATGTTCTCGTATCAGCAATGGATCGACACCTGCGCGGTGGCACGCAAGGCTTGGCCTAAGCTTCCTGCGCACTCCCTGCCGGCGCTCGCCCGCCATCTCGGAATCAGCTACCGGGCGCACTGCGCCGCTGAAGACGCGAGGGTAGCAGGCATGGTTCTGCTGCATGCTTGGCAAACATGCAGGAGTAAGTAGGCATGCTAGGCTCCTCTTGACACCACAACACAAGGCACCTTGCATGCCGCCGAAGAACGATGCCTCACATTGGCCGCTTTATACGCGGTATTGGGGCAAAGCGACGCCCCAGACCGAAGGAGCACGGTACCATTTGCTCGCCTTTCACTCGCTGGATGTCGCCGCCTGTGGCCAACTTCTCCTTGAGTTGCCGCAGTTCGGGCTCCAACGCATGAGCGCCCTGCTCGGCTGGCATCCGAACGATCTCAAGCAAATCTTTGTTGCGCTTCTGGCCCTGCATGACCTTGGCAAGTTCGCCCGGTCCTTTCAGGGGTTGGCGCCAGATTTGGGGAAACCCCTGGTTCCGGCGATCGCGAAGTTCCCGTACACCGAACGCCATGACACGCTGGGGTGGCTGTTACTGAACCACTGCTTTCTCGAACAGGATGACCTTCCAAAGATTCGGAAAGCGCAGGGTAAGCAGGCTTTCTGGCAGGATCTGTTCCGTGTCGTTACCGGCCACCACGGCAAACCTCCCCGGCAGACCAACGGCGGATTTTCCTTGCGGTTAGAAACTTTCTTCAACGCTGAAGATACGGACGCGGCACGGCAGTATATCGAAGCTGCGCTTGATCTTCTGCTGAACCTAGAACTTCCCGTAGTTCAAGAGCCGCAGCGGAAGGCCATGCAACAGCTCTCCTGGCAGCTTGCCGGCATAGCCGTGCTGGCCGATTGGCTGGGTTCGAATGCAACCTACTTCCCGTACCACGAAAAGCCGCTGCCGCTGGATGAATACTGGGTCCGGCATGCACAGCCCGGAGCCCAAAGAGCAGTCGCTGCTGCGGACCTGGGCACACAGGCCGTAGCTCCCTGGTCCAGTCCGCAAACCCTGTTTCCGTTTTCCACCCTTACTCCTTTGCAGCAATACGCGGAGACGGTGCCCCTGGCGGCAGGCCCGCAGCTCTTTCTGCTGGAAGACGTGACGGGTGCGGGCAAAACAGAAGCCGCGCTGCTGCTTTGTCATCGTCTCATGGCCGCAGGCCTCGCCTCCGGGCTCTACTTTGGCCTACCTACCATGGCCACGGCGAATCAGCTGCATGGCCGAGTTGGAATTGTCTACCGCAACCTCTACCAAGGCGGAACGCCATCACTGGTGCTGAGCCACGGCGCCCGCGATCTAGTGGATGGCTTCCGCGACAGCATCCTCGCTCCCCAGGAACCACCCCGCGAGCGCGACTACACGCAGAGAACGAATGCCGCTCGTGGCACCGCAGAGGAGGACTGCAGCGCCACGGCGTACTGTTCAGCGTGGCTGGCCGATAGCCGGAAAAAAGCCATGCTGGCCGATGTGGGTGTCGGCACGGTGGATCAGGCGCTTCTCGGTATCTTGCCGGTACGCCACCAATCCTTGCGCCTTTTGGGACTGTCCAGAAAGGTGCTGGTGATCGATGAGGTCCACGCTTATGACGCTTATACGAGCGCGCTGCTGCAAGCGCTCGTGCAGGTGCACACCATGGCCGGCGGCAGCACGGTGCTGCTCAGTGCCACCGTTCCCTTGACACTAAGAGCGGAACTCGTCAGGGCCTTCCAAAACGGCTTACCCGAAGTGGATACGGAGGCTCCTTTCGCACCCGCTCCAGAAAAGATTCCGAATGACCTTCGTTACCCGCTCGCCACCCATGCTCGTGCGGACGGAACGGTCCAAAGACATGCCTGCGCCACACGGCCGGATCTGGTGCGCGACGTCGAGGTCACGTTCCTGCACAGCTTTGAGGAATCCATGGAGCTCGTAGCAGGGCAGGCAAAGGCCGGACGCGCCGTCTGCTGGATCAGGAACACGGTGGAAGACGCCCGCGACGCCTTTCGAGCGCTGCAAACGCAAATACCTCCGGAACGCCTGACGCTCTTTCATGCGCGTTTCGCCATGGGAGACCGGCTAAAGATCGAGCAGGAGGTGCTTGGCCATTTCGGCAAAGATTCAACACCGGAAGCACGATTCGGGCAGGTGCTGGTAGCCACGCAGGTCGTCGAACAAAGTTTGGATCTGGACTTTGACCACCTCCTGAGCGATCTTGCCCCGATCGATCTGCTGATACAACGGGCCGGTCGGCTACATCGCCATCTCCGCTCCGCGCAGGGTCTAAGATCCTTCACCGGCACCCTGCCCGAAGACGGGCGCGGAGCACCGGTCTTGCACCTGTTCACGCCACCCCCCGACGCCGCACCGGACATCGATTGGTACCGTCGCCTGTTTCCCCGCGCCAATGCCGTGTATGAAAACACCGGTATGCTTTGGCTCACGCTGAAGGCGCTGCAACGAACTCGCCGCATCGCGAGCCCAGGGGAGCCAGGCGATCCTGCCGGGGTACGCTCCCTTTTGGAGGCGGTCTATGGCGTCCATGAGGGGTTGCCGCGGGCGCTAGAACGTGCCTCCGGCAAGGCGGACGGAGAGGCTAAAGCAAAGCGGTGGCAAGGCCGTCTTAACTCCCTGAACCTCGGCGCCAGCTACTCCGAGCACTCCCATGAGGCCTGGTACAGCAAAGCCGAGACCCCCACCAGGCTAGGAGACGAAAGCCAAACGGTGTACCTGGTTCGCGAACAGGCCGGAAGCCTCGTACCGTTCGTGCTAGATCCACGCTTTGCCTGGGAGATGTCCGCGGTAAGTCTACGGCTAGGGCTGCTAGGCGAGCTGAGTCCAGCGTGGGCCGCACGCTTTGGCCCAGCCATCGAAGCCTTGCGGCGCGAGGTTCGCCTGTTAGCCGATCCGATGGAGCCTATCCTCCCGCTGACACAAGCGGCTGGCGTGTGGACAGCCTCATGTGTACGCAAAGGGAAAGCGCAGGAAGTCCGTTACAGCCGCGACCTTGGGCTGGAGATAGAAGAACCTCCGGAGAGGAAAGACCCCGCATAGGCGGGGAACGCGCTTCAGGTCGATGCTAGCCCTTCGCTTCAAAGTGGTTCAACCCCGCAACATGCGGGGACCTGTCGGCTCTTTCAACATTTTAGTTGCTAAGCAAATTTGTTTCCTGTGCCTTCACTTCAAAGCTTACCAAGTAATACTCCGAGGTCGTCGATGAACCTGCTTCGAGATCCGTGGATCACCGTTCTGTGCCGCAATGGCACGGAGCAACGTATCGCTCCCTTCCAGGTCACCGACCCTGCGATCGATCCGTTGGATACTCTCGCACCCCGGCCGGACTTTCGTGGAGCGCTTTACCAACTCCTTATCGGTATTTTGCAAACAGCTTGGACTCCCAGCGACATGCAACATTGGGTAAAGCACTGGGAGGCTCCACCCACCCCGGAAGCCTTGCAGCAAATGTTTTCCCTTTGGGAAGTGGCGTTTGAACTGGATCCCGTCACTGGTCCGGCTTTCTTTCAGGATCTCGATCCGTTGGTGGGCACCGAATCCGCCGAGATCGCCAAGCTCTTGATCGACAGCCCTGGCGACAAGACCCGGGACGACAACAACGATCATTTCATCCATGCCGGCGCGGTCGAGGCAATGTGTCCGGCCTGCGCCGCCACGGCGCTGCTTACGCTGCAAATCAACGCGCCGAGCGGCGGCGCGGGGCATCGTGTCTCCTTGCGCGGCGGCGGTCCGCTTACAACGCTTCGCCTCCCCCGCGAGACCCAGGAGCGTGCAGCCACCCTGTGGCAACGGCTCTGGGCAAACGTGCTGCCACAAGACTATTTGCCCTACCGAAAGCCTCGAAGCCGCGAGGACATCCTGCCATGGATGGCGGAAACCCGCACCAGCGATCCACGCGGCGTGGGCGATACCAGCCCAGACGAGGTCCACCCACTGCAAGCGTATTGGAGCACCCCGCGTCGCATTCGGCTTGATTGGGTCAACGCGATCCGTTCCGTCTGCAGTCTTTGTGGTCGAACCGACGAACGCTGTCTACGGCGCTACCGCACCCGGCCCTACGGCGTGAACTACGTGGGAGCCTGGGTGCATCCGCTGACACCCTACAGCTACGACCCAAAGCAGGCCGATTTACCGCTTTCGATCAAGGGCCAGCGTGGGGGTATCGGCTACCGTGACTGGATTGGGCTTGCACTCGGCAACGCCGCCCGAAACCCCGCCGCGGCCAGCGTGGTCTCTGCCTTCAACAGCGAGCCTGGGCTGCCGCAAGCGGCTCGCGACATGCGGTTGTGGTGCTTCGGTTACGACATGGACAACATGAAGAGCCGCTGTTGGTACGACAGCACCTTGCCGCTGCCGACCGTTTCGCCTGAAAACTTGCAGCGCCTGAGCGAAGCCGTGAGGCGGGTGCTAGACGCGGCCGGAGAACTGGCGTTCGCCATAAAACGCGCCGTAGGCGCCGCGGTACATGCCGAGGGAGTGGGCGACGCGGCTGTATCGCAGAGCTTTTGGCAAGAATCTGAGGCGGCGTTCTACGACTTTCTCGAGACGGCCATGCGGAGCGGACTCGAGGATGAAACGCAGTTGGCCGCGCAGTACAGTCATTGGCTGGCTAGGGCCACTCGGCTGGCTCTGCAGATTTTTGATCGCTGGGTGCTCGCTATTCCGGTGCAAGAAGGAAACATGCGTCGCATGGTGCAAGCGCGTATCAGCCTGCAACGTAATTTTTACAACGGCAAGTGCAAGGTGTTGCGGGCCTGGAGTGCGGCCCGGCAAGGGGAGGAACAGGCAGCATGAGCGAGCGTCTTCAACACCTCAGTCCGGGGCAAGCTGCCACGGTACGTCAATGGTGGCATGCCTTGAACAGCAGCCGCGACCAAACAGCGCGAAGCTTCGCCGAGAACCCCTTTGGGTCCTTCGACCGCGGGGTTCGAGCCCGGCTGCGCCGCGCGGTCAGCTTGGCGGAGATGCAAGAAGAGCCGGCGGTCTACAAGCTGCGCAGCCGGCTTGGCGTGTTGAAGTCGCCAGGGCTCGAGCGCGACGACCAGCCCTGGTTATTTCTTGTCGCGGGCGCCGTGGCCTTGGTCGACCAGGATTCTGATGCCTTGACGCCGGGTGCCAGGTCGGCTCCGGGCATCCAGCAAAGCCTTGCGGCCCGGCTGGGCGAGTCTGCCGCGCCCCCTGACGGTGCTGCCCCAATGAGCGAAATGCGCTTCAAGCGACTGCTCCGCGCTGCGGCGCCCGAGGACTTCTTCCTGCAACTGCGGCGGGCCCTCAAGCTCGTTCCCGGGCCCGTCGATACCGCCGTGCTCGCCGACGATCTGCTGGCCTGGTCCGCCGAGCGCCCGGACACGGTACAGCGAGCCCATGCGGTCCGTTTCCGCTGGGCCCGCGATTATTTTCTGCCCCGCAAAGACCTTACCCTCGCCAAAGCCGACAACGAATCTACCCCCGCCCACACCGACCTCACCCCGGAGAACCTCGCATGACACGCTTTTTGCAACTCCATCTCCTCACGTCCTACCCTCCCAGCAACCTCAATCGGGATGATCTCGGCCAGCCCAAAACTGCGCTGTTCGGTGGAGTGAACCGCCTGCGCATCTCGTCGCAAAGCCTCAAGCGCGCCTGGAGAACGTCAGAGATCTTCCAACAGCTTCTGAGCGGCAACGTCGGCACACGGACGAAGTTGCTGGGTCGCCAGGCCGCCGAGGCATTGAAGCAAGCAGGCGTAAAAGAAAAACAGGCAGAAGAGTGGGCTAGTCAAATTGCGGCGGTCTATGGCTCGGTAAAGAAGGAGGAGGGCAAAAAGCTAGAAATCGAGCAGCTCGTACACATCGCTCCAGAAGAGCGCTCCTCGCTGGACAGATTGATCGCTACTCTCGCCAACGAGAGAAGGCCGCCACGCCAGGAGGAGCTCGATGCCTTGTTGCACGAGCAAACCGCTGTAGACATCGCGATGTTTGGCCGCATGCTTGCCTCCAAGCCCAAATTCAACGGCGAGGCTGCCGTGCAGGTCGCCCATGCACTCGGCGTGCATGCTTCGCCTATCGAGGATGACTACTTCACTGCCGTGGACGACCTGAACCAAGACGACTCCGGTGCGGCGCACATCGGCGAATCGGGCTTCGCCTCTGCGGTCTTCTACCAGTACCTTTGCGTCGACCGTGAGCTGCTAAAAGCCAATCTCGGCGACGACGAGGAGTTGACCGCCAAGAGCCTCCGCGCGCTCGCGGAGGCCGCGCTGAAGGTCTCGCCCACCGGAAAACAAAACAGCTTCGGCAGCCGTGCGTATGCGCACTTCGCGCTGGCGGAAAAAGGCAACCAGCAGCCGCGCTCGCTCGCACTCGCCTTTCTTAAGCCCGTCACAATCTTCCCTAATGCCGGGGCCGACTACGCCGGCGAGGCAACTGCAGCCTTGCTAGAACTACGTCACAACATGGACCGCGTCTACGGTGCCTGCGCTGACACCAGCCTATTCTTCGACGCCCTGAAGGGTGAAGGTTCCACGGCGGAGCTCCTAGATTTTGCGGCGAAGGAGGCCTAAGCCCTTGGCCCGCTATCTCCTGTTTCGCCTTTACGGCCCCATGTGCAGTTGGGGTGAGATCGCCGTGGGCGAGTCGCGCCACACTGCAGACCGGCCTTCTCGCTCGGCGTTGCTCGGTCTGCTCGGGGCCGCACTTGGCGTTCCGCGCAGCGATGATGAGGGGCAGCAAGCGCTGTCCGCCTCCTGGCGCTTTGGCCTTAAGCTTCTCAGCGCCGGCACCCTGCTGCGCGACTATCACACGGTGCAAGCGCCGCGAAAGGAGCGCAAAGTTGTGCATCGCACCCGCCGAGAGGAGCTAGGCACCGCCACCGTGGTCAACACACTGCTGTCCAGCCGTGAGTACCGCCTCGACAGCATCTCCCTTATCGCCGTGGAAAGCACACCCGAGGCGCGTTGGACGCTCGAGGAGCTCCAAAGCGCTCTGCGCACCCCACGGTTCACGCTCTACCTGGGCCGTAAATCCTGCCCACTGGCCGTGCCGCTCGCACCACAACTGATTGATGCCCCAGAGCTGCGCACAGCGCTAGACGCCCCGCAACTGCCTCTCGCCGAACTCGCGCACCTTTCACGCCGTAGCCGAAATCGAGCCACTGCTGAAGATCCGCCGACCCCCTGGCCTTCCGGAACGGACCGGTACCGTCTTCGGCTTGGGGCGCCACGCTTGTATTGGGAGCAGGGCATGGTTCCCCTGCGCGACACCGAGCCGGGCGGCCCGTTATCGCCCAGCTTCGAGTTCATCCGTCACGACCAGCCGCTTTCGCGTCGCCGCTGGCAGTTTGCGCCGCGCCGCGAGTGGGGCCACACCCCGGAGTCCATATCATGAGCTTCTTTTCACTTATCCAGGTTGACCACAGCGCCCGAAACCATGGCGCCCAGCGTGCTGAGTGGCATCGGCTGAGCGCCAAAGGAGCCGCTTACCGCGACCACTGCCTCATGTGGAAGCTCTTCGCGGATGCATCGGACGTCTTGCCGTCCGGCCCCGGCCAGCTCGCTGAAACAAGCGAAGCGGAGTTTCTCTTCCGGCGCCGTGACCGCGGCCAACGCAAGGTTGACGGGGCACCGGAACCGCTCTCCTTTTATGTGGTCTCCCGGCAACAGCCACAGGCCGTTCCCGGCCTGCTTCAACTTGCAGCCGGCCCCAAACGATACGACCCCTCGCTAGCCGCAGGGGACCACCTGCGCTTCGAATTGCGCGCCAACCCGTCGGTGGCTCGCAAGCGGGAAGGATATCATCCAACAGCAGGCAAGCCCAGACGTTCGGCACAGGATGACGTCCTGATGCGTGCCAAACATCATGGCAAACAAGCGCGCAACGGCCAAGCTGCTCGCTCCCGTGCGGAGCTGCAGGAACAAGCCGCGCTGATGCACACCGCGGCCGTCGACTGGTTGACCGGCCGCGCCGCGCACTGGGGTATGGCGGTCGACCCCGATCAGCTCTTCGCCGACAGCTACACACAGCACCAGCTGCAGCGTGGAGGCGAAACCATCTGTTTTTCCTCACTGGACTATTCCGGCACGGCCGTAGTCACTGATCCGGCTCTTCTGCGATCCGCGCTGCTCGGGGGCGTGGGGCGTAAAAAGAGCTTCGGTTGCGGCCTCCTGCTTGTCCGCCGGCTAGGGTAAGACACGATGCTTCCGCCTCTCAAACCCCTGCCGATGAAGGACCGCATCTCGCTCCTTTTCATCCAATACGGCCAAATCGATGTGCTGGACGGAGCTTTTGTGGTCATCGATGCCGAGGGTGTCCGTACGCATATCCCTGTAGGCTCGGTGGCTTGCCTGCTGCTTGAGCCCGGCACCCGCGTCTCCCACGCGGCGGTGCGCTTGGCCGCCATCGTCGGCACGCTGTTGGTGTGGGTCGGTGAGGCTGGTGTGCGGCTCTATGCCAGCGGTCAGCCGGGCGGCGCGCGAGCCGACCGCCTGCTCTACCAAGCAAAGCTGGCCCTGGATGACGACCTGCGCCTCAAGGTCGTGCGCAAGATGTATGAAATGCGCTTCGGCGAACCAAGCCCCGAACGCCGCAGCGTCGAGCAACTGCGCGGTATCGAAGGCGCACGGGTTCGCGAGATCTACAAGCAGCTCGCCAAGCAGCATGGCGTTCCCTGGGCTCATCGCAACTACGATCGCCATGACTGGGACACTGCAGACCTGCCCAACCGCTGCCTATCCTCCGCGACCAGTTGCTTGTACGGCATCGTCGAAGCTGCCGTGCTGGCGGCCGGATACGCCCCTGCGGTCGGCTTCATTCACACTGGCAAGCCGCTCTCCTTCGTCTACGACATCGCCGATATCTTCAAATTCGACACCGTGGTCCCGATCGCCTTTCGCGTGGCCGCAAAGAATCCCCGCGAGCCCGAGCGCGAAGTCCGGCTCGGCTGCCGCGATGCGTTTCGCTCCAAAAACGTGCTCGCACGCATTATCCCGCTCATCGAGGAGGTGCTTAGCGCCGGGGGTGTCGATCCGCCGAAAGCCCCGCCCGAGTCGATCCCGCCGGCCATCCCCAACCCGGCTTCGCTCGGCGAACAGGGCCACCGCGTCGGAGGCGCCTAACTATGCCACACCAAGAAAAAAGCTACGCCTCCTGCCCCCACAGAACGCTCATTTCCGAGGGGCGCCGCCGATGAGCTTCGTTGCCGTCGTGACAGAAAACGTTCCTCCCCGGCTCCGCGGCCGGCTTGCCGTCTGGCTCCTGGAAGTGCGTGCCGGGGTCTACCTCGGCGACGTCTCCCGCCGCACCCGCGAAATGCTCTGGGAACAGCTCGCGGAGGGTATCGAAGACGGCAACGCCGTCATCGCCTGGGCCAGCGCCAACGAATCCGGCTACGAATTCCAAACGCTGGGCCCAAATCGGCGCATGCCCGTGGAATACGACGGCCTTTTTCTTGTAGCCTTTCATCCATCTGCCAGCAGCCCGTCCCCGCTCTTTGACAACCGAACCAAAAAAGACCCGCAAGCGTGGTAGCCAAACCACGCTGCGCTAAGTGACTGCAAACACAGTACACTCCAGGAAGTACGTTCCCCGCACCCGCGGGGCTGAACCGTAGTAGTGGTCATCGCCGGCCGCGCCTTCCCAACGTTCCCCGCACCCGCGGGGCTGAACCGGTGCATCAGCTGCAGGCCTCGCCCGAGCTGGTACGTTCCCCGCACCCGCGGGGCTGAACCGTCACCATTGCCGGTGATCGCATAGAGATAGCCACGTTCCCCGCACCCGCGGGGCTGAACCGCCTCGGAGTTGGGCTGCAGCTGCATCGACCAGACGTTCCCCGCACCCGCGGGGCTGAACCGGATTGCCCAGCGTACGCAACAACAACTGCGACACGTTCCCCGCACCCGCGGGGCTGAACCGTGGTAGCCGACTGGAATCGAGGTGCGATCGGTACGTTCCCCGCACCCGCGGGGCTGAACCGCTGAAGATCCTTTTCTATTTCGGCTTGCTGCTACGTTCCCCGCACCCGCGGGGCTGAACCGATATTGGTCCGGTTTGAGTGCACGCACCCGGAACGTTCCCCGCACCCGCGGGGCTGAACCGTCGAAGCTCGGTCCGAGGGCCACGGCGGATTAACGTTCCCCGCACCCGCGGGGCTGAACCGCCGATCGCCTGTACCCCATCTTCCCGGCGGGAACGTTCCCCGCACCCGCGGGGCTGAACCGATGAGCTCCGGCATGACGCTGGAGCTTGGCATACGTTCCCCGCACCCGCGGGGCTGAACCGCCGGGCATCGCGCCCAAGGGGTTGAGTAAGCCACGTTCCCCGCACCCGCGGGGCTGAACCGCCGGGCATCGCGCCCAAGGGGTTGAGTAAGCCACGTTCCCCGCACCCGCGGGGCTGAACCGCCGGGCATCGCGCCCAAGGGGTTGAG
>CAXTTZ010000003.1:41400-45302 GCA_964247325.1 uncultured Acidobacteriaceae bacterium | reverse complement strand
GCCAACAGCACCGCACAAACGGAGCTGGAACTTTATCAACGTGAGCGCGAAACCATGCGGGGACGCATGGAACACATGCTCACCCAAATCGACGAGCTGCTGTGACGGTACAGCGAGCGTAACACCAGGATTACAACCGCTTTCTGCAGCGGCACGCAGCAGAAAGCCACGGAATAGCAACCCGAACGGAGCAGTTTTGGCGGAGATTCAAGCAAAAAGCGCGGCGGAGTTGTCGCGAGCGGAGATGGCGGCGCAAGAGTCCGGCGCCGTGGTGGTGGACATCTACGACCAGATCTATCAATTGCGCGGCACCGATCCGGCGCACATTGAACATCTAGCGGCGGCGGTGGACGCCAAGATGCGTGCGGTCTCCGCCCACGGCGCCACGGTCGACTCGCTGCGCGTGGCGGTGCTCGCAGCGCTCAATATCGCCGACGAACTGATGACGTTACGGGCGCGCTACGACGCGCTCGCCGGCAGCCTCAATCAGGCACAAAACGCCGTGCGCAGCCGCACCGGGTCGCTCGCGGGCATGCTCGACGAGGTTCTCGAAGACCGAAAGGTCGGCTAGAGCCTGTTACGAACTGCAGCGACTTACAGAGCTTCTTTGCTTGTCATTCCGTAGCGCAGCGGAGGATCTGCTGTTTGCCTGTCCCGTCAACAGCGTACCGGGAGAAAGCAGATCCCTTCGCTACGGAATGATAAAAGGGAGGGTTCGCAGGAGAGACTGCTGCGAAAAGCCATAACAGGCTCTAGTCCGCAATTTTTACCTCCATAAGCATTTCCTTAACGGATCTGTAAAGCTTCTAGCGCACCCTTGGTGCCGGTCTGCAGTGTACGGCCGCTTGAGCTGCCTCGGCCTACTTTTTCTCACTCAGCATGGAACGCATTCCCAAAATGGAATGCTGTCCTGCTCGCGTTCCATTTTGGGAATCACTCCTTCGATTTCCTTTCGATTTTTCTTGCGTCTCGTCCTGGCATGCACGCATGATGTTGCCTGAAGGATCGAGGCGACACGAATGCGTTTATGTTGGCTAGCAGCTGCTTGGGGTTTGCTGCTTCCTCTCTGGACCTGTACTGCGGCGATGGCGCAAGCGTCTTCGCCAGCCCCCACAGCTTCGCCTGCCATCAAAGCGGGGCCGCCCGCCTATGCCTCCGATCCGGACTTCGTGGCAGCGCTCGCGGAAGCAAAGCGTTTGGACAAACAGCATCATTTCCCGTTTGCCGTGGATGCCTACAAAAGGCCAATAAGATTGCCGGCGGCCAAAGCCTTGATTGCCTCGTGGGCCAATACATGGCCCAGCTACGTTCTGGCGACGCAAAGGGTGCGGTGAACACAGCAGCTGCTATGGAAGCGCTTGCGGACACTCCTACTGCCAAATCGCTGGCACAGTATCGTCGCGCTCAGGCTCTGCTCGCAACCGGAGGCGAAAAACCGAAACCGGCCCTGCTTGAGGCTGTGCATGGCATGCTCCAAGAGGCTCTCGGCAATTACCCTAAGAATGGCCCGGCGCTCTTTTTTGACGGCGAAGTCATGGCGCGTCTGGGCAAGATGGAAGAAGCCAAAGCCGACTTTACGAAGTGCTTGAGTTGTGTCAGTTCAAAAGACCCATCACGACTCCGGGCGGAGCACTTCGCAGAAAACCCAGAGCTTTCGCTGCACAAGATGGCGCCCGCCTTCGAGGTCACAGCACTGGACGGTTCGAAATTCAACCTCGATGCCATGGGCGGCCGCGTTGTCCTCATCGACTTTTGGGCGACATGGTGTGGCCCGTGCAACCGCGAGCTCCCGCACATGCGGCAGATTGCAAAGGAGTTCGCCGGGCAGCCTTTGGTGATCATCAGCGTGAGTTGGGATGCAGACGAGGCAAAGTGGAAGGACTTATCGCTAAAAACGATATGACCTGGGTGCAGTATCGCGACGCAGACCACAAACTGAGCGAGCAGTTCGGAATCAATGCAATCCCACACTACTTCACGATCGACTCTGATGGCGTGCTCACCTCCGAAATGCTCGGCGAAGGCGCCAATGTCGAAGGCAAGCTGAAAAAGCTGCTGGCCAAGGCGCGGGAAGCGCAGAAGGAGACCGCCACAGGCATAGCTGGCCCTACAACGGCGGTGGCCAACTAACCCTTCCGAGACAGAATCACGCGGTACGCGCAAATCACTTTGCGCAAAACCACACCCTATAACGAGGTTGCGAACGAACGCCATCCGTCCCGAGCGCGTCCAATGTTGATTCGAGGTTCTATTTCATGGACAAGGTAGAAATCGGGGAAGACCAGATTGTGCCGATCGAGGCGATTGCGCCGGGCTTGCAAGGCCTGAAAATTACGTTTGTCAACGTATTTGGTACCTCGCACCCTGACGGCTCCTGGACGCTGATCGACGCCGCGATCCCATTCTCTGCGGGTCGGATCAGAACATGGGCGGAGAAGACCTATGGCCGAGCGCCGAACGCTATCGTGCTCACGCACGGGCACTTCGACCACGTCAGTGCGGCTAAGGAGCTTGCGGATGAGTGGAACGTGCCGATCTATGCGCATCCGTCCGAATTTCCTTACCTGACCGGGCAAAAGGAATATCCCGCACCCGACTGGAAGGCCGGTGGCGGCATCATGCCACTGCTCTCACCCGCGCTGCCACGCGGCCCGGTCGATCTCGGCTCCCGGCTCAAAGCTCTGCCCGGCAAAGGCACGGAGCTCACCTTGGCCGAGTTGCCCGGATGGACGCTGTTGCACACCCCCGGCCATACCCCGGGCCACGTCAGCTTCTTCCGCCCAAGTGACCGCACTTTGCTGGTGGGGGATGCCTTCTGCACCACACCGCAGGAGAGCTTTTTTGCGGCCAACGTAACCCGGCCCGCAGAGCTGCACGGCCCGCCGGCGTACTTCACCTCGGATTGGGCAGCGGCAAGGCAGTCTGTGCGTAAGCTAGCGGCGCTGACACCCATCACCTTGGCGCCTGGCCATGGAAAACCCCTCGCCGGCCCCGAAGTGCCCGCAGCCCTTCATAAACTTGCCGCAGACTTCGACAGAGTTGCCCTCCCCGAGGACGTGAAAGAGGGCCATCCAGGTGGCGAGGCACACCTGTGACCGCAATGCAATCCCCCATCCGTTCTTCTGCCCCGCTTGCGTATCCGAGCAGGGCCGGGTAGCATCCGATGCAGAGAGACCGGCCTGCAAAGCAGGTAGGGTGATCCACGCTGGTTGAACCAACATTCATTGAACAGGGATCTGGCTCGTAGATATGGCTTGGTGTGCAGTGTCCGCCAGTCCGGAATGCCTAAAGAGCCACGGCTGGGTCCCGCCGTCTTAGGACGGGTTCACCGGCGCTTCGCCCCACGGCCCCGTGGGTCGGTCTTTTCTCCTGCTGTCCCTAGGCAGCGCTTATGAGTCACGCTTCCGCTGCCATTTTTCTTTCCACAACACACCTTTTTCGGCTCGGCCCGCTGCGGCTTTCCCTATACGGTATATGCGCCGCTATGGGATTGGTGCTCGCCATGGCGCTCAGCCGCCGCACCGCTTCCCGGCTCGGGCTCGATCCCGAACAAGCCTGGAACGCCGGGACGATCGCTATTTTCAGCTGCTTCACCCTTTCGCGCCTGCTGCTCATCGTGCACGACCCTTCGGCTTTTCTCCGTTTTCCTTTGCTCATCCTGGGTTTGCCGTCGCTGACCTTCGGTGGGCTCGCCCTGGCGGGCATGCTTACCCTGATCGTTTTAACTCGCAAGCACCTTCCCCTCCTCAGCGTTCTAGACACCTTTGCTGCCCCCGGAGCGCTGCTGGCCGCCGCGCTGGAGCTCGGCCATGGGCTGGAGGGCTCGGAACTGGGCATGCCCATCGCCAAGGGTGGCACGCCGCGGCATCCCGTATCGCTATACGGCGTGCTTGCTTCCTTGT
>CAXTTZ010000003.1:19793-41390 GCA_964247325.1 uncultured Acidobacteriaceae bacterium | reverse complement strand
CCGGCCGCGGTTGGGGGGGGGCCCGGGAACCCCCGGCGGCCCGCCCCGGGGGCCGCCGTGGCCCTGCTTGCAGGCGGAGCCGCTGCTTTCGAGCTCGATATGCTCACCGAGCCCACCCCCACCTCCGGAGATGCCTGGCTCGAACCCGGCCAATGGGTGGCGCTCACAGCCATGGCAGCCGGTGCAGCCCTCTGGACGTTACCCTGGTCCCGCCCCAAAAACCGCCTTACGGTGACCGCTCCGTCCTCTCTTCCCGAGCCGTCCAGCCTCCCAGAGCCGCATTCTCAACATTCCGCCTACGTGCCGGAGGCGCGCTGATGCCCTCGAAGAACATGATCAAAAAAGGCAAGCGGCGCCAAACGGTGAGGCCGGCCTACCGCGCGCATCGCGATGCCCAAACCGCGCTTCAAGAAGCCACGGCCAGAGCGGCTGACCAGGAGCTCTTTGGGCCTGAGCCCGCGTTAAACCTTCCATCAGTTTCCACATCTGGTCTGCTGGAGCAAACTCCGCCGGCCCAGCCAATCCACCTTGCCACCACAACTCCGCCATGGGTCGACGAGCTCGAAGCCGAGGGCGGGCCACGCGACTTTATCGCCGGCGCCGATGCCCACGGCAAACGTCTCGACGCCTATCTGGCGCGCATGCTGCCCGACATCACGCGCGCTCGCGTCCAGCTCCTCATCGATGCCGGGCAAGTGCGCGTGGACGGCAGCCCGGAGAAGGCCAGCCTCAAGCTCCGGGGCGGCGAACGCATCCAGATCGAGGGCGACCCGCGCCCAGAGCCGCTCCGTGCGGAACCCGAAGACATCCCTCTCACTCTCATCTACGAAGATGCCGACCTCGCTGTCATCGACAAACCAGCCGGTATGACCGTGCACGCCGGCGCAGGGGATGCCGAGCACAACCGCGGCACCCTGGTAAACGCGTTACTCTTCCACTTCGGCGCTGCACTCTCGGAGGGCGGCAACGCCCTGCGCCCAGGCATCGTGCATCGGCTTGATAAGGAAACCAGCGGACTCATCGTTGTCGCAAAGAACGATCGCACGCACAGCAAGCTGGGCGCGATGTTCGCGGAGCGCTCCGTACGGAAGGTGTATCTTGCCTTGGTTCACGGCACGCTGTCGGCCGATGAAGGCACCGTGGACCTCCCCATCGGGCGCGATCCTGTGCGGCGCGTTCGTATGACAGCCCGCCGAAATGTTGAAAACGGCGCGCGGCCGGCCGTGAGTCACTGGCGCGTACTGGAGCGGATCGGTACCAAGGAGCATCCTGGTCGGCTCGGCAACTTCACCCTGGTCGAAGTTCACATCGAAACCGGGCGCACGCACCAGATTCGGGTGCACATGGCCGCGCTCGGGCACCCCGTAGTCGGCGATACCCTGTACGGCGCGCCAGGTCTCTTGCAATCCCCGAGCGCAACGTCCCTTCCCGCAAAACGAGCCGAGAAGCCGTCTGGTGAGCCCACCCTCCAGCGAAATTTTCTCCACGCCGCCGCACTTGCGTTCAAGCACCCGCGCTCCGGAAAGGCTCTGGCCTTCACCGCCCCGTTGCCGCCGGAACTGCAAAGCTTCCTCGAACAGGTGCGCCGCTGAAGGACTAAATGCGCCAAGTACTAAATGCGCCCCGGCCAAAAGTGAGCGGCGATTGCTAGAATGAGGGCGAGATGAAGGTGCGCTTTCCACGTCGGGCCTTTTTTGCCACTGCCATGCTGCTCAGCGGCAGCTGTGTTCTTGCCCAAACGCCGGTGCCGGGCACGGCTGCCTCGCAGGGCGCCGCTGTTCCTGGTGCTGCGAATCCCCCGGCAGCAAAGCCTGCTGCCGCCGCCCAAACGACCGTGCAGACAGCCCCGCCTTCTACCCCGGCCCAAGCGCCGCAATCAACGCCGTCCCCTGGCCAAACGGCCGACCCCACGTTGCAGCCGCGCGATGAGTCAGCCCCACCTCCCGCGCAAGCGCCCACTATCCAGGTCTTCTCGCGCGAGGTCAATCTCGTCTTCACCGTTACCGACGGCAAGGGCCGCTTTGTCACCAACCTGCAACAGCAGAACTTCGGATTGCTCGACGACGGCCGGCCTCCCTCCGCTGTACGTCGCTTCCTGCAGGAGACCAATCTGCCGCTGCGCGTCGGCCTGATGCTGGATACCTCCAACTCCATCCGTTCGCGCTTTGAGTTCGAGCAGCAATCGGCGGTCGACTTCCTTTTGCAAATCCTGCGTCCGGCGGACCGGGCCTTTGTGGAAGGTTTCGATGTGCAAACCGACATTGCCCAGGACTACACCAACCGCATCGATCTGCTCGACACTGGCATTCACAAGCTGCGCCCCGGCGGGGGCACCTCGCTTTTTGACTCGCTTTACAAAACCTGCCGCGACCAGATGCTTACCTTGAAGGACACCACGCCCGTGCGACGCGCCCTGGTGCTGGTTTCGGACGGCGACGACGATTACAGCCGCGCCCAGGAGTCCGACGCGATCAAAATGTGCCAGCGTGCCGAAACCATCGTCTACGCGATCAGCACCAACGTAGGCCCGAGTAAGGATAAGGGCGACGACGTTCTAACTCAGATCTCCGAGGCTACTGGTGGCCGCGCATTCTTTCCCACCCGCATGGAGGACATGGCGACCGGCTTCTCCAACATCGAGCAGGAGCTGCGCTCACAGTACGCTCTCGAGTACGTGCCCGCCGACTTTAAGCAGGATGGCTCCTTCCGAACGATCTATCTCGTCTCCCTCGACCAGCGTTACCAGGTGCACGCGCGCAAGGGCTACTTCGCGCCCCGTGCCCCGCAGTAGAGCTTTCCGCGCAACTTTCTACTTGCCTGCTTGTCTAAAGTAATATGCTGCGCTTCGCTAGGACAAAGCTGCGTCTTCCGGTGGTCGTTCTCCTCGTTTCCATAGTTGGAGCCGTTGTGGCGCAGGCTCAGCAACCGCCCGGCGCGCCGGAAGCCCTGGCCGGTCTTACCTCGCAACCGTCAACTCACACTGCGGTTACCTTTGATCGCGATACGCTGCAAAGCATGCTGGGCGGCCAGCCCTACGCGCTGAATTCTGTCACTGTGGAGAGTTATCGTTATCGCGAGCCGGCCTTTTATGTTCCTGAAGCTTTGGCAGCCCTGAGCGCCTCCTACGCCGCCGCCGGCTGGAAGCACCTTGTGGAAGCCAACATCGGACCGCGAGAGCAAGCTTCCCCCACCAAACCTATCAGTGACCTTTGGCTGCATTTCCGCGGTGCCGAAATCGACGATGTTGCCGTTCTGGTGCGCGCACCCAAACAAATGAACCTGATCGAAGTCTCCGGCCTCTTGCGCCCGCTTGACCTTGTACACCTCGCCGGACATTTTGGCATTCCTAAGGTTGATCCCGATGCCGTGATGGTACCCGCCCCACCCCCGCTGCCACCAGGTCCACCTCTCGGCCGGTAGTCTCCTACTTTGATCTAATCGATCTCTACGACAATGCAGGTTGCGTTATCGTGGCCGCCGGCGTGGTTGGCCGCGGCAACCAGCTGTTGACAGGCCTGTTCCGGATTCATCGTCGTGCGTATCAAGGACAACATTTCGGCGTTGGACAGCGTCTTGCAAATGCCGTCCGTGGCTAATAAAAAGCAATCGCCTAGCTGTACCTGCACTGTGGTGACAGCGGGTACAACGAAATCCGAAGCTCCGATGGCTTGCGTCAGAATACTGTCCCAGCGCACCATTTCTTCCATTGTCACGCGGCGGCCGCCTTCGCGCAGCACTTCCGCTAGCTGCGAGTGATCCTCCGTGAGGCGATGCAACGATTCCCGGCGTAGCAGGTACGCTCGGCTGTCGCCAACATGGGCGATCCACATGCGCGACCCGTCGAAGTGCGCTGCCACAATTGTGGTGCACATGCCGGCATAGGCGCTCTCACGCTCTGCCGCATAGAAGATGGACCGATTGGCTGCTTGGATTGCTCGGTGCAGCTCAGAGCCGCCCGCATTCGCGTCCGCCGTGCCTTCCGGGAAGCGGGTCAACATGCAATCCACCGCCGAGCGGCTAGCTACCTCGCCTGCACGCGAGCCGCCTACCCCATCGCAAACGACAAAAAGTCCGCGCTCCAGATCGAAGCCGAACGCATCCTCATTTATACGGCGAACCCGCCCTACATCGCTGGCGGCCGCTGCCCGGATCCGAATCTCCATGCGTCTTTGCCCGCGTTCCTCTTCGTGTGCGTTCCATGGGTGATGTCGAAGGCGGCTGCGCCCTGTTGGCAGTCGTCCCCGGCCCTATGATGTTGCTTTTTTCGTCCGCCGGTCGAAGCCCAACCGGAGATCAACATTCTCAGCCAAGGTGATCGTGCTGCCCTTGCGTAGAAGCTCCGGCCGGCCTGGCTGCAGCCTTTCACCGTTCAAGCGCGTGCCGTTTGAACTCTTCAGGTCAGTGACGTACAACTGCCCATCTTTCCGGGCCACCTCGCAATGGAACCGCGAAATGGCATGCTCCACATCCTGAATCACAATATCGTTCTTCTGCGATCCGTTTTGAGCAACGGCCCCGATGCGCACCGTGTCACGCTCGATCGGATAGCTTCGTCCGCTGTCCAAGCCGCGCGTGATCTCCAAAACCGGGAACCGCTGTTGCTTGCGCCGCCGCAGCCACATCGTCAACGCGGCCACGAGCCCCACGAACCCCAACGCCCCTCCGCCGAAGTACAACCGGCTACGTACGGCCTGAGCCGAACTGATCCGGGCGCGTAGGGCGCGCACCACCGGATTTCCAGGGTTGAGGCGCTCCGCCACGGAAAGCGCTACGCTCGCTTGGGACAAATGCCCGGCCAAGAAAGCGCTTTGAGCCTGCGCCACCGAAGTATTTGTCTGCTCATCCCGGGTCTGCGCTTGCTGCTGCTCACTTACCTGCGCCGTTGCCGCCCTTTGTTGCGCGTCCTGCTGCGCCTGCACCTTGGCTTGGGCATCTTTATAGCCTTGCACGGCAGCTGTGTTGGAAGGATCGATCTGCACCGCCTGACCATAGGCCGACATCTGTTGCTGTGGATCGTTGGTCGCCAGTGCTTGGCTCATCAAGCCCGCTACACGCTGCTTGTTTGCCTGATCGCTGGCATCTTTCTTCGCCGCCGCCTGCTGTTGCTGCAGCAAAACCTTCTCGGCCTCACTCGCACCGGCCGGTGCCGGAGCTACCGCAGTTGGAGCCGTTGCAACGACCGGTGCCGGAGGCGGAGGCGGCGCGGGTGCACGCGCCGCTACGCCATAGGCCGTCGGTAACGACGCAAGCGCCACGCGCGCTACATCTACCTGTTCGCTGGTATTGGGCAGGATCAATGCAACGCTGCCGCCGCCGGTCTTTGCCCCTCTCAAAGCGCTGCTATTTTCTGCGCGTGTGTCCGTGTGTACGGTAACAAGATTTCCTCCGACCCAGACCGCAATCGTGCGCCCGGCAACCAAAATCGTCTCGTCCACAAAGCCGGTCGCGCGCAGCGGCTCGCGATGCACCAAATCTGCAACATTGCCCGCATAAGGGCCGATGCCGATGGTGTACCCTCCGCCAAGCTGCCCCGGTGTGCCCCGCACGGCTAAGGAGAGCTGGTTCTCCTTCTTCGGCTCACCACGCATCGCCGCGCTGATCTGGAAGATCCCATCTTCCACGGACCCATTTTCCAAGCCGCCCGGCCCGTCCTGGCCATGGATGCTGCCGCCCACAACACTCCATTTGGCCTCATGCGGTTTGCTGCTCCCCCCGCCCATACCGAAGGTGATGGTTTTGGTTAAGTCGTGCCCAACCCCGCCCTTGGTATCCGGCGACCGGGCGAGACTCTTCCATCCGCTCAGGTCGCTGCCGTTATACAGATTGCCTAGATTCAGCGGTATGAGCCGGATGCCCCGTAGCTGCAAGGTTCCGTCGCCATTGGCCTCAAAGCCCAGATAGCCGGCGCGCGCGCCTAGCCCTCCCGCACTGCCGGAGGGTTGCCCATCAATGCGCACGCTGATCTGCCCGTGCGAAGCCTCCACCTGCACGTGATGCCAAACGGGAGGCACCGTGGCCAGTGAAGAGTGCGACAGTGACTCGATGCCGCCCACCCCTGCCGGCGAACCGGTCGGATCCAAATCGATGGTTAAACCGCCGTTGTTCTCGTGGCTTGCCCAAAGGCGAAATTTAGCGCCCATCGGGCCGCTCGCGTTGTACTCAAACTCAAGCCGCGCATCGCCAAACGGCATGGCCGTGAGCACGTTGCGGTTACCAGCCCCCGTGGAGGTGAGCACCCCTCCCGCTGCACTCCAGTTCCCGTGAGCGTTCCAGCCCAGCATCGACGTCCCGTTAAACAGCGACAGCGGCGCCTGCCCGCTCGCCGCACCCACCAGGGCACAGAGCAGCAAACAGAGGAGGCCGAAAGGGAAATAACGAATAGACTTCATAACGACAGCTCTTCCTCCCTATCGGCGCCTTCCAGTAATTCTTTAGCTTGATCTTGGCCGTTTTCCAGCTCATCGATCTTGTTAGGATTCGATTCTGTGATGGTAAACACCAGCTCTTGGTTTTGCCTCGCCGGCTCTACCTCATCCGCTTCCACTTCCATTGCTACAGCATCGAGGTGCAATGTCGAGCCAGCTCCGGCATCGCCACTAAGCAAAATCTCTGCCAATGCCGAAAGCACCTCGCGCTCCATCACACGGGCCGCTGGACGTGCACCGTACTCCGGATCATACGAAAGCTGCGCAAGGAGGTCGATGGCGGCCTCCGTGGCCTCGAGATGAATGTCGCGATCCTCTTCCAGCTTGCGGCCAAGCGCGCGTAGTTGCCCTTGCACGATACGGCGGAGCTCGCCCATGCCTAAAGGATGGAAGGGAATCACCTGGCTGATGCGGTTGTATAGCTCCGGACGCAGATTCGCGCGCACGGCATCCAGAATGATCTGCTCGCGCAGAGCGTTATCCTCGCCTGCCCGCATCGACTCGCGCACACCCAAGTTCGACGTAAACAGCACCACCGTGTTCGTGAAGTCGCAAAAACGCCCTTTTGCATCCGTAAGCCGCCCCTCATCCAGTACCCCGAGCAGCAAGTCCAAAATCGCCGGATGCCCTTTCTCTACTTCATCGAACAGCACAATCGAGTACGGCGAGCGCCGTACCTGTTCGGTCAGGAAGCCGCCCTCGTCAGAGCCGACCAGCCCGGGGCGTGACCCGATCAGCCCCGCCGCCGAGGCTTCGTCCTTGTACTCGCCCATGTCGATGCGGATCAGCGCGGTTTCATCATCGAATAATGCCTCCGCGAGCGCCTTGGCCAGCTCGGTCTTACCGACCCCTGTCGGTCCCACAAAAAGAAACGAAGTCGGCGAGCGCTTCAGTTGCAGATCGGTCCGCATACGCCGTGCTGCCTCCGCTACGGCATGGATGGCCTCGGGCTGGCCGAAGACACGTTCGCCGAGCCGATCCTCCAGGTGCAGCAGCCGCTCGCGCTCGCTTTCCAGCATCCGCGACGCTGGTACGCCCGAGCGCTCGGCCACCACCTCCGCAATGTGCTCGGGCAGTACCTTATCGGCTACGGCTACCAGATCGCCGGCCGCCTCGAGCGCCTTGGCAAGCTCCCCTTCCAGATCAGCACGTTGCGCTTCGAGGTGTTTCAGGGCGCCATAGCGGATCTCCGCCGCACGCGTGACGTCGCCCGCACCTTCGGCGGCTGTCAGAAGACGTGTATTTTCCTCGATGGCTTGCACCGTTCGTCGTAGCTCGGCGCGTGCATTCCGCTGGCGCTCCCAGGCCTCGGCGTCGGCTGCAATCCGCGGCTCAAGCTGGGCGATCTCCGCTTCGAGCGCCGTTACCTGCTTGGTTTGCGCCGCGGAAAGCTTCGGCAAGCCGCGCAGGGTAGCAAGCTCGGCGCGCTGACGCGTCAGCAAACGCTCCTGTCGGTCCAGCGCGATCGGACGCGATTCCAGCTGCATGCGCAAGCGCGCTGTCGCGGCATCGATCACGTCAATGGCCTTGTCCGGCAGAAAACGGTCGCGCATGTAGCGGCGTGACAGCTTGATCGCCGCTGCCAGCGCCTCATCCGTGAGGTCGACGCCGTGAAAAGCCGCGTAGCGCTCGCGGATGCCACGCAGAATGTACAGCATCGACTCATCGCTCGGCTCGCCGACCTGAACGCGTTCGAACCGCCGGGCCAGGGCTCCGTCTTTGTCGATCCGCTCGCGATATTCGTCAAAGGTCGTCGCGCCCACGCAGCGCAGCTCGCCGCGGGCCAGCGCCGGCTTTAGGATGTTGGCAGCGTCCATGCCCCCTTCGGTGCCGCCCGCTCCCACGAGCTGATGAATTTCGTCCAGAAACAGGATGATCTCGCCTTTGCGCAGGCGCACCTCATCCACCACGGTTTTTAAGCGCTCCTCGAACTCACCGCGATACTTCGCACCCGCGACCAAGCTCATCAGATCCAGCGAAACCACGCGGCAACGCTTCAGGCTCTCAGGCACATCTCCCGCCGCCACGCGCAGCGCCAGCCCCTCCACGATGGCCGTCTTGCCCGTACCCGGATCGCCCACAAGCACCGGGTTCGATTTGGTCTTGCGCAGCAGCGTTTGGATGAGCTGACGTACCTCGTCATCGCGGCCCACCACCGGCATTAGTTCGCCCGCCAGCGCGGCGGCGGTCAGATCGCGGCCGAAGCGCTCCAGCATCTTCGCTCCAGCCCCCAGGCCGGCCTCGTCAGCTGCGTTCGGCGATCCGTTTCCTTCACTGGCAGGCTTCGACGCCTTCGCCAAGCCGTTATGGGCGGCTGACGCGGCCGGTACCGAAGGCAGAGCGGGTACATCCTCCGCCGTTAGCCCGGCCCGGCGGAAGAGCGCGCGCAGATCGGCGTTTCCGTTGGCCGCGGAAGCCCCAAGCACCGCTTCCAACACGTCGGCGGGCTCGGCCGCGGGTCGGCCGTGCTTGTCGGCTACCGCAAACGCCTCGGCCAACAGCGTGCGCAACGCTTGCGAGGCCAGTGGCCGCCGGCCCTCCTCCAACCGCTGCGTGGAAAGCTGATCGGCGCGCCGCGAAAGCCCATCCAGCAGCGGCAGCAAGGCAATTCCTTTCGCCTCGAGCCCATGCCGCAGGCTGCCCTCCTCGCGATCCAGCAGCAGCAACAGGAGGTGCTCCGGTTGGATCAACGCTTGGTCGCGCTCTTCGGCCAACACCCGCGCACCGGCTAGCGCGCTCTCCATCTCGTCCGACAATCTACTCAGGTCCAGTGCCATGTCTTACTCCAAGCGTCTTCGGCGTGGTTTGGTGGTCGAGTCTTCGTCACTTGCCGGCGAGGCGGGCGGCGTCTCACGCGGCATCCACGGCGGCCGCACATTCGAGGCGGGCGTGGTATTTCCAAACGTTGTACTGTCTGTGTGATCGCGGGTTGCAGCCGCGCTGTACGGCGTTTCGACGCGGCTGCCTTCCCGACCGGGCAGGTACGGGCTGTCTGTCCGGCCATTATCGCGTGTCGCTCCATTGCTCATGCTGGCGACCGGCTGCGGCGTATGCGGCAGCTCCGGCACGATGTCGCGCTCGATACGGCGAGCGTCGGCCGGTTCACGGCTGCCGGCATAAAAGCGATGCCGCATAAACAGCAGCGCCGTATGCACGGTGTGGTACGCCGGCACCGTGACACGTACATCGGTGATCGTCGGTACGTCCGGCGCTTCGAAGTCCAGCTCGATGTTGTACTGCTCTTCCAGCCGCACATCGCCAGTCAGGATCAGGCTTTCGCGGCGAAATCCTGATCCCTCGTTCAGCCGAATCTCCGCGCCGATCGAGGTGCCGCGCTGCCAGGGTGTGTTGCGATCGCCTACCAAGATCAACCGGTAACGGTCGCGGCCTTCCAACCGCAGGTTTGAGAAAAAGATGGTCATATCGTCCGCCACGCCCTGCACGCGCGCGGGCCGGGCCGCCAGCTTGTACAGCGCTTTCCCACCGCGGTCGAAGATGAAGTTCGTGCTTTCCAGGGTGCTGCTCTTGCGGAAGTCAATATACTTGCCTTCCAGCGCACGCTCCAGTTTTTCCAGCCCCGCCAGCGATCCGAGCGCCTTACGCATCTCCAACCCCAAGTCCTCACCCAGCCGCAACGTGCGGCCTAGCTGCAGCGTGTGCTTTTGCAGCTCGATCAGACCCAGGAGCTCGCTTTCGCCCGTTTCACGGAGGGTGTCGTAGTAGCCTTGCATGCCCGTGGCCAGGTCAAAAAAGATTGCTGTCGAGTGCAGCATCCGGCGTACCCGCCCAAAGAACTGCGTCGGCGACTGCGTGCGGTCCAGCAAGGCGTAGGCCGTGTCGTGCAGCTCCAGCACCATACGCTCGGCGAACTGCATCGAGTCGCGATCGACTTCGGTCTCCAATCCACGCTCGGTAAACAGCACCATAAACTCGCGCATGGCGCGGTGCAGCTCGGCATAGGCCGAAGCCAGCGCGTTCACCATCTCCAGAATCCGCCGCGTGCCGGCCATCAGCTCCGAATGACTCGCCACGGCCACACACGGCGGAACAAACTGTGGGTCCGCCTCAAAAAACATCCCTGTGGCCGGCCGACGCACGCGTCCTACGGCCAGGCTTTGCGCGCGCTCGGCGGCGCTTACGTCCAGCGCCACGCGGTAGCTGGGCACGCGCTCCGAACGCATCTGCGGATTAAAGCTGTCCGGTACGCCGTCCGCCTTAATGCGTTCGCCTGGCTCGCACACGAGGTACACTACGGCCTCTGCCACGCCGGCGAGCTGGTCCTTGGGCAAGCGCGTTGACACCGTACCGGCCGTTTCTACATCCACAATCAGTCCCGAAGGTGTGAGCCCGCGCGCCCGTGCCACCGCCACATCCAAGTACTCCGGCGTCTCGTGCAGCGACACCTCAGGGTCGAAGCGCACCGTACCCAGGTCGCTTTCGGGCAAGCGCAGCCCGCCGCCCACCAGCCCGGACGTGGCGCTCAGGTAACTCATGCCCCAGGCCGCCAATGATTCCAGGTAGCGCTCTTGCCGTAAAAAATGCTCCGGCGTGAGCAGCATCCCATGTTCCCAGTTCACAGAGCGGAGGGACAACTCGGTTCCTCTTTCTGTACGAAAATCCTTCACGACATCCTCCCTGCAAGCTCCGCGGACGCGGATGCGGTCCCACCACTTGACCCTATGCCGGCCGGCCAGTCCGGCAACGCTTCCGGCCGCGCCGCACCCAGGTGCGTATTCAGCCCAAGACGGCTGTTCGCCTTGGCTATCCCGAGCCGCGGTGGCTGCGTGCGATCCTCGACCGACCAATGCACGTCATACCCGGGCGAGATCGGCCTCAGCAACTCCAACACACGGCGTAACAGTGCCGCGCCCTGCTTGGTTTCGGCGAAAAATTCATACACCTCCAGCGCCACCGGGCCGATGGCAATTTCGGTCGTCGCCAGATCTTCCACGGCATCCCCCAGCACAAAGTCCACCCCTAACCGTGTGGCATGGCTCCCCAAGCGCGACAGATCCGTTGCCGTGAGCATGGCCAGGGTCGGATGGTACGAGAAGCCCTCCATCGGCAGCCCGAGCAGCACCTCCAACGCGAACGCACAACCCTCTTCGCTGCAGGAAAGCTGGGCCACCTCCGCAATCAGCGACGCCAGCCGATACCACAACGCACGGGGCCACTCTTCCGCTTGCACCCCAAAGAGTGCCAGCCAGCGCGCACAAGCCGCCGCATCCTCCGGCGCGAGGCGGAACAGTGGTGCGCCCTCGTGAAACCAGTGCTTCAGCTTCTCTAGGGGATCGTCCAGCGGTTCCAGCACCTCCCGCGTACCCGCCGCGCTTTCGCCGCCCGAATCCCACATGCCCACCGGCAGAGCGTGCGTGAAGCCGAGTCCCGCCACGTCCAGTTCGATCAGCATGCTGCCGGTCAGCACCGTGCCTGGCGCGGGCCTTTGGCGCACGATCGTGCCGGGGGCATGCGCGTCGCGGCCTGCACGGCGCAGCACAATCTGCGCCGCCCCAATCTCCAGCGCGGCCAACGACACCAGCGCGGAATGGATGGAATGTGTATACCCGTGCGTTCCCCCGGCGAGCGCTGGCATGCGCCGCTGCCGCCCATCTGCCGGAAGTGACGCTGGCTCGCGCGCTACTTCCATGCGAACTCCACCTCCAACTCCAAGCCCTGCACCAACCGCGCGCCCAAGGTGCCTTCGATCTGCGATTTCAGCGCGGGCAGCTCCACCTCCGGCTTGGTAAACCCGTGCGCATCCAGCGCTAGCCGCAGGCGCTCTACGCGCCGCAATCCCTTTGCCCGGCGCTCGATGCCCGACGCGATCGTCGCTCCCACAATGCGCCGATCCATCGCCAACGCTGCCGTTTCTAGGTCCAGGCGCGTCACAATGCGGCCGCGGCTTAGCAAGGCATCCGCGAAACGGCGCATCTCCGTCGCTTGGTCGTTGCCGTCCGAGCCGCCCGAGGCCGCCGTCAGCGGCGTCGGGCGGATACCCGTCAGCGCTGCCGCATTCGCAAAGCCGGTGATGTCCCCCGGTCCCACACGATTTCCAAGCTCTCCATTGGTCAACCACAACCGCACGTTGGCTCCCGTGTGCGGGGTGCCATCCGCATGCGCGCCCGGGTAAAGCGTCAGCCGTCCATTGCTCAGCTCATAACGGCCTGCGGAGGCCTTTGCCTGCGGTCGATTGCCCGGCTGGTATGGTTCATTGTCCACGCTCGTCACCGCCAAGGGTGCGACCAGATGCTCCGCCGTTCCACCCTCCTTGACCACGGGCACAGAGATGCCGTCGCGCTCGAACCGAATTGTCTGATTTCGCGCAAACACATTTGACGCTGTCATAGCATGGAGCGAGATCCCGTTTACCGCATGGTGCAGCGCGGGGACGCCCGGCGGCATGGGAATTTTGATCCACAACCGCGGCGTTTGCAGCAAGGAGCCGATATCGCGGCCCACCAAACGCGTCAGCACCGGTTCCAACAAGCGAGGCGCGCTCGAAAGAAAGCGTCCCTCCCCGCGCATGGGCGGAAACAAGAATTGCCGGCCGGCGTAGAAGCCATCCGGGATGCTCGGCAGGGGACTGGGCGGGATCCCGGCTGTTTCGCCCGCGTCCACCTGAAATCTCAGCTCGTACACCCCGCCGTTGCCGCGTTCGGGCCGCAGCAGCCCCTCCCCCGAAAGCTCGCCATCCGCTCCAAAGATCCACCACGGCTCGTGTGAAAGTGCGTGTTGCACCGGGTAGGTGCCCGGGCCAAGTTCAAAAAATAACCCGTGCCGGCTAAGCAGCGAGGGCGGCAGCTCTTCAATGGCCAGATACAGCGCAGGCTGCGGGCCCAAGCTCACCGGCACCGCATCCAGCGAGGGTCGCAGCGCCTGTACCGCGTCGCTTGTTTCCACGCCCGAAAGCAGCCGCATGGCCTGGTCCTGGTAACTCAGGGCCATTGCCACGCGGGCGCGTGACACCTCGATCGTGGCATCCAGGCTAAAGAGCAGCCGCTCGCCACTCGAAGCCACTGCATTTAACTCCGCGCCTGCCGGCAGCGTTCTTGTCTCCGGAGCATCGTTCACAAAGCGCACCACGGCCTGCGCCGGCCGCGCTAGGTACTGCTCGATGTGCAGCCCGCTCATTAACTCATGCAGCAGCGACTCACGTAGTTGTGCGGTGTCGCTGTAGACGCCGCCGATCTGTTGCGCCACTGTTCGGAACAGCACAGCGAGCAACGGGTCCACCACCTCCGTGCTGACTCCGTAATCCTTCACGCGCCGGCGAAAGTCGTCTCGGAGCTTGCGGTCGATCTCAAGAACGGACGGCGTGTGCGTCACGGGCTCCTCTTCCTTTCTTCCTCGCGTTTATGGCGTGCGCTGCGATGCACGGCCTTACCATTCCTGCACCAAACTGGTGCTAAAACCATCCTGCGGCCCGGCGCCCTCGACCGTAAGGGCGTACACATCGGTTTCGCGGCCTGGGCTCAACTCCCGCACCACCTCGGTCACGCTGTAGCCGGCAATTCCCAAGTCCTCCAAAGCTTCATTGACGCGCTGCGCCATGAGTCGAGGGGTGTCGGCGCGTAACTGGCTGTTCTCGAACAGGTCCCGCAAGCCAAACCGCGGACACGCCTGCCACGAGCCCTGGGGCGTGCGCGCCATCATCTGCAGCAAGGACATCAGCGCTGCCGCGCGCTCCTGGCGGCGCAACAGGCCGTTCTCTCCAAGCCGCATCGGAAACGCAAGAAACTGCACGTCAAAACCTCTAGACAGCGGTAAAGCGGGCTGCCAACGGGCGGCAAGGCCCGGCTGGCAGCCGCAGGGCAACCGATTAGTTGGTGAGGGCGATATCCGCAAAGTTCTGCTGGTTCATCGCCGGCTCGATATCCAGCACGAGCACATGGTTCACGCCCGCGTGGTCCTCAGTGGCCAGCTGCTCATCGCTTTGGTAGGGATTCAGCGTATGGAAGCCACTGATCCAGCCGTTGAAGTTGTAGCTGGCCAGCGCGTCCTGGTGCGAATCGTCTTTCCAGAACTCCAGCTTGATCGGCTTGATCTTGTCACGGGTCACAACATTCGACAGATTGAACAAATTGCTCATCGTCGAGTAGGGCATGTTCACATCATCGTGGAAGTCGACATACGCGCGGATCGTGGTCGCGAGCGACCCCATCTGCGGCATGCCGGCACGGTCCTTGTCGGTGGTGAATGCAACCGAGATGGAAAGGCAGTCGAACTTTTGGCCGTCGATCGTGCAGGTGCTGCGGTACGGATTTGCCATAACATATTCCTTTCGTGGCGCCCCGGAGGGCGCGGAAGAGCCTGCGCTTGCAGTGGTTTAGGGCTAGTTGCTTACGCGCACATCTTGGAAGTTCTGCTGATTCAACGCCGGCTCGAGATCAAGCACTAGCATGTGATTCAAGCTGGGCGCTGCGCCCTCAGCAAGCAGATCTTCGGTGGACACGGCCTGCGCCTTGGGAAGGAAATCAAGCGGATTCGAGGTTTCAAAACGCCGAATCCAGCCATTAAAGCTGTACGAAATGAGCGCATCCTGCTGCGAATCATCCTTCCAAAACTCGATCTTGATGGGCTTAATCTTGTCGCGGGTCACCACGTTGGAAAGATCAAAAAGGTGCTTCACTGTCGAAAACGGCAGGTTCACGTCGTCGTGCAGATCGGCCCAAACGCGAATCTTTGTGGCCAGCGATCCCATCTGCGCGATGCCGGCGCGGTCCTTGGCCGTGTTGAACTTTACGCTCGTCGTCACGGCCTGGAACTTCTGGCCGTCGATCGTCACTGTAGTGCGGTACGGATTTGCCATAGTGGCTCCTTGGGAGTAAATGCGGAAAAAGAAACTAGCCGACGATGCTCGGGGGGTCGCCGGGTTTGAAAAAACTGCGCAACATGGAGGTAAACCGGTTCGCCAGACCCGGCGTGGAGTTCACGTCCGGCAGGGAATCGGCAAGGGGAGGGGCAGCCCTGCCCGGATCTGCGGCAGGGTGGAACGTCGTCTGGGCAAACAGGGAAGACTTCTGCTGCGCGAGCTCTGGCTCGTCTTGCGCAACGGACTCTTCTTGTTTCCGCGGCACTGGGTTATACGGCAACGTCCCAGGTGCTGCGGTTTGGGAGACCTCTGAGTGCAAGATCTTGCCGCCCTGGGCGCGCATGGACAGGGTCGGCATGCTGCCGCGGGTGTTTTCGCCGGCGCGCTTGGCTTCTTCCGCCATGCGCGCGGCCGAGCCGGCCTGAACGCGCCGAGCTTGCGGCCCTGGGCTTTCCCGCGCCGCGTCTTCCGCGCTGCGTGCGGCTGAACCTGCCCGCACGCCACCCACTTGGAATCGGATCTCTGGCATCGTGGTCTCTCGCTTCCTTTGGTTAGCTCTTGGCGGTTTCGCCGCGGCTGAACTCCGGCACGTCGATCTTCAACACAAACGTCTCCGCCGGGCCGGTCGGCATCACGCTGAGCGTGATATCGCAAATGCCCTGCATGCGCTTGTTTGAATCCTTGTCCACAAACAGGTCGTAGCCCAAGATCGTGCCCTGCTCGATCTGCTCGTCCAGCACGCGCTTGAGCGGCAGTTCGATGGACTGATCCATGAAGTCGCGTGTCAGCACCTGGCCTGCTACCTGGAGCAGGTAATGCCGGCAGCAGCGCTCGAGATACCGCAAAATGCGGTACGACGTGAAGAACTTCAGCACCCCATAAGGATCATCCGCCTGCGTGCGGCAGCCATAGAAGCACAGGTGATTGTCGGCGTCGCGAATGATTGGAATGAGCTGGCGCTCCATCGACAGGTGTTCCATTTCGCCGATGAGCGGTTCAATGCGCGCCTTGGCCGAGCCGTTTACCCGTCCGAAGCGCGACCCCACCGGCCCCTGCGCCAACCCTTGCGCATCGTCGGCACGGGCCACCGCGCCAGCAAACACCAGCGACGGAGGACCGTATAGGCCGTCGCTCAGGTCACCGTCCTTTTCAAACCAGTGCGCCGGACGAAGCTGCAGGTACCCCATCAGGCAAACATCGGCCGCCGCTGCATCCTCTGGGCGTTTCAGGAACTCATATTTGCCGCCCGGTAGAAAGTTCCGCTCCACATTTTTGAACGACTTCTCATCATCCAGGTCGCCGATCAGCAGCATGCCCCACGCATTGGCCAGTTGTTCCAGCTTTTCGCGCACCGGTTGCGGATAATATCCACCCACCACCATGTTGCAAATATCGTCGCGGAAATTGAAGTTGTCGTTGCGCTGCGTGACGAAGTGCTCCATCGCCGCTATATTCATCGAGAAAATATCCTGCATCGCCTGAGGATCGGCATTCAGGAGGAACAGCTCCACAGGCTTGCGCACCTTGCCATCGCCGACCTTGGTGTTCTCAAAAAATAGCTGCAGCTGCCGGTACGACTTTTCCAGCGGCCGGATCTGCTTGTATACCTGCGCCAGTAGCTCGTCGCGAACGGCCTCTGCGCTGTCGATCTGTCCTTGCAGTTTTTTAACCGTCTGCTCATAGGTATCATCCACGCTGATGAGCTGCTCGAAGTTGGTCAGTTGCCCCAAAAACTCCTTGGCCGATTGCGGGCTGAAGATGCTCGCGATCTCGCGCTTCTCATTGGTCAGACCGGGATGTAGATCGGCGAAGATGTCTTGCAGCAGATCGCGCGCCGGGCTCGAGCCCAGGATCTGTTCGGTGGTACGGGTCAGCGTTTGTGTCTCTGCCATGGCTTACTTTTCCCCTTCCGCAACGCGTTCCAACTCGCTGCGCAGCTTGTGCAATGCGTCAACAATCTCTTTGCGCTGCGTGGCATTGCCCCAGGCGCGGCGAACGGTCGGCAACTTCCAGCGGTCTTTTAACCGATACAGCAGGTCGATGTTGGTCTTCAGGTCGGCAATATCATTGCGCAGATAGGTCACGTTGCCATCCTCATCGCGCACCTCTTGCCGTTTCTGGATGTTCTCAGGTTCGAAGTCCTTGATCGAGCGGAATTGCACCTCGGCACGAAACTCGGTCTCTTCCTTGCCGGCGTAACCGCGAAAGTCGAGCTTCGGATCGAACTTGCGAAAGGCGTCGTTTAAGTCCTCGACTTTGGTGAGTTCTTCGGTTTCGCTGCCGGCTTCGGCGCCGACACGCTCCAGCGTCATCGGCAGCATGGCCGCCGCCGTAGAGGTGGGCACTTTGCGAACAGCGGGGGTCACCCCTTTTCGAACAACTTTCACGAGAGGCATGAGCAGAATCTCCTTCGGTCAAACCGGCAGGGGTTGGGCAATCATTTGGGGTCGAGGTTCAAGCGAGTTCGCGAAAAATCGCCACGGGGTTGTAACTGGGTGGTTTGTGCGGCCGAACGCTGGATCGGCGCACTGGACGCTGTGGCGTTCGCAAAGCCGTCGGGCAGCGAGGTGGAGCGAATCTGCACGGCTGAGGCCGAAGTCACCGCGGGCCGGCTGCTGCTCCAGCGTTTGGGACGCGCCGCCGGAGCGGTCATGTAACGGTCGCCCCAGATCAGTCGCGGCACCCAGAACCAGAGCGCCAGCAATAACGCGCCGCCCGCCAAAATCAGCAGGTAGTACACCAGCAGAATCGACCAGCCAGCGTCCACCGTCGGATTGGTGGCGATCAAGGCCTGCAGTTCCGGCGCTGCCGCCTTGCGGTCATACACCGGCGCATGCGTTGCCGGTACCACGAGCCGCAGGGCGTCGCCGGGCAGCACGGTGCCGTCTTCCAACTTCATCTCCGGCGTCCAACGCGGGTCCTGGCCCATCAGCGCCAAGCGGCTGTTCTGCGGTAGGAGCCACATAAGTTGAATCGCATGGCTCGAAGCAGTGCGGCTGACGTGGAGCGCCGCCAAGAGCTGCGAAGCATCGGCGGCATAGAAAAATCGTCGTGAAAGCCGCTGCAGCGCCCCGGCGTCAATGCTGTTGCGATCGCCAAAGCCAATGCCGATCACGTCCAGGTGCGACGCTTGCACCTGCGCCGCTGCCTGCGCCAGCCCGAGGTCACTGTTTAAAAGTTGCGGATCGTCGCCGGGCATCACCTCGTTCTTGCCGTCGGTCATCACGATCAAGTGCGGTTGCAACTCCGCCGCCGTGTGGCCCTGCCGTTGAAGCGATTCGACCTCGTTCTGCAGTGCCTGCACACCGGTGAAGACGGCTTGGTAGAGCGCTGTGTTGTTCTTGGGCGCCGGCGCTGGTAGAGCATCGAGCTGCGCCAGCGCATCGGCCTGTGTCGTGGCGTACACGGCCGACTGAATGGTCGGGATGACATTGTGGCTTTGGAAAGGAACAATGGCGATGTGATCCACACCCGGCTGCATGCCGCGCAGAAACTCCGCTACGGCGCTCTTAACCGCGGCGATGCGCGACGGGCTGCCCGGGGCGGGCTGATTCATGCTGCCGCTGATGTCGATCATCATGAGCACAACGTTGTTATGCTGTGCGGCATCCGGGCCTAGGCCGGCGCTGGCGTAAAACGGCTTGATTTCTTCGCCCGCATCGTTGCGGACTGTAAAGCTTTGCGGCAGCTTCGCTGAGGGCGGCAGGTTGACCGCGGCCGGCTTCCCGGCTGCGTCTATGGCTGTAACCGCAACCGACATGCACGGCGCGGGCGTCACCGGCGCGCAATCGACCAGGCTAGGCGCGACGAGCGTCCCAAGCCGCACCGGCTTTCCGGCAGCCGAGGAGGCTTCCTGGCCGGGGATAAGTACGGTCAGCCCGCCCCAAAGCAGCGTTGCAGCGGCGACACGTGCGAGAAATCGAATCCGCATGGTCCTCATTCGCTGCCCTTTCGACTTTCAAAGCGCAGCGCCGTGCGCCCAATCAGCACGTCATCGGCTGGTTGCAGCTCCTGGGAACTCACCACCGTTTTGCCTTTGATCCGCAGCACATACTTCGCGATGCCCTCCGGCCCGCCCGCATCAGGGTGCCGCGCGATAAAGTACCGGCCGTCTCGCGCAAAGACCACCGCATGCCGTGGTGCAATGGCCGTGTCCGGAAGCCAAATATCGGCGCCCTGCTGAAACTTCGTACCATTTTGCGCGGTGGATGCACTGCCCAGCACATAGGACTCTTCTACGTCGAGATCCCAAAATGCCCGGCTTTTGCCCAACTTGTTCTGCGCGCGCGCGTCCCCGGAGCTGATAAAGCGCAGCAGACCTTCACGCACCAAAACCGGGGCAATGCCTGCGCCAAAGCCCGTACCGGCTCCTGCCATCATTAGCCCAGCCACCGAAACGCCAGCGGAAACATGCGGCGCGAAGAACACAAACATCAACCCGCCCAGCAGCCCTCCGGTCAAGCTGCCCGCATAGGCATGGAACACCCGCGCACGATTTGACTGCACCCAGCGCAGGCCGATGCCTAGCCCGATCAGCGAAAAGCACAAGGTCCACACGGCCAAGCGGTACAGCGCCGGCGAAGTGTCTGCAATGCCGCGCCGCAGCCCAAAGGCGAGCAGCGAAGCCAAAAGCCCGGCCACCCCGCCGAACAAAAGCCCATAGCCGATTGACGCCCCCCGCAGCTTGCCCAGCAGAACGCGGTCGAAGTGCACAAAGAGCAACACGGCAACCAGCATGCCAAAGGGCAACAGGTTCAGCAGGTCAGGCAAGAAGCGCAAGCCCGAATCCGCGAACGGGACGGCAAGCAACAGCCCGGCCACCGCAGCGAGCAAGCCGCCCGTGATGCCCACCAACGTCGAAAAATAGAGGCTGCGGTAAACGTTCATAAAGCAAACAAGAAAGGTACGTGTTCAATTCAACAGAGAAATGCCCGATGGTCAACTGCCATTCCACTCTCAGGAGTGCTGTCTTTGAGCAGGAAATTCAGTTTAGAGTTGTTCGGTGCAGATTGTCACTCAGAAAATAAACGACAGAATGGCGTCAGGATGCCCAGATTCCAGGAAAACCGTTCGAGCAACGGCGGTTCGCCGCGTTCTTCTCGCCGGCGCAGGCGCCCTTGGATCTGCTTTGGCCCTACAGCTTACGCGGCAGGCTGCCGAACAAAAGTTGCAGGACATTCAGGTCGTTGATCCGGATATGCTGGAGCTTCGTAACGTGACTTTGAGCGAGGTTTTTCAATCCGTGATCGCGCAAAAAGGTCATGCTGCCTTCCAGCAGTCCAAGGCAGTGCTGCTTGCGGAAGCGCTTGGCTCCGGCGGCGCCGCGCACTGGACGGCAACGTCCCTGGAGATCGCCGACGTGGGGTGGGCCGACCTCCAAGGCGCGGACCTGCTCGTTACCTGCACTGACAATGTCCTTTCCCGCGTCGAAACGGCCCTTGCCGCACGCCATCTCGGCTTGCCCATGCTCGACGGCGGTCTTCTGCCCGGCCCTGAGGCAGTCCCCGACCGCGCCATGGAAGGCCGCGTTAGCTGGTTTGCGCCCGCGCCCGAGGCGGCCTGCTACCTTTGCGGTTTGAGCGAAGCGCGCCGCGGGGAAGTTTTGACCTTTGCCGCGGCTGCTTCCATGAGTTGCGAACCTTTGCCTTCCGCGGCCGCTATGGGCGCCTATCCGGGGGTGCCCGCCACGCTCCAAACTACAGCCAACCTGCTCGCTGAATGCATCCACGCATTCTTCAGTCGCCAAGCCGCGACCCAGACCGCTCCGGCCTCGTTCGAAGATTCCTGGGCGGCACGGCTTGAGCCTTCCAGCTCTGCCGCACAGGTTACAGTCCATCGATTAACCCCAAGCAGCACCTGCCCTTGGCACGGCTCCCGCGAGCCGCTCTTCGCCTTCCCAGACGACATCCCTATCCGCGACCTTCTCGCCACGATCGCCGGATCGTATCCCGATTGCCGCATCCAGCTCACTTGGCCCATTTGCCTGCGCGCCCGCTGCCGGGTTTGCGGCGCCGGGCAGGACAACACCGCCCAACGGCTCGCTGCCCTTCGCCGTCGAGGCGTGTGCGCTGCCTGTGGCGCCATCGCACAGCTCGAAGCCCTTCGTTGCGTTTCCACCGTTGGCCTCCGCGACCCCGAAGCGGCGCTTACCTTGGCGCAGCTCGGCATGCCGCCGCGACACCTGTACCGGCTCCGTCAAACCTTTCACGCCTGCTCGCATCCTGAACCGGAGGCCCTGCGATGAATCGCGCTTTGGAGCGTTTTGCGCTGCTCGCCGGTCTCCTTGTGCTCGTGGGCTCTTTGCAGTTTGGCGCTTCGCTGCTGGGCGCTGCTGCCGCCCTGGTCGCCGCGATCGCTCTC
>CAXTTZ010000003.1:0-19783 GCA_964247325.1 uncultured Acidobacteriaceae bacterium | reverse complement strand
TGCGGCTGAGAGTGCCTATCATAACCCCCCTATGCTGGCCGTGGGGGGGGGGCCGGGCGGGCGGCGGGGCGGGCCGTGCCCTCGGCGGCCCGCGGGCCGACGCTGCTTTGGCTGCAGTTTGAGCTTTCTGAGGGCAATCTTTGGCTGCCGCCGCTCACCCTCGGCCTGTCCAGCCTTGTCGCCGTACTGATCATCGCGCTCACCTTTCCGCACAGCTATCTGGTGTGGATCAGCCCGTTGCTTGCACTCGCCGGCAGTCTCGCGACCGTCCTGGTGCAGCACCGCAGCCGTGCGCGCTGCAACCTTTGCAACCGCCGCCTCCGCTCCCAGGCCGTGGTCTTTCGCTGTCCGCGCTGCACCCAGGAGGTGTGCGATGAAGGCTGCTGGAGCTACGAGCATCGCCGTTGCCAGCTTTGCCTGGAACAGCGTGTGCCGGTTTTGCCCGCCGCCGAAAGCTGGTGGAACCGCGTTACCGGCCCCCGCGCGCGGCACGGCCGCTGCCAAATCTGCCTGGGTTCGCCCGATCAGGTGGACCTGCGTGCATGCCCCAACTGCCGCCGCACCCAATGCCGCGACTGTTGGGACTTCAACAACGGCGACTGCGCCCGCTGCGCCTCCGCTCTGCCAGAGCTCCCACCGTCCCTTACCATGGCCGTAGCGAAGCTTGTCGAACCGGGAAATGTTTCATAACGCGACAGAAGTCAGCATCGCCTACACAGAAAGAGGAATGGTTCCATGCCCAAGTATCAGGTCTACTTCGATACAGTGAGTGGCGAGCAAAAGTACAACGTCGATATCGACGAAGCCGAAACGCTGGACATGGTGCTCGAAGAGATCCTCTTCGATCTACGGGAACGCGGCGATATGCTCAAAGGCGACGGCGACCCCGAGGTCCTGTGGAACAGTACCAGCCTCGATTTTGCAGCGCCCTTGCCGCAACAGGGGGTACGGCCGAACGATGTGCTGCGCGTTTCCACCGTTGCCGGCAATGGTTGACCTCCAAGCCAACTCGTCTGCCAGCCTACCCCGCCCCGCTACCCCCCTAGAACGACGGCTCGAGGCGGAGTGGCGCCTCCTGGAGCGCCTAGCAGCCGCCAACCCCGGCCGCCTCACGTCTTTACGGCTCCGCGACACCGCCTTCCATCTCGAACTGCGGCACACCCCCGCGCTGCCGCTGCCCCGCGCCGATGGCAGCACGCCGGCTCTCGTCACCGACCATGCTCTCCGCCTCAGCTTTGGCGAGTTCTTTCCCGCTGCGCCGATGGAGCTTTACCTCGACACCCCCATGCAGCACCCCAATCTCCACCCCGAAACGGGCTTTGTCTGCCTTTGGGATCGCCACCGGGTCACCCACACCGTCGAGCATGCCCTGCACAAAATTGTGGCTATCCTTGGTTGGCGGCTCAGCAACGCCCAAGCCGTTCACGTAATGCAACCCTCCGCATTGGCTCGCCTCCAAGCCGAAGGCGATGCCATACAACAGCGGCTCGCCGCCCCCGGCCTGCAAGCGCTTGTCCCCACTGCTGCCTCGCTTCCGCAACCCGCTACGCCCGCCTGGCGCAGGAGGCTTTCATGAATCCCTCGAAGGCTTCCACCCCTGCTTCCACAGCAGAAGCCGTGCTCGGCAACATCTCCGATCCTGCCCGCCTATCCGCCCTCGCCGCCCGTCTGCGCCCCGCGCTCGGTTCTCGCTTCGAGGTGCTCGATCCCATCGCCCTCGGCGGCATGGCTACTATCTTTCGCCTCGAACACACCCTGCATCGCGGCGTCTTCGTCGCCAAAGTCTTGCACCCCGAGCTCGCCAGCCGCATCGAGGTGGTCAGCAGTTTTCGCAATGAGGCTGTCCATGCCGCCCGCCTCGGCGGTCACCCCAACGCCGTCCCTGTCTTCGATTTCGGCGTCGCCGACGACCTCCATTTTATGGTGCTGCCCTTTGTCGAAGGCGAGGATCTCGACCGCCTGCTGCAAAGCCATGGCCCACTCTCCCGCGACGAAGCCCTTGCCTGCGCCGCGCAGATCAGCAGTTTGCTCTGCTATGCGGAGTCGCACGGCATCACGCATTGCGACCTCGCTCCCGGCAACATTCGCCTTGACATCTTCGGACGCTACCGTGTGCTCGACCTTGGCATCTCGCATTGTGCTACCGCCGGCACGCCCTTTGAGGCGCTTGGGGGCACGCCGCTTTACACCAGCCCCGAGCAGGTCCGCGGCGAAACGCCCGACATCCGCAGCGATCTATACTCGCTCGGTGCCATTCTCGTTGAACTGCTCACGGGCAAACCCCTGCTCCAAGCCGATTCGCTTGAGGAACTCAAGCAAAAGCACCTGCGCGGCGACTGGCAGCTTCCACCTTTGATCCAGGCCGACCCGCTTCTAGCGCAGCTGCTCACGGGCATCCTCGCTACCGACCGTAGCCAACGTCTCCCCAGCGCCTTTGAACTCTCCGGCGCCCTCGACGCTCTAGGCTTCCCCCGCCCCGAGTTCCGGCGACCCTTTAGCGCCACACGAACAAGCACCACCACCGGCCGCCGCCAACGCCTGTCGCCGGGCTAACCGCTACCCGACCTCGCCCTCCTTTCGACCAAATCTAAAAAAGCACTAGCCCGCCCCCGCCATCCCCTGTACCCTAGAGCCAGCAATGTACAAACGTGTGCTTTTGAAGCTTTCCGGTGAAGCCTTGGCCGCCGGCCGCGGATTCGGTGTTGATGCTGTCTTTATCCAGGCCGTGGCTCGGGAGATCGCCGAGGTCGCCAGCATCGGCTGCCAGATCGGCGTGGTTGTCGGCGGCGGCAACTTCTTTCGCGGCGTCGCTGAGCAAGCCGTCGGCATGGACCGTGTCGCGGCCGATCACATGGGCATGCTTTCCACCGTGATCAATGCCATCGCGCTGCAGGACGCCATCGAAAAGTGCGGCGTCCACTGCCGCGTGATGAGCGCCATCGAGATGCATGAGGTCGCCGAGCCCTACATCCGCCGCCGTGCCATGCGCCACCTCGAAAAAGGCCGCATCGTCATCTTCGCCGCCGGCACCGGCAACCCTTATTTCTCTACCGACACCGCCGCCAGCTTACGTGCGATGGAGATCGGCGCCGAGGTCCTCCTCAAAGCCACCTCGGTCGACGGTATTTATACCGCCGACCCCAAGAAAGTCCCTGAAGCGACCAAGTTCGACACCATCACCTACATGGACATCCTCAAGCTCGGCCTTCGTGTCATGGACACCACCGCCGTCTCGCTTTGCAAAGACAATAGCCTGCCCATGATCATCTTCTCCATGCGCGAACGCGGCAACATCGTCCGCGTCGTTCAAGGCGAAAAATTGGGCTCCCTTGTTACTTCCTAGGTCGGCTCACCCTCACGTTCTAAGCTATCTCCAGGCAGATATATAACGCAGGAGGGTCATGCCGTCATCCTGAGCGCAGCGAAGAATCTCTGTACTCTTAGCCGTGCAGGCTGTTGAGGAATACCGAGATCCTGAACTTCGTTCAGGATGCTGGCGGGTGAGTATAGCTAACGTGATCCCCCGCTCTAAGAACTTCGAGGGCTGAAAGCCGATGCATAGCCTGCCGATTCTTTCACGCTCGCCCTAACCGTCCAACACTTCGCCTTCCACAGTCCCCAGCCGCTTCGCCAAGAGGCTCAACCCCACAAACATCGGCGCATACGGTAGCGCCACCAGCAGCGACCCTACCAGCTCCAACCCAAAACGTGCTCCGGCCGATGCATGCAGCAGCGCCGCTCCGTTGGTCGCCACAAACGTCCCCATCAAAAGCGAAACGAACCCCAGCGTGAGCGCCAGCAGCTGCGCTTGCCGGCTGACCGCCGTCCCTGGCGCCTTGCCCGCCAACACCCGCACCGCCACGGGCGCCACGGCCACCGCCAACACCACCATGAGCAACAACGCGGCCCCCTGCGTAAACCAGCCGTTGCGCAAAATCGCGACCGCTCCGGCTTTGCGTAGATAGCTCACGGTCAGCGAGAACAGCAGCGCCGCCACGGCATCGATGGCCAACGCCCGCAAGGCCAGCTCGAAGATGCCCCCTAAGTTTGCCCGCACAGCCGCTGCCACCGACACATCTTTTTCTCGCGACACAACCGCCCAAACCAGCCGCGCCGTCACCACAAGCGCTGCCGCGTACAGAAAGATCCGCAGAAAATTTGCCGTCCATGTCAGCAGTAGCGCCAAGATCGACGTGCTTTGCGCCACACCCGGGGTCATCGCGCCTACGGCTTGCCCGCTCAGCACCGAGTGCTGCAACCGGCTGAGCACTACCGCCCGAATCAGCGCCCCTCGCCCCACATTCAGCAGATAGCCGAGCAAGTCCGCAACAAGCACCGGTAGCCAAAGCACCGGCCGCTTCCACAACACCTCTGACAGATCACGCCACAACTCGCTCATACATCCCTGCGAGTTCCATCCTACAGACCACGCCGGCAAACGTCTCTCCCGCGATGGTGGTAGGCCACCACAACTTCTGTCCCGTTATGCGACACGCCGCCGCTTCCACCAGCCCTGGATCGCCTGCTGGCATGGGTGCTCCACCCAGCGGCGCACCGCCATCGCCAGCAGCACCACAAACACATAGCTGATCCAAGGATCGAACCGTCCCACATGCAGCCGCTCCGGCACACGGTGCCATTGCAGCAGCTGGGTCACGTTGAAGTGCAGCAGGTACAGCGCATAGGTCGACGTGCCCACCGCCACCAAGGGCCGCACCGAGAATATCCGCGCCAGCGGACTCGCCCCTGAAAGCCCCAAGATGACCAGCGCCCATACCGGCGTGAGCAGCCCCCCGTGCACCAGAACGTAGGGCATGCGCGGCGCCAACCAATACGCTGCAAAGAGCGCCAGCGCAAACCCACTCAGCCCCAAGATCATGCGCCCGCGCACCTCGAGCCGCGCCGCATCGTGCAGCCGTCCCAGCGTCAGCCCGGCTAGAAATGTACACAGGTACGCCATCGGCGTGTACTTGAGCGCGCTCAACCAAACGCCGTCCGAAAACCGCGTCACCGGCTGTGGGAGGTGGTCCGGGTTCGTCAGCCAATAGATCGTGTGTGGCACCAACCCCAATACCCAAAATCCCAGCACCATCGCCGCCAGCACCGCCGGCTGCTTCGGCCAGCGCAGCTTCAGCAATAAGGGGAACGCCAGGTATAGCACCACCTCGCACGATAAGGTCCAACTGACCGTATTCCAAAACGTCGCGAGCTTCGGGAAAAAGCCCTGCATCAGCAGCGGCGTCACGGTCAGCCCCGCCCAAAACTCCCCATGGCTGCGCGATCGCCACTCCAGCATAAGCATCGGCAAGGAGATCAACATCGTCAACAGATACACCGGATAGAGCCGCGAAAATCGCGCCATCCAAAAATCGACCTTGCGCACCCCCGCCGCCCGGTGCGCGTAGTTGTACGACAGGATGAACCCCGAAATGAGAAAGAAAAAGCTCACAAAGACGTAGCCGATATTGATGATCGGGTACAGCGTCAGCCACGGGTGACGCTCCGACGCCAGCCCCGCCGGCGTGAAGTGGAAGAGCAAGATCGTCAGCGCGAGCAGCGTTCGTAATCCAGTCAGCGCCGGCAGCGGCGGCCTGCGCTCGGTGGCCTGCACTGCCGCGGGCTGCATCTCCAGCGCGGGTTCGCCGGTCGAGGTAGGCGCTTGTTCGGCGTCAACGTGCATGGCAACCACACGCAGTTGGACGCAGCCGCAGCCTCATTCGTTCCGCATAAATCTCTTCGGGTATCCACAACCGCCTCAGCCGCTACGGCACCCAGAATGCTTGCAAGCAGCTTCTGACTCAGAACTTCTAACTACGATCCGGCTTGGGCGGCGGCGGTGTACGCGGGAACGTTCCAGTAAAACGGTCGAAACTCCGTGATTTTGCCGTTCTCGACGGTAACCTTCTGCACCATGGGCAGCTTCATCTCCTTGCCCGTGGCGCGAACGCGTGTCACCAGCGTGCACGCAATCACGACGGTGTTGCCCTTTTCGAAGAACTCGGGGTCCTGCGCGTCTACCCGGTCGAAGATGGCGCTCATCGCGTCAGCCCACGCCTGGTAACGCCGGTGACCGACGTACTCGCCCCCAAAGGGTAGGTCTGGAGATTGATGTAGCACCACCTCGGCAGCCCAGCGTGGCCGCCATGGCCTCAAAGCTGGCGCCCCTTCGGCTTCCGCCAGCCTGCATATAACTCCGCTCGGCATCGTAGAAGGCGGCGAGAACGTCTTTGGGTGATCTCGAAGAGGACATTGTGCTTAACCTTTCAAAAGTAGGGCTCCAACGTAGCAGCTTCGTCTGTCTACAGCGTTACCGGGCCGCCCTCAGGGTCGCTGTGGAAGGTTCCGGCCTCGCCCATGCGAAAGGTGGCGGCGGTGCCAAAGGTGTCTTCCATGAACTGCATGTACACAATTTTTTCGTCCCGAACCCTGGCCAAGATGCTGAACGGAGACGTGACGGCTTTGCCTAACGTGTTCGACTTGTAGGTGAATCGGCCAAAGACGGCTACCTTGTCTTGTGATTCGAGCATGTCTTCGATCTGGAAGTCCTGATTCTCCCAATACTTGCTCACGCGCGTATAGGTGCTAACGACGGCTTCCGGCCCTTTCGCTGTGCCTGCCCAGGGCATGATCTTCTTTAGTTCAGGGTTGCTATAGTTCAGGGACACATAGGTGGCATCCTCCGCCACAAGCTGAGAAACCACTGCTGGATTTGTAGGCTCTTTTAAGAGCGCCTGGATCATCTCTGATGGCGTGCGCGGCATGTGTTTCTCCTTGGAGGTCCGGTAAGAGCGGATGGTCGAACGACCGGTCGCGTCCGTCTCTTTTTTTGTAATAGTAGATCAGACGGTCTAAAATAGCTACATGAAGGCGATCAGCGTTGCACCCATTAGTCAAAGCGATTTAACGGAGCCGTCCAAGACGCGCCGCCGTGGCAGACCGCGTGAGTTCGACCGCGAAGAGGGCCTGAGAAAGGCCATGCGGGTCTTTTGGAAGCTTGGCTATGAAGCGACGTCAATGGCAGATCTTCGGGCGGCCCTTGGAATCACCCAGGCCAGCTTGTACGCCGCGTACGGCAGCAAGGAAGCGCTATTTCGCGAAGCCGTAGCTCTTTACCAGCAGACGGACGGCGCCGGCACAGCAAGCGCTTTGGCAAACTCCGGGCCTGTTCGCGACGCGGTGTACACCATGCTGCGAAGGGCTGTCGAGGTGTTTACCCAACGCGGAGCCCCCGGCGGTTGCCTCGTCGCCTTAGGGGCGACCCATTGCACGCTGGACAATAAGCCGGTGCAAGACCATCTCGCAGCGCTGCGGCAGCAAACGCTCAAGGACCTCCTTCGTCGATTGAAGCGGGCCCAGCGCGAGGGCGAGATCGCCGCGTCGGCGCCGGCCGAAGCGATCGCTGCCTACTACACAACGGTTCTCCACGGGTTGTCCATCCAGGCGCGCGATGGCGCTTCACGAAAGGGGCTGACCGGCGTGGTGGACTGCGCGATGGCGGCGTGGCCGGCCCTAATGCAGAGCTGAGAAACTGCATCGCTCCACACACCGAACGCGTGATGGCGGATGTGACGCACTTCACCGACGCCAAGCCCTCGCAAAGCCGCAGCATGCCTTTGTGAACGTAATCATAGTTCTACGCGTGAGAACAGCATGTCAGAATTGAACTGACCGCCGCGGAATGATGATTGCGAGCCTGCTCGCAGCAGGGCGAGCCCTTGTGGCGCGTGAACAAAAGGCCGCAGCTGCGGCACCCCTTAGTACTGCAACATGGGCTACCGCAACAGAAGCGGAGCCGCTGCGCCGCGCCGAAGCCACGCTTACAGTGAACGGGGCAAATCATTCGGTGCGTTCGCTCGAGGTCAACACGACCCTGCTCGATTGCTTGCGCGATCACCTACACCTGACCGGTACGAAGAAGGGCTGCGGCCTGGGTCATTGCGGCGCCTGCACCGTTCTGGTGGAGGGCCGCTGCGTTCTCTCGTGCCTGCGCTCGCGATCACGCAGCAAGGGCGGCAGATCACGACGATCGAGGGCCTGGCGCAGGGGGACGACCTCCATCCCATGCAGGCTGCCTTTGTGGAGCATGACGCCTTCCAGTGCGGTTATTGCACACCGGGACAGATCATGAGCGCTGTGGCTTGCCTTGCCGAAGGCCACGCCGGCTCCGAGGCTGACGTGCGTACCGCTCGCATCACCTCAAAGTAAGAGACCGCGCCAGCTTTGAATGGTCTCTCGCTTCGGTCGCGGTCGCGCTTGATCTCGCGAGGCATGGCACGGTACGCGATGTGCGCCTCGCCGTGGGTGGCGTGGCTACCAAGCCGTGGCGTCTGCCGCAGGTAGAAGCGGTTCTGCGGGCCGGTGGTTGACCGAAGCGCTGTGCCGCGAAGCCGCTGCAGCCGTCTTCGTCGACCAAACCTATGTACTGCCGCGCGAGCACCACAACGTCATGGAGCTGCACGCCACCGTGGCGCTTTGGAAGGAAACAACCTGACGCTCTGGGACAAGACGCAATGGGTCTATGGCGATGCCGAGGCCGTTGCGCTTGTGTTCGGCATCCCTTCCTCTTCGGTTCGGGTCATCAGTCCGTATGTCGGGGGAGCTTTCGGCTCGGGCCTGCGCACATGGCCGCATGTCACGCTGGCTGCCCTTACGGCGCGCCAGGCTGGCCGCCCCGTGCGGCTGGAACTCACGCGGCGGCAGTTGTACCACTCTGTCGGCTTTCGCCCACACACGGAACAGCGCGTGGCGCTCGGCGCCGACCGGGACGGTCATCTCCAGGCTCCGGTGCACGAGGCCGTCGGCCAAACTTCCACCTACGAGGAGTTCGCCGAAGCCACGCTAGACGCTCCCGCTGTCACGTATCGGTGAGCAAACCGGCGCACGACCTACCGTCTTGTGGAGATGAACACCAACTCGCCCTGTCCCATGCGCGGACCCGGCCATGCCACCGGCAAGCGTATCCGCGAGCTGCCCACTACGCCCGATAAACTCTTGATGGCTTGACACGGAACACGTGTGCCGATGCTGCAGTTTCACGCTTACCGAATCGCCGTGCCATCCAAAAACCTGCCACCTACGCCCGTACCTCGGCCTCCACCAGCCTTTGTGCCGCCCGCAGCCCGCGGTTCGCGTAGCTCGCCTTCACAAACGCATGAAAGAGCGGGTGCGGCTCCAAAGGTTTGGATTTGAACTCCGGATGAAACTGGCAGCCAAGGAAAAATGGGTGCTCCGGAACTTCCACAATCTCCACGTACGTTCCGCTCTCGCTTGAGCCCGTCAGCCGCAGCCCGCCCTCGGTAAGCGCCCGCTCAAACTCCCGGTTAAACTCATACCGATGCCGGTGTCGTTCGCTGATTTTGGTCGCCCCATACGCCCGCTCGGCCAGCGATCCCGGCTCGATGACCGTGTCCCACGCGCCCAGCCGCATCGTCCCGCCCATCTCCTCCACGCCGATCAACTCGCGTAGCTTATAGATGACCCGGTACGGCGTTTGCGGATCGAACTCGCCCGAGTTTGCCCGCTCCAACCCGCACACGTTGCGCGCATATTCAATGCACGCCGTCTGCATGCCCAGGCAAATCCCAAAGTACGGCGTTTTTGTCTCGCGCGCATAGCGGATCGCATTGAGCATGCCCTCGATCCCGCGCTTGCCGAAGCCGCCCGGCACCAGTACGCCATCGTAGCCCGCCAGCATCGCTGGGCACTCCGGCGACTCGAGCGACTGCGCCTCGATCCACTCCAGCCGCAGCTTCAGCCCCTCGGCCAGCGCCCCATGCACCAGCGCCTCTTTCAGCGACTTATAGCTGTCCTCGTATTCCACATATTTGCCCACCACCGCGATTCGCACCTCATCGCTCGGGTGATATGCCCGATGCACCAGATCGCGCCACCGCGCCAGATCCGCCTCCGGCGCCTCGATCCGCAGATACCGCAGCAGCAGCGCATCCACGCCCTGCTCCGCCAGGTTCAGTGGCACCTCATAGATGCTCGGCACATCGCGCGCAATCACCACACCCGCGCTTTCCACATTGCAGAAGTCCGCAATCTTCGCGCGCATCTCTTCGGGCACCTCGCGGTCCGCACGGCACAGCAGAATGTCGGGCTGGATGCCGATACTCAGCATCTCCTTGACGGAGTGCTGCGTCGGCTTGGTCTTTAGTTCCTGCGCCGCCGCGATCCACGGAATCAGCGTCACGTGCACAAAACACGTGCTGTCGCGTCCCATCTCCTGCCGCATCTGCCGGATCGCCTCCAAGAACGGCAGCGACTCGATATCGCCCACCGTTCCACCGATCTCCACGATCGCCACATCGCAGTTCTCGCCGATCTTGCGCGCCGCAGCCTTGATCTCGTTGGTCACATGCGGAATCACCTGCACCGTCTTGCCCAGGTAATCGCCCCGCCGTTCCTTGGTGATCACGCTCTCGTAAATGCGCCCCGTGGTCAGATTGTTGTCGCGCGTCAGCGGCGCATGCGTAAACCGCTCATAGTGCCCCAGATCCAGGTCCGTCTCCGCGCCGTCATCGGTGACAAACACTTCGCCATGCTGAAACGGGCTCATCGTACCCGGATCGACGTTGAGGTACGGATCGAACTTCATCAGGTTCACGCGCAGCCCGCGCGCCTCCAGCAGGCAGCCAATCGAGGCCGCCGCCAACCCCTTGCCCAACGACGACACAACGCCGCCCGTCACAAAGATGTACTTTGCCGACACGCTCGCAAACCTCTGAACTTGTGAAATGGGTTGTGCCCGGTGTGCACAATCAAGTATACCGCGTCTTGATACGCCCTTGTGCCCCCGGGCGCGACAAACTGGATTACCGCCGCCTTCACCGCCTTTTCACGCTGTAGCTGGTATCCTAAAGTTACGGCCAAGACCTTCTACTTAGTTTCTGGTCTAGGAGGTAGAACGTTGCGGGCACCGCGGGTCCATATCAGGCCGTTAACTACTCTTCGCTTTGTCGCGGCGCTATGGGTAGTGATCTTTCACACGGCACCCGCTCACCTCCGCGCTGTTGGTGGGAAAATGATCGAACTCGGCTTCACCTCCGTTAGTTTCTTCTTTATCCTTTCTGGCTTCGTATTAGGAGTTGCCTATCTCCACCGAATGGACAAGGTCACCAATGCAAGCTTCTTTCTTTCGCGCGTGGCCCGCATTTATCCGCTTTATTTCTTGACGCTCTGTCTGGACACCCCAGTTCTCCTCCTTGCCCGCATCACGAAATATGGATACACCTTCGGCGTTGCAAAAACCGTGGTGACCTTTATCGCCTCTGTCTGCATGCTCAAAGCATGGTGGCCTCAACGCCTGATGGGTATCGATGACCCAAACTGGTCTCTTTCTGTGGAAGCTCTCTTCTACTTAGCTTTCCCTTTTGTGGTCCGCCGCTTCTGGCCTGCTTCATTTCGGAAAGATAGTGCTTGGATCGTGGCTCTTTATTCCTTTGCCATGCTCCTGGTCTGGAGCGCCACGTCCCTCCATACCAACATTAAAGTCGTGTTCTATAACCCTTTGTTGCATCTGGGCGCCTTCTTCGAGGGCATTTTGCTTTCAAGGTTATATCTTCTCTGGATGCAAAAAGACCGAGCCCGGATAGCCTTGCGTCAAGCCGCTATCTTGCTTGCTTTATCCAGCGTCGTGCTCCTTCTTCTAGAGGTCCACTTCATTCCTTTCCCCTTGCTGCATGATGGTGGCCTGCTTCCGGCCTTTTCTCTGCTCATTCTTGCCTTTTCTTCCGCAAATGCTCTCATTGAGAAACTCTTTTCTAATGCCTTTTTCGTCCTGCTCGGGGAATCGAGTTACGGCTTATATCTTTGGCATGTGGTGATTTGGCACTGGTTTTTTGGAGAACTCTATACCCAACCCAAAACCCTGTGGAGCTACCCTCTTTTCCTGGTTGGCACGATCAGCCTTAGTGTTGTCAGCTATCTGTATCTGGAAAAACCGGCACGTCAGCTTGTATTGACCGCCTTTCAAGCCAGAACGGTCGAATCACCCCTCGTCGCCTCCTTGGCGGAATGATGCGTACTATCTTTCCTCCCAATCCGCCGCTCGCTAGAATCATCCCATGCGCTCGCTCTTAGCCAAGCACGTGCTTACGATCCAACGCAGGTTGTACCTTCGTCTTCGCGCGCACGCCGACCGTCGTCTTGCTGCCCGCGCCATCCGCCGCGGCCGCGACCCCAAACCGCCGCACCTGCTTACCGGCGAGCGCGGCGAAGACCTCGCCTACTTCCATCTCCGCGCCCTCGGCTACACCATCGCCGCCCGCCGTTGGCACTCCGCCCGTCTTCGCGGCGACCTCGACCTCGTCGCCTGGGACGGCGATACCCTCGTCATCATCGAGGTCAAAACCCGCACCGCCCACGACCTCAGCCCCGCCGAAACCGCCGTCGACGCCTCCAAGCGCAAGGTCCTGCGCCGCCTCGCCCTGGCCTATCGCCGCCGCCTTCCCGAGCCTTGGCGCGACCACATCCCACTTCGCTTCGATATCGTAAGCGTCTACGACCTGCCTGCCGGTCCTACCTTCGATCACATCCCCAACGCCTTTCCGCTCCGCCCACCCCTGCGCCGTGCCCGCTAACCTGCAATCAACGCGCAGGGCACCCGTAAGGCCTTCGCGGTGTCTAATAGCCAGCAGGGTTCGTTGCAGCCCCGATCGCCAATCTACGAGGTCCGCCCCGCCCATGAGCCTGATGGATGCCCCCGTCTACGACGAACGTCGCGCCCGGCGCACGGAGACCCTCCTCCGCTCGGCCCTTATCCTCCTCGTGCTGCTGCTCGTGCTTACGGTTCTCGGCTACCTCCTCGGCCACGGCTGGCTCTTCTCCAACCTTCCCGCCGAGCACAAAGTCAGTAACTTCTATACCGCTCTCGAACAGAAAGACTACGCCCGCGCCTACGGCCTGTACGAAAACAACCCCCACTGGCAACAAACCCCTGACAAATACGCCGGCTACCCGCTATCTCGCTTCACTGAGGATTGGACCACCTACAGCCCCGCCAGCGGCCCCATCACCTCGCACCACATTGATCTTTCCAAGACCGACGGCACGGGCGCCTTTGGCACGGGCATTATCGTCGCCGCTACCGTCAACGGCAGCCATCGCAGCTTCATCTACGTCAGCCGTACCGACGGCAGCCTCAACTACCCGTCCCCGCACATCATCGAGTACTGACGCACTGGCCAATTTTCGTCCCGGCTTGCGATTTGCAGCGCACGCGGCTCCATATCAACCCTGCAGCGCACCTACTTGTTGTCATCCCGTAGCGCAGCGGAGGGATCTGCTTGTATGCGTGGCAGCCAGTTCCCACCAAAACTGCCGCTCTCCCCCGCTTGCCTTCAGGTGTAGTTCTAGCTCGAGGAGACAGCAGACTCCCTTCGGGAAGGACAACCAGAAAAGAAGAGCAGGACTACATTTGTAGGAGAAAAGCTCCACATCCCCCTTACCGTGCCGCCGCCGGCTTCCACCGTTCCAGCAACGCTGCCAGCGCCTCGGGGCTCGCGTGCTCAAACTCCTTCGCCTTTTCCGCATACAGCACCTTGCCCTGCGCATCGAGCACCCCGAGCGCCGGCACCCCATGCGCGATCGGCACCCCGTACCGCTCGGCCACGTCCACATGACGGTCCATGTGCCCAATGTCCACATGCACCACCACGTAGTACTTTGCGATCAACTCCGCATTCGGCGCTTGATGCTCGTAATAATCCAGCACCTGGCAATCGCCGCACCAGTTGCCGCCAAACTCCAACAACACGCGCTTATGCTCCCGTCGCGCTACTGCCTCGGCCGCCGCAATGTCCGCTTTCGGATCCGCTGTCTCCGAATACAGGTTCTTGTTCACCTGAAAGCCACCCTGCGCCCCAGCTACCCCTGCTGTGAACAAACTCCAAACCGCCAAAGCCCCAGCCCCTACGCGCACCTGAACCACCTCCCACAAAACCTGATGGGCCCACCAGGACTCGAACCTGGAACCAACGGATTATGAGTCCGCTGCTCTAACCGATTGAGCTATAGGCCCGCACATATATTCTACGTCGCTTCTTCAGGCCGCTGCGCCTCCGCGTATCCTTGCCAGCCGCGTCCTTGCCTCGGTCTGGCTCTCGTTCAGATCGAGCTCCAAGTCCAGCTCGCGCTCCAAACGCCGATACACCTCGTCCCCGATGCGCCTTTCGCGGCGCATGCGCTCCAGCGCCGCTCGTTGTTCCCCATAGATCGCTAGCAGCGCAGCCGGCACGGCGCCCTGCTCCGGTTTGGCCGCGAAATTTGCGAGCAGTTCCGCCTTGGCGCGGTACTCACGCAACAGATCGCGTCCGGCCTGTTTCGGCACCCCCTCCGCATGGTGGCTGTGCGCTTCCAGCCACCGTATAGCCTCCTGCAGCAACTGCCCTCGCGCTTCCGCTTCTTCCGTCTCCGCGCGATGATCCTCCCCAAGCCGCAGCGCCCGCATCATCGCCGGCAGCGTCAGCCCTTGCAGCACCAGGGTCACCAGAATGACCATAAACGTGAAGAAAAGGATCAAGCTTCGGCTCGGCATCGGCCGGCCATCGCCCAACACAAAGGGCAGGGAACTGGCCGCGGCCAGCGACACGACCCCGCGCATTCCCGTCCACCCCATCACAAATACGGGCCGCGCCTGCGGCTTCGGGTAGCTCTGCCCGAGCAAGCGCGTCCGGATTAGGTACGCCACGCGCGCGCCCGGAAACATCCATAGAAGTCGCAGCGAAATCAAAAGGCCCGCCAGCAACAAGCCATACAAGCCAAGCCGCGGTGCGCTGTACCCATGAATGCCTTCCAGCACCGACGGCAGCTGCAGCCCCAGCAGCAAAAACAGCAGCCCATTGAGCAAAAACTCCAGCGCTCCCCAGCCGCTCTGCACCTGCAATCGTGACTGGGCCGTGAACATCTGCCCGCTTCGCCGGCTCAGGTAAAGACCACAGACCACCACCGCCAGCACCCCTGAAGCGTGCACCAGGTCACCCAGCAAATACGCCACATAGGCCACCAGCAGCGACAATGCCAACTCCACCGGGCCTTCCTCGATCCAACGCTCTAGCTTGGCCACGACATAGCCCACTAGCAGCCCAACCCCGGCGCCCCCGGCCACTAGCCACATCAGCTCGAGCGCCGCCCGGCCCACCGGCGGCGCATGCCCGCTCTGCAGCAGTTCCAGCCCAAACTCCAGCGCCAGCAGCCCCGTCGCGTCGTTGACCAGGCTTTCGCCCTCCAACAGCGTCACTACCTGCTGCGGCATGCCGACGCGCTTGGCAATCGAGGTCGCCGCCACCGCGTCGGTGGGCGAGACCACCGCTCCCAGCACAAATCCCAACCGCCAATCAAAGCCCGGCAGCACATAATGCGCGGCCAGCGCCACGCCAAGCGCCGTAAAAAACACCAGCCCCAGGGCCAGCATCGCCACTGAAACAAGATGAAAGCGGAACTCGCGCCACGACGTTTGCCACGCCGCTGCGTACAGCAAGGGCGGCAGCGCCACATACAGCACCGCATCGGGCGGCAGCGGAATCCGTGGCACATGCGGCACCAGCGAGCCAATCAAGCCCGCCAGCACCAGCAAGATGGGGTACGACGTGCCCAGCCGTCGTGCCAACACCGCCACGGCCGCCACGCCTGCCAGCAGGCAAAGCAAGGTCAGCTGCAATGGATACACGTGCTCCATGCCTTCGCTCCTCTTCGCACCCAGCGGGACTTTCAGCCGAGTCTGACGCTCGTCCCTACCTGACCCTGCCTCACGTCCGCCCCGACCTACTCCGCATTTGTGCCCGGTGTTGTCCCTGTTTCGCCCGGAGCCGCCGGGTTCAGCTGCCCCATGGCATTCTCCGGCGTCGCGCTGCTCACATGCGTTTCGCCCATACCCGCCGTGCCCGGATTGTTGCCGCGATACCCCGACGCATCCGCCTTGGCATCCCCGCGGTCGCCTGTCATCTTGCCTTGGGCATCGTTGGTCTCGGAGGTCTGCTTCTTGTTCGCTTCATTTGTCTGATCCTGTGTTTGGATATCCATCTCTGCACCTCACCTCCTCAGATGCACCGGACTCCACCCTCGCCCTCACCCCCAAGTCCACCCTTCCACATTTCCACCTTTGGCCTCCTCCGACATGCACCACGAACGCACCATCCCACCTTCGGTTCCGGTCTACCCTTAAAGTTGCATTTCGCTTCCACACGCACTTCCAGCAAACTCGGGATTCCCCACCCACACGCCGCTCTTCCTGGGCAAAACACCCTCGAAACCCTGCAAAACCCTACGAGCCTTGGCGGAATCAATCAAGTAAACACAATCCGTTGGGGTTTTTCCACTTGACGCACCCCCCCCCACGCGCTACCTTCAGATTCGTAGGCTTCACCCGAACGGCAGCCGCCCAGCACGCCCTGGACTGATGTCGGCGCTGCCCAACCCGGAGATCATTCGCCCGCTGCCGCCCGATCTCCCGTTTTTGCCCCTTGTTCCGGCATGCACCTCCGGCCGGCTATTCCCGGCTTCCCCTCCGCTGAATTCGCTTAGGAAAGGTCCTCTCCACTATGGCTGCGACGCTCACCCCCGCTCTCCCCTCCACCAACGGCCACAAGCCCACCGCTGCCGAACCGAAGTCCTTTGCCCCTGGCCTCTGCTTTAGCCGCCACTTCACCCGCCCCGGCGTCTCGCCCTTCGACGAGCTCACCTGGGATCGCCGCGACGCCGTCATCCAGGACTGGAAGGGCAAGCTCATCTTTGAGCAGAAGGACGTCGAGGTCCCCAGCTCCTGGTCGATGACCGCGACCAACATTGTTGCCTCCAAGTACCTCCACGGCCGTGTCGGCTCCCCCGAGCGCGAGACCGGTGTCCGCCAGCTCGTCACCCGCGTCGCCGAATCCATCCGCGACTGGGGGCTGCGCGACGGCTACTTCGCCTCCTCCGAAGATGCCGCCATCTTCTATGACGAGCTGTGCCACATGCTCCTCAACCAAAAGGTCGCCTTCAACTCGCCCGTTTGGTTCAACGTCGGCTGCGACCGCCTGGAGCCCAACTCCGATGCCCGTAACTGGCACTGGGACGCCGCGCAAAATCAAACCGTCTTCAGCCGCACCGGCTACTCCCGCCCCCAGTGCTCGGCCTGCTTTATCAACTCCGTCGAAGATTCTCTCGATTCCATCCTCACCCTTGCCAAGACCGAAGGCATGCTTTTCAAGTGGGGCTCCGGCGCCGGTTCCAACCTTAGCTCGATCCGCGGCTCGAAGGAGCTGCTCTCCGGCGGCGGCACCGCCTCCGGCCCCCTGAGCTTCATGCGCGGCTTCGACGCCTTCGCCGGCGTCATCAAATCCGGCGGCAAGACCCGCCGCGCCGCCAAGATGGTCGTCCTCAACGTCGACCACCCCGACATCGAAGACTTTATCCAGTGCAAAGTGAAGGAAGAGAAGAAGGCCTGGACGCTTATGGCTGCCGGCTACGACGGCTCCGGCCCCGACTCCGAAGCCTTCACCTCCATCTTCTTCCAGAACGCCAACAACTCCGTCCGCGTGAACGACGAGTTTATGCAGGCCGTCGAGCGCGACGCCGACTTCACCACGCGCGCTGTCAAGGACGGCGCCCCCGTCAAGACCTACCGCGCCCGCGACCTCATGCACCAGATCGCCGAAGCCACCTGGCAATGCGGCGACCCCGGCATGCAGTACGACACCACCATCAATCGCTGGCACACCTCCAAAAACTCCGCCCGCATCAACGCCTCCAACCCCTGCTCGGAGTACATGTTTCTCGACGACTCCGCCTGCAATCTCGCCAGCTTCAACCTTCTCAAGTTCCTCGATCCCGCGGGTAAGTTCGACATCCCCGCCTACCGCCACGCCATCGGGATCGTCACCACCGCCATGGAGATCATCGTCGACGCCGCCGGCTACCCCACCGAGCGCATCTCCCGCAACTCCCACGACTACCGCCCGTTGGGCCTCGGCTACGCCAACCTTGGCGCCCTGCTCATGGACTTCGGCCTTCCCTACGACTCCGACGCCGGCCGCGCCTTTGCCGCTACGCTCACCGCCATCCTCTGCGGCGACGCCTATGCCCAATCCGCCCGCATCGCCGCCGACTGCCCGCCCCTCGGCGCCGCCACCCCGTTGACGCAAGCCGCCGACATCACTGGCGGGGCATGCCCCGGCTTCTACCTCAACCGCGAGCCCTTCCTCGACGTCATCCGCATGCACCGCGCCGAGGTCAGCAACATCGGCAAGAGTCTGAAGCCCGCCCAGAAATTGTCATCTCGACCGGAGCGCAATCCGGGGTCCCCGGCGAGCTTGCTCGCTGGGGTGGAAAGCGAAGTGGAGAGACCTGCTTCTGCCCCTGCCCATGCCAACGGTAGCAGCAACACCACCGCTACCGACGCCCAGGGCTTCGCCGTCCCCCACTTCATCGATCTCCAAGCTGCAGCTCAATCCGCTTGGGACGACGCCCTCGCCCTCGGCACCGAGCACGGCTTCCGCAACTCCCAAACCACCGTCCTCGCCCCCACCGGCACCATCGGCTTCATGATGGACTGCGACACCACCGGCATTGAGCCCGACCTCGCCCTCGTCAAGTACAAAAAGCTCGTCGGCGGCGGCATGATCAAGATCGTCAACAACACCGTCCCCGGCGCGCTCTTCAAGCTCGGCTACACCGACCCGCAGGTCCAGGAGATCGTCAGCTACATCGACGCCACCGGCACCATCGAGGGCGCGCCGCAGCTCAAGCCCGAGCACCTCCCCGTCTTCGACTGCTCCTTCAAGCCCGCCAAGGGCAGCCGCACCATCAGCTGGCTCGGCCACGTCAAGATGATGGCCGCCACCCAGCCCTTCCTCTCCGGCGCCATCTCCAAAACCGTCAACCTGCCTAACGACTGCACTGTCGGAGAGATCGCCGACGCCTACACCGAAGCCTGGCGCCTTGGCCTCAAAGCTGTAGCCATCTACCGCGACGGCTCCAAGGGCACCCAACCCCTGAACGTCTCCGCGGACAAGGACAAAAAGGACAGCAAGGCCGAGACTTCACCCTCCGACCTGTCCTCTCCCAGCGCAGCCTCCTCGAGCACATCGTCATCTCTACCGGAGCGTAGCGAAGTGGAGAGACCTGCTTCGGCCCCCGCCCTATACTTCGGAGACCGACCCGCACCCGCCGAAGCCGGCCAAATCGAGATCGCCGAAACCATCGCCGCCGAAAAGGCCCTCACTGCCCAGGCCCACGCCGACGCCGTCACCGCCCGCGAAGAGGTCGCCGTCCTCACCGAAGCCCGCGACCGCATCCAGTCGCGCCTCCACCTGCTCGAATCCCAGCTCCAAGCCCTGCGCGCCAGCCAGGCCACCAGTGCCGACCAGGCTCTCGACCACCTCGACCAGCAGGCCCCACCCCGCGCCATCCGCCACCGCCTGCCCGCCGAGCGCGCCTCCATCACCCACAAATTCAACCTCGCCGGCCACGAGGGCTACGTCACCGTCGGGCTCTACCCCAACGGCTGCCCCGGCGAAATCTTCATCCGCATGGCCAAAGAAGGCTCCACCATCTCTGGCCTCATGGACAGCTTCGCCACGGCGATCTCGCTGGCCCTGCAGCACGGCGTCCCCCTGCGTGTCCTCGCCGAGAAGTTCGCGCACACCCGCTTCGAACCCTCCGGCTGGACCGGCAACGAAGAGATCGGCTACGCCAAGTCCGTCATGGATTACCTCTTCCGCTGGATGCAGCTTCGCTTCCTCTCCGGCCACCAACTCTCGCTCTTCGCCGGCCTCAACCCCACCGCCACCGGCACCCTCACCTC
>CAXTTZ010000002.1:0-48600 GCA_964247325.1 uncultured Acidobacteriaceae bacterium | reverse complement strand
ACTTCCTCGCGGAAGGCCAGATAGCTCAGTGGTAGAGCGCGGCCCTGAAAAGGCCGGCGTCGGCGGTTCGATCCCGTCTCTGGCCACCACTCCTGAGGCAGGCGTAACCAAGCCCAAGCTCATCCAGTGCCGTACATGCTCGGACAGCCTTTCGACATCGCAGGGCGACGCGAAGGACGCATGCTCGCTGGCTGCGGGGGCATGTGGTTCCTTACGCCTTGCTGTTGATAGGGATCGGACGCCCAAAACTTGTCTACAACACATCGTGCTAAATGATCGCCTCATTGTGAGGGAATTCTAGGCTGCCGGCTGCGCATGGGGCTGGGCCATAGGTTACTTCGCATCACCCAAAAGACGTACGCGAAAAGTAATCTTCCTGGCGATGTCAACTCTCCAGCGTGGTTTCTACACTTCTCTCCGCTAAAGCCACTAACCCTTTCAAGGTGCCGAAACACTCCACGGAGTGGGCGTCAGCAGAATTTTTGTGAGGTCATCAAAGTAATGAAGCACATTCCCAAGACACACACGGAAGCCGGCCCATGCAGCCCTCCGCTCGTAGAGGCAGACAGTATCCCGTCCCAAAGTAAGCACAAAACGAGCATCACACTCCCCTTGCTGGTTCTAGCTCTGGCCGGGCTTAGCTCGACCCGTGCCTGGAGTCAGGCGTTTACAGGCCGGGTGACGGATCAGACCGGCGCCATTGTTCCGCAGGCCAGCATCGTTGTGCACAACGTTGAAACCAACGTGGACACGAAAACAGCAGCAACAGGGACGGGAGATTACAGTATTCCGTACCTGAAGGTCGGCACCTACCAGATCAGGGCGTCGGCGCCCGGATTTGCAGAGACGGTCCGCACGGGTGTCACGCTGGAGGTCGGCCAAACGGCCACGGTCAACTTCGCGCTCCAGCTAGGCGCAGCGTCGGAGACAGTCGTCGTGAACGCCGCTGCCGTTGTCGATTTTGACAAATCAGACCGTGGCGAGGTCGTCGAAAACACGCGCGTGACGGAGCTCCCCCTGAACGGACGCGATCCCGGTATGCTTTCGCAGCTGACCGCGGGCGCTACCTGGAGCGGGGCACTGCAATGGCAGCGACCTTTTGACGATACCCAGGCCAATCTCTCCATCAACGGTGGCGGAGCCGGCAACACGGCGCTGTTAATGGATGGCGTAACGAATGAATCTCCCCGCGGCAACGGCAGCATCGGGTACGTCCCTCCCGTCGATGCCGTGCAGGAGTTCAGGATCGTGGCCAACCCCTACGATGCGCAGTACGGGCGCGCGCAGGGTGGCGTGGAAGATGTGGTGCTCAAATCCGGCACCAATCGCCTTCACGGCGACGTGTACGAGTATGCACGCCGCTCGTGGCTTGACGCCGATCTATGGAGCAACGATTACTACCGTTCGCAAGGCCAAAACATCGCCAAACCAAAACATACGCAGGATCAGTACGGTGCCGAGCTGGACGGTCCGGTCTTTGTGCCAAAGGTCTACGACGGCAGAAACAAATCCTTCTTTGTGCTGCAGTATGAGCGATGGAAAGAGGTGGTGCCCAACACAATTACGGAGTCGGTTCCTGATCCTGCCTGGATCAACGGGGACTTCAGCAACCTCCAGTATTGGACCGGATCGCAACTCGCGCCGATGACGATCTACGATCCGCTGACGCTGCATGCCGATGCGAAAGGAAACCTGGTGCGTGATCCCTTTCCCGGGAACATCATCCCCGCTTCGCGGATCAATCCGACCGCAAAGGCTGTCTTAAGCCTGTACCCCAAGCCCAACGTAACGCCGCCCGCGGGACAGAACCCGTTTGCGAACAACTACGAGGTTGCGGTTCCGACCACAGATAACTACCGCAACGTGCTCGCGAAGTGGGACGAGGTCTTCGGTCCCAATGACCGGTTCAACTTGCGCTTCGGTTACTGGGAGCGCCAGGAGATCCGTTCCAACAACGGCTTTACCGGCGCGGCTGCCGAAGGAGCTTTGCCCCATGGTGAGCGCAGCGAAACGTATGCCACCGACTACACGCATACCTTCACGCCGAAACTGGTCTTTGACGTTCGTGGAACGGTAAACGTCCGGGTCGATTTCTGGCATGACGGACCGCAGGGTTTCGACACGTCGACCATTGGCTTCTCGCCCGCGCTGATCGCCCAGCTCGGGCAAGGCGCGAATCACCTGCCCTCATTCACTCCCAACGAGTTCACTTCGATCGGCAATGGCGGCCCCAGCGAAGAGGTGCATAACCTTCTAGGTCTACTGCCCACCATCTCCTGGACAAAGGGTAAACATTCCATCCACTCCGGCCTGGATCTCCGGCTGGCTCAGAACGCTTCTGTGCAAAACGGTCAGGGTCCCACCTTCTGGACGGATCGTTGGTGGACGCAGTCGAACTACCAGGAAGGCCAGTGGAACGTTTACAGCGGCAACTCCGTGGCCTCGATGGAGACGGGAACCTTCAGCAACGGCAGCACAAATATTGTGCCAACCAACTTCATGTCGTATCACTATTACGCTCCGTTTGTTCAAGACGACTGGAAGGTCACCCCGAAGCTCACGCTAAATCTGGGTGCGCGGTGGGATCTTTCTACCCCTCAGACCGAACGGCACAACAAGCAGCAGTACGTGTTTAATACCACCGCAGTCAACCCGGTGAATAGCATGATCAATCGTGCCGTTGCTCCTGGTTTGGGTCCGATCAAGGGCGGCATCACCTACGCGGGCGTGAACGGCAATCCAACCACACCCTACTCCCTCTACCTGGGCGCGATTCAACCCCGCGTCGGCTTCGCCTATGCCCTGGATAACAGAACGGTGCTGCGCGGCGGCTACGGGATCATGTTCCGTAACTCCGAACCGACAAACGGAATGTATGGCTTTTCTGCAAGCACCAGCTATGTTGCCACTAACGACGGCGGCAAGACGCCGCTGATGAACGCCTCCAATCCGTTCCCGACGGTTGTGCAGCCTACCGGTGCTTCGTTGGGCCTGATGACAGGGATCGGTAACGGCTTTTCCTTCGTCAACCCGCACTACAAGCAGCCAGGCTTCATGACGTACTCCTTCGGTTTCGAGCGGCAGTTCCTGAAAGCCGACACGCTTGAGGTGAGCTACGCGGGAAGCCACACCTACAATAACGACACCAGCTACAACATTAATCCGTGGCCTCTGGCTGCCTACCAGGCCTGCAACGTGTACGCGGGCGGCAATGAGGACCTTTGCAGCAACTCGTCAAATTGGGCGGCCAATCCGTTCTACAACGTAGCGGCCTTCAACGGAACCGGGTATTACTCCGCCTCAACGATCCAGCAGGGCAATCTAGCCAGACCCTTTCCGGCGTTCGGCGATATCACTGAGACCAACATGAACACCGGGGCGTCCACCTACAACGCGTTGCAGGTAACGGCCGTTCACCGCATCAACGGCGGTCTCACGCTGCACGGAACCTACACATGGGCCAAGCAGATGATGTCGGGTGGCTGGACGGATCAAGTCTATGGTATCCCGTACCGCGCTCTTGATCCAAACACTCCGCCTACCCGCGTCACTATTTCGGGCGTATATTTCCTACCGGTCGGTCGTGGGCGTCAGTTCCTTGGCAAAACCAATCGCATCGTCGACGGGGCGATTGGTGGCTGGGAACTGGGAAGTCTCTACATCTACCAGACGGGCGCCCCGTGGGCAGTTCCGGGAGGGTATGACTGGGTCGGTCCATCCTATGTGCCGCGGCACACCACGGCGGACAACCTGACCATTGTCGGTGTGCGGGCCTGCACGCAAACCACCGCGAACGACGGCTCGCATTCCTGGGTGCAGTCTGTAGACGGCAAAGGCAAAATACCACTGCCAGTATGCAACAACACGCCCGACTTCGTTCAGCGGCCCGGCTATGCACCCGGTCAAAACGTCACGTATAGCGGCATTCGTCTAAATCCCAGTCATCAGTTCGACGTAAACTTTTCGAAGAACTTTGCGATTGCGGAGGGAATCAACCTGCAAACACGCATCGAGGGGTTTAATGTGCTCAATCACCCCCTCTTCCAACAGCAATTCGACAATAATCCACAGAACTCAACCTTTGGCGAAGTGTTCAAGCCGGGCGGACAGAGCAACCTGCCCCGTCAAATCCAGCTCTCCGCGAAGGTGTACTGGTAAAACCAGAACCGCCGACCGGTGAACAAAGCGATGTATGGAAACGCATCGTTGAAACTTTCATGTTTGCCCTGTCATCCTTGTTGGCTATCGCCGGCTGGGGTGGCAGGGTGCATGGATGCACGCTGCATTATGCCCGTATCTAAGCGCTTCAGAAACTTGCGAACTTCTCAAAAGGTTTGCGAAATCAAGGAACCTGCCGTAATAGCGACAGGCGATGACAAACTGATGCAGATCTCTGCACTGCAGCTTACGGCTACGTCGACGTATTGCCTGAGGTGGATGACGGCGCAGGTGATGGCGACGGTTGCCTAGAACGAGCAGCGGAGTCGGCAGTAGCGGGTGGCGAGCCGACGGAACTGCTTGAGGTGGCTGAAGCAGCGTTCGATGCGTTTGCGCTGACGATAAAGCGATCGGTCGTGGTTGGGTCGGCTTATCAGGAGCGGCGCAAAGGGATGACGACAGCGACCCCATTTGCTTGCCGCGGGTAACGTTGGCGTGGGTATTGTGGCCCTTCTGCGACCACGGCCTCGGCATCGATGCTGCCGTCAGCGATCGATGTACCCCCTTTTTATGATCTGGGAGTCGTGACAGCCGAGGGGCGGCGCGTACGACAACGTGAACGTGACAGAGCGGCAGCCCTTCGATCTTCATAGCCGAACGATCTCTAGACCTCAGCGAAAACTGTGCTCGTACGCAAGTAAAATCTAGAAATGCCCAAAGCTCCCGCAGCGATCAGGTCACCCAAGATCGAGAAGCTCGCACAGAACGTTCTCAAGTCTCCCAGCATGTTCACCACGGCTGAAGCGCGGAAGCTGGCAGCGTCAGTGGTCGCCCATGTGTCGTCTTCGGAGGATCGAGCCACAGTGCCGGCAAAGAAATATGCCGTAAAGAAGGGTTCTGCAAACAAGGTTTCGCAAAGCGGTCATAGTCACAAGAGCCATGCGTAGCGATGCACGAAAAAACCGACAGCAGCTCATCACGGCCGCCAGCGAAATCATGCGGACCATGGGCGGTGACGTGCCCATGGAGATGATTGCCGAACGGGCGGGCGTCACACGTGGAACGCTCTATCGGAATTTCGCGGATCGACAGGCAATTTATGAGGCGGTGCTTGAGAACGATCTGAACGAGCTTGCCGATGCTCTTACGATCGAAAGCAAGAAAGAGCCGTTAGCTTTTATTCGTCTTTTTGCCGAGCTGATGCGCGTGTGCGATAAGTTCCTCATCAGCTTGGCGGATATGCACGACTATGACAAGGGCAAAAACGAAGCCCGCATGATCGAAGTGATTAACCCATATCTGGCTGCCGCGCAGAAAAAGAAGTTGATCGACCGGAAGATTACCGGGACGGACATCCTGATTGTGTGCCGCATGTTGTCTTCGCATTCTCGCCTGGACGGCGCAGTCGATCCGAAATCCGGTTTCGAGCATCGATTCAACTTGCTCATGACTGGACTCGGACCGGCTTGAAGCAATGCTCTCGCTGCTAAGCCACTCGATAAACCCTATGCTCGAAGCCGAGCACGCCCGGGGCGAACGGCAGCACTCGTCCTGCACCAACGAAGACAGCCTGGTTGACCCACGCGTACTGCTCGGCTCCGGATTCAAGAAGCCAGTGGCTGCGGATGGACTGGTCGGTGAATGAGGTTTCCTTGCACTGTGTTGTAGCTTCGATCATCGAGGAGGTTGTTTCTGCTAAACCGAAGTAGTGTGCGCACAACACCGCGCCATCGGTGGTTTGAATCTGAATGCGCACATTCATGCGCATAAAGCCATCCGGTGAAGTCAGCATCCAGTCTCCTCCCTCCCCGAGAAGCGCCCCGTTCAGCCTCGGTCCGGTTACAGTCCCGGTAGTCATGGAATAGTAATGCCTGTGCCCGAGAGGACCCTTACCGACGTCGTGCGGCGCGCCACAAGCTACATGGCAGGTGAACTCATGAACCAATTGCAACGGATCGCTCGAAGTTGCGGAGCTGTATTCTGATTACTTGCCAAGCAGCACCTGCGGATCACCATCGAACCAAATGTTGTCGATGGAAAGATGGTGAATGGTCCAACAGCTCTCGCTTCGCTCTAGCTGAACGGTGTACCAGTTCATCATCCGAAAGCGCCTTGTGGGTTCGGCAAGGAGCAGGTGTGTGGCTTCAACCAAGTACCTGAAGCTCGGCCGAGTTCTTAGTCTGTTCGGCTCGGCCGTTTGTGATGACATGGCTCGTCTGCTGCGTCAGGTGAGCCGAACCCAGAAGACCTACGATCGAAATCTTTTCCAGTCAAAACCGGGAAGTCCAGTCCGAGTTTGCGGCCGCAAGGGGTGAAGTCAATGACGGCCGATACATGGAAGGCCGACGCCAGCAAGCCAGTGTCTCCCTGATCGACACCGGTGCCGAAACGGTACATGGCATCCATCAGCGAAGCCAGGTCGACTGCTGGGGAAGTTTGCGAATTCGTGGCTGCACCTTTCTGGGCTATGCGGAAGTTATCTCTGAGAAGTCCATGTGCAGACCGTAAAAGTGTTCGCCGACGCCGAGGCATTCGCCTATTTCCTTGCGAGTGCGGTCCTGCATCGTCTTCTCAAACTCAGCAATGGTCTGGTTCACCTCGGCTGCTGGGTTCGTGGTTAACGCCTGCGCGAGCTGCAGGGCGTCATAAAGTGCGAGATTTACGCCTTTGCCCGTGAAAGGCGGCATGACGTGCGCGGCATCACCAATCATCGTCAAGCCGGGCTGGGTCTGCCATCCGCAGTCGGGGGGCATGACGGAGACAGGCCAACGCACGAAGTTGTCTTCGACTTCCGTCAGCATATCGAGCAGTGTGGGAGACCAGTCCCTAAACGCTTCCTTGATGCTTGTCAGCACGGCGGGTTTGTCCGTTAACTCGAAACTACTGGAAGCAGGCCAGCTCTCCTGTACCTTCATGGAGTAGTACAGCAAAATGAGATCGCGATTGAAGCGCTGCACAAAGATTGTCTTTTCTTCTCCAGCGAACATGACCGAGCCTTCACCGAGCATGTCGGAAATCTTTGATCCGCGCCAAAGGTCTTTGCGGATGTTGCCTGCCAGCATCGTGATGCCGGTATAGCGAGGTTGTTCAGATGTCAGTTGCTTCCGGACCTTCGACCCGATGCCGTCAGCGCCCACGACCAGGTCCGCAGTGACGGTTTCCTGATGTTCGAAGCTTAGCGTCCAGCGGTCGCCATCAGCCTTAGTCACAGTCTTCAGGGTATGACCCCAGGCGATCGTCCCCACGGGCAGCGCATCGATTAGGAGTTGGCGAAGGTCACCGCGGTCGATCTCCGGGCCCGCGTCCTCATGCGTCTCCTGGCCGGCTTCCGGGTCCTCAACGCCTTGCGAGTCGATTAATCTGAAGGCACTGGCTTCGCTCCTGGAATGACGTGTGAACTCTTCCATAAGCCCCGCTGCGGTGATTGCCTGTTGGCCGGAGTCGGGCCGAAGGTCCAGACTGCCACCTTGCGAGCGCGCGGTCGAAGATGCATCGCGTTCGTACACCTTCACGTTGAAACCATCACGGTTCAAGATGCGGGCCAGCGTTAACCCGGCAGGGCCTGCACCGACGATAGCGATTGTTCCCTCTGTTCTCAGTCCTGCTGTGGTTTTCATGTCTTATCCTCTGGGCATTGGGCGACACAGACTCACTCTCCGCTCCTTGCTTTCCATCTTGTGAACCAGTATACAATATAAACGTACACCAATGTACGGATATTTTGGAGTGCTCACGAAACAATTCAAAGAGGCCACGGAGCATACTTGGGGGCTGATGTACTGCTCCTTTCGTTTATGCCTCATAGCTATCCACAGAGGTGAATCCGCATCATGCCGATAACACGCTTTCAAACCACCATTGCTTGAAAGGGGCGAGGTTCTGAACGCAAGCCACGTTGAAGAGCTTGGCATCGAGCTTGAAAAGCATACGGATGCTTAAATTGATCTCTAAGGAAAGAGGCGTAAGACCGCTTTCCCTAACGAGATCTGCCCAACGAGTGAAAGGGAAGAGAAATCATGATTATCGTCACAGGCGCTACGGGACAGTTGGGCCATGCAATTGTGGAACGGCTGTTGAAACTGCTATCGAAGGATCAGTTCGCAGCCTGCGCGCGTGATCTCGAGAAAGCTGAAGATCTCGTCTTGCAAGGTGTTCAGGTACGACAGGCCGACTTCGCACAGCCCGAAATCTTGAAGGCAGCCTTCGAGGGCGCCACGCGGATCCTTCTTATCTCTTCCAACGCTCGTGCCTACGGCGGCGACCCGCTTGCGCAGCATCAGGCGGCGATTCTTGCAGCGAAGTCTGCCGGTGTAGAGCGGGTTCTGTATACCAGCCACATGGGAGCGAGTGCTACATCTGCCTTCCCGCCGATGCGGGATCACGCCGTAACCGAAGAGATGTTGGCCTTATCAGGCCTCAGATGGACTTCTTTGCGGCACGGCTTTTACGCCTCAACCGTCCAAGACTGATCGGCAAAGCTGCCGAGACTGGCAGTCTCGTCGCTGCGGAAGATGGCAAGGTTGCGTGGACCACCCATGCCGATCTCGCCGAGGCAGACGCACGAATTGCTCTAAATGAGGGCAGCTTCGAGGGTCCGACGCCACCGCTAACAGCAAGAGAAGCCTTCGACCTCACGGATGTCGCACGCATGCTCTCCTCTATCACGCAGAGAAATGTCACTCGCAAGTTGCTCGCGGACGAAGAACAACAGGCTCAGCTGAGCGCCATGGGGCTCCCTCATGGCGCAATCGCCATGTCTATGGGGCTCTACAGAGCGGCCAGGGCCGGTGAGTTTGCGTCTACGAGCTCCACCCTCGAACAGATCATCGGACGTGAGCCAATTAAATTGCGCACCTACCTAGAGGGTGTATTGCAAGCTCCTTGATCAGCAAGTCTTGGTAGCTTGTGGCAGAGGTCAGTACGGGGCTACAGAATCGACCTCGGTTGTGGAGTGTTCCGCCTCCGAAGAGGTAAAATGACCATCTGCCTGGCTAGCAAACTGCCTCTGGTGACAGCAAGGTTGGGACACTGTAGGCGCGCTGCTGCGGCCAGAGCTTGCCCTTGTTCTGCTTCCATGTAACGCTCTTGCCGCTCTCCGCTTTGGACAGAGCAATGCCAAAGCCGTGTTGGGGTGAGAGCCGAAAAGTTCTCGCATCGATCCGAGTTCCGCCGTGCGAACACTGCGACGCATTTAAGAGCCGGTGTCGGCATGCGGCGCCTGCATCCAGATTTTCGTGGTGCAGGCTTAGCTTTGCCGCGGCAAAGGGGAAAGCCTGTGCCGCCTCACCTCGTGACAGGAGGTCGCTCTGTTGGTCACCCTAGAGGAGTTTTTACCTGTTGATCCCAAACAGGAGCCATACTGCGCTTTACAGAGCAGCGACGGCCTTCACAGCTTTTTGTTGTCCGAGATCACGCCCCTGAGCAGAGTATCAACTACTCGTGTCGCATACGCCGTTCGCTGACCAAAAGGGAAACCCGTTTGGGTGATTAAGAGTGAGACGACTCCGTGGACCCCAGCCCAGAGGACCGTCGCGATTTCAAAGGGATCCCCTTTCATCTTATTATCTGACACGCAGGCCGCGACGTATCCAGTAAGTCGTCCAAATGACTGATACCCTGCCTTATCAGATTTTGTGTATTCCTCCTCCAAGGCGCTCGACGGTTCAGGGAATCGGGTCATGAAGACCAATTGATACTCGGACGCATGCCTGAGGCCAAAGTCGATGTACAACAACAAAGCTCTTCGAAGCATTGTTAATGGGTTTTTGCTGCGACGCAGGCGCTCGTCCTCTATTTTTTTGTAGACCTCTCCCGCTAAGGCCAGCAGGATGGCCTGTTTGTCGACAAAGTGGCTGTATAGCGCCATCGGTGAGTAATCAAGGCGGGTCGCGATTTTGCGGATCGTGAGGGCGTCATATCCCTCCTCCTTAATGATTTCACTGGCAGCACGCAGGATCTTTTGCCTTAACTCCTGCTTCTCGCGTTCCCGACGCTCTGTGGCCGGCATCTCGATGCGTCCCCCTCTTCACACTTTCTTTCATTATACGTGTACGGTGCCGAAAGGAACCCTGACCGCCATTGCACAACCAATGCTGCACCCAGAAGAAAAGTCAGTAAAACTGAGAATTGCGAGCATCGCTGTACAAATACGGCGATGTGCAGTAAAACCGTACGTGTACGGTTTATTGTATTCATACGGAAGAGTGGCAGAATGTACAGAACTGAGCCGCCACGGCCAAAGGAGCCAACATGAAGATGACATGCAAGCCGCTTGCGGGTGCAGTTGTAGTCAGCCTCGCCCTTGCCGGAAACAGATGCTTGCTTCTGGCGCAATCAAGTGCCGGCGCCATACCCGTTGGGGTGGGTCTTAGCCGGGCTCTTGTCGGATGAAGAGGCTTTGGCCTACTCGGGGCGAGTGCAGCGCAGGGGACCCATGTCGTGCTACCTGTAGATGCCCCGATCTTTCTCCCGCTGACGAGTTTTGTCCCTGCACTCGCCACCGTAGCACTAAGTACTAGGCCTGCACTTGTAGGCAGAGAGACGAGACTCCGATGTTGCAGCGCACACGTTCACTTACGCGAGACTGGTTTCACATCGCACCAATCTTGTTCCTGACCACAGCCGCCATGCTTCTTGATCTGATAATCTGCACGATCGGCCTCCTCACCGATCACACCCTGATCACAGGTGCTCCTGCATGGGATAAGCCGATGAAGTTTGCGCTATCGACTGGTATCTACGCGCTCAGCGTCATCACAATCGTTCGGTGGACCTCGATCTGGCGCAAACTGCTCCAGATCGTAGCAGGCGTGACGAGCTTCGTTCTTGTTCTGGAAGTCGGTTGCATCGACCTTCAAGCCTTCCGGCACACAACCAGTCACTTCAACATCGCGACGTCTTTCGATACCACTGTGTATACCCTGATGGGCGTTGGCGTAGGTACGGTTTGGCTCGCAAGCATAGTCTTAGCCGTTGCGACCTTCTTCCAAAAGTACGGAGATCGTTCATTCACAACGGCGGTCCGCGCCGGCATGGTACTGATTGTATTGGGCGCGGGAACGGGGGCGCTTATGGTTCGCCCCACACCTGCTCAACAAAAGGCCCAAGCAGCAGGCCAGCATGTAACTGTGGTGGGAGCACATTCAGTTGGTGGCATCGACGGGGGCAAAGGTCTACCTTTTCTCGGTTGGAGCACTCAGTATGGAGACATTCGAGTTGCCCACTTCCTTGGCTTACATGCCTTGCAGATACTCGTCCTGCTTGCCCTTTGTCTGAGCTTTGCCCGTCTCGAGATGAGACAAAAAGTTTGGCTGATCTCGATCACGGCGGTCAGTTACGGTGTCTTATTCTTGATGACGCTCCTGGAAGCGCTTGCTGGACTTCCTATCACAGATTATTCGGCTCCGGTCCTGAGTGTCTGGGCTGCATGGGGCGTAGCCTCCTTTGTCGCATTTGCGATGGTTTTGTCGATGCAGAAGCTCCGCGTCAGCAACGTACAAGAAAGTGAGGTTACAATATGACCCCCGATCAGGTCTTTAGTTACTCGGGCGCATTTGCCAGTTTGGGATGGGTAATCCTTATCACAGTAGGCTGGTACAAACAGGTGGCGACCATTGCCGGCAGGTACATCTTCCCCGGCACACTTGCTCTCATTTACCTCCTGCTTGTGTGTCTACACTGGCAGGGTCACGCCGGCGGGTTCGGATCCCTTGCAGACGTAGCCCTGCTCTTTCGCAACCCATGGTTGCTTACAGCAGGGTGGGTGCACTATCTTGCCTTCGACCTATTCGTAGGTGCCTGGGAGTTGAACGACGCTAAGCGAAACGGGATCGCCCACGGGTGGATGATCCCGTTGCTCGTGTTGACGTTCTTGCTTGGCCCCATTGGCTTCTTGCTGTATCTCTTTGCTCGCCAAATAATACGTACCCGCAAGCTTCGCTCAGCAACGCATTGATCAGAAATTAAGTGACACAAAAACGGCACAGCTCTCCAGCTACCTTGAAAGCTTCCATTTCCTGCGCGCCTTAAGCAGTTGGAATCGTTTCGTTTGATGGTGGCCCGGGCAGGAGTCCAACCTGCGACCTTCGCCTTAGGAGTGCGCCGCTCTATGCATCTGAGCTACCGGGCCATGTGCCTTCTAGTGTAGCGCGAAGGCGCGGCTGGGTTGGGTGGCGGGCGCGGGTTTAGAATGGAGGGATGCCGAAATACTCCATTGTTGTGCCGTTCCATAACGAGGAACAGAGCGTGACGCGGCTGTACGATCGCGTAAAAGAGGTGATGGAGACCATCAGCGAGAGCTTTGAGCTGGTGTTTGTCGATGACGGTTCGCGCGACCGCACGTACCGTTTGCTGGAGGAGATCGCAGCGGTGGACTCGCGGGTGCTGCTGATCAAGCTGCGGCGCAACTTTGGGCAGACCTCCGCTTTGGCTGCCGGATTTGACCATGCGACGGGCGACTTCATTCTGGCCATGGACGGCGATCTACAGCATGATCCGGCCGAAATCCCGCAGTTTATGGCCAAGCTCGAAGAGGGCTATGACGTGGTGAGCGGCTGGCGAGCGCAGCGGGCCGACAACCTGGTGCTGCGGCGCGTGCCCTCGACAGCGGCCAACTGGCTCATGCGGCGGCTTTCCGGGGTAGAGATTCACGATTTTGGCACCACCTTTAAAGCGTACCGGCGCGAGGTGATCCAGAACATACCCCTTTACGGCGAGATGCACCGGTTCATTCCGGCGCTGGCGAGCTGGTACGGCGCGACCATCTGCGAGGTGCCGATCTCGAACCCGGCGCGCGAAGCGGGGCAGAGCCATTATGGGATCTCGCGCACTTTCCGGGTCATGTTCGACCTGGTTACGATCCGATTTTTGCTCAAATATATGACGCGACCGCTGCATTTCTTCGGCGGGGTCGGCTCGGTGAGCGTGCTGAGCGGTGGTGCGATTGCGCTTTGGCTGCTGCTGGCCAAGCTAATTTCGCATGGCGCGGTCGCTGGGCAGCATGCGCCTTGGTTTGTGATTGCGGCGGTGCTGATTCTAGCGGGCGTGCAGCTGGTGGGCATCGGCCTGCTGGGCGAGCTGCAGGTGCGGCACTTCTTTGCACAAGGGCAGCGCTCGCCCTATGCGATTGATCGCGTGGTGCGGATGCGGCCCTCCGAAGAGCATCTGATTCGCTAAGGGAACTGCTGGGCCAATCCACTGAACGAGCACCATCCCTCGCCGGATGGCCGAAGGGGAGAAAACGTGCGCGCCATTCAAGTAAACCGAACGGGAGGACCTGAGGTCCTCACCTTGACCGATCTGCCAGTGCAAGAGCCTGGGCCGGGCCAGGTGCTGGTCCGCATTCAGGCCTCGGGGGTCAACTTCATTGACACCTACCTACGGGAAGGTCGCTACCCCTCGCCGCTGCCCTTCGTTCCAGGGCAAGAGGCCGCGGGTACGGTCGAAGCCTTGGGGCCGGGCGTGACGGAATTAGCCGTGGGCGATCGTGTGGCGTGGCAGGGCACACGGGGCACCTATGCGGAGCTGGCCTTGGCGCCTGCGTTGGAGCTGCTGCGCTTGCCCGAAGGCATTAGCTTCGAGCTAGCCGCGGCTGTGCTGCTGCAGGGACTTACGGCGCACTACCTGGCCTACGACACCTACCGGATTCGGCCCGGGGATACCGTGCTGGTGCACGCCGGCGCGGGCGGGGTGGGGCTGCTGCTGACGCAGATTGCCAAGCGGCTCGGGGCGCGCGTGCTGACGACCGTGTCGACCGAGGAGAAGGCCGAGCTTTCGCGCGAAGCTGGTGCCGATCGCGCGATCGTGTACACGCAGGAAAACTTCCTTGATGCGGTGCGGCAGGAGACCGGCGGCGCTGGGCTGCCCGTGGTATACGACTCCGTGGGCAAGACGACCTTTGAGGATTCGCTGTGCTCGCTGCAGCCGCGCGGATTGTTGGCGCTGTACGGGGCGTCAAGCGGCGCGGTGCCAGCATTTGATCTGATCCGGCTTTCAACGCTCGGTTCGCTTTACGTCACGCGGCCGACGCTGAAGGACTACACGCGAACCCGGGCTGAGTTGGAGCGGCGGGCTGCAGAGGTCTTCGATTGGGTGGTCAAGGGCGAGTTAAAGGTGCGAATCGGTCACCGCTATCCCCTGGCCGAAGCGCGGCAGGCGCATGAGGATCTGCAAGCGCGCAAGACGACCGGCAAGGTGCTGCTGACGTTTTGAGCGATACTGCGTCCTATCCTGCGTAGCTCACCCGGCAAGGCGACGTAACGAAGGAATAGGCATGCAGAGATACATGGGAAGTATTTTGCTTCGATGCTGTCTTGGTTTGGCGATGTGTGGCTCGGCACGGGCACAGGAGAGTTCAATCCAGGTTAGGACACCGCCCATTCATTTCTCTGTGGTGTCGATTCGACCGAGCACGCCGCAGGTTCGATCTGTCTATAAACCTCTTCCGGACGGAATCACCGGGCAATCAATGTCTACCATGTTTCTGCTCCAGACTGCATATGGGATCGCATTGGACAGTTTTGTTTTTGGAGCTCCCGATTGGGTGAGAAGGGAACAGTACGACATTACGGCTAAAGTGAGCGAGGCCGATATAGCTGCATATGGTTCCCTTAAACCAGCTGAGCAGAACGCCCTGCTTCGCGATGTTTTAAAAGAGCGGTTCGCACTTAGCCTGCACACGGAATCCCGAACCTTCCCGGAATATGCTTTGGTGGTTAAGAAAGGTGGTCCAAAGCCGGAAGCACTACGCCCCACGGTAGGCGAAGCCCAGCAGCCACAATGGCGCATCACGGCTCGCTATCAACTGGATGCGAAGAACATCTCGATGCCGGACTTATGCAACATGCTTTTGTCCACCGAGGCACGCGAGTTGGTTCGCGACAGTACGGGGCTAAGTGGAAACTATGATTTTCAACTTCGTTGGAGCCGTGAAAACCCAGACGGGTCAGCCAGTACGACCAGCGATGCCCCGGAAATCTTTACCGCCGTGCAAGAACAGCTTGGTCTACAGATCGTGCCAAGACGCATTGCTGAAACCGTGTTTATTGTCGAGCACATCGACAAACCTTCAGCAAATTGAGTGTGAGCGTGAGCAGTTAAGCAGCGGCTCGCGCGACTCCGGGAATCCGAAGCCATCGGGGCCGCACGCGTAAACTGCCGTACACTGGAGGTCGCCCCATCCTGGTCGCGCTCGTGTGCCGGCTACTACGTTTTCGCAAACCGCTTGGGAATGTTTTGGGAAGCGCGGTGAAAGTCCGCCACTGCCCCGCAACTGTGAAGCGCACATCTTCGGCCGTCGGCCACGGCGGTTGGGGGATGAAGCTGATTCAGCCAGCTCACTGAAGACCTTGGGTCGTCGGGAAGGGCTGGCCGCGAAGGATCGGCTTGGCGAGTGCGCCAGTCAGGAGACCGGTTCCCCAGCCGATGCCTCGCCACGCTCTCGGGGGAGAGCGGAGGAGACCTGATGTTGCGCTTTTTTCTACAACCGTTTGTGCCGTATTTTCGTAGGCCCGCCTGTGCGCTGCGGCCGTCGCTCGTTGTGCTTGTGGGGGCTGCCTTGGGCGCTGCGCCAGCAGGGGCGGTGGTGGTGCGCGGCCGTGTGGTCGATGCCCTGGACAGGGCCGTGCCGGGTGGGCGAGTGCAGTTGGTACAAGCCGGCCACGTGATTGGGGTGGCCTATGCCGGGCCGGACGGCAGCTTTGAGTTGCGATCGGGTGCGAGCGGCCGTTTCACGTTGCTGGGTTCGGCGGGAGGGTATCTGCCGGGCATCGGGGAGGACTTCTACGGCGGCTCGCTGGAGGTTGTGGCGCAGGATGTGGTGCTCTCGGCCACCACGGTGCAGCAGCAGGTGTCGGTAACGGCCAGCGGCTTGCCAACGCCGCTGCCGCAGCTAACCGCGCCGGTGACGCTGATCCAGGCCAGCGACCTGAGCACGCGCGTGGGACTGGTGAGCGAGCTGCGGCAGTCACCTGGCGTGAACGTGGTGCAGAGCGGCCAAGCCGGCAGCGCGACCTCGCTATTTCTGCGCGGTGGGCCGTCGGATGGCAACAAGGTATTGGTCGATGGCGTGCCTGCGGAGGATGTGGGCGGGAGCTTCGATTTTGGGACCGTCGCGAGCACGGGCATTGCACGGGTGGAGATCTATCGCGATCCGAACAGTGCCCTGTATGGGAGTGATTCGCAGTCGGGTGTGGTGAGCTTGACAACGCCGCGCGGCACGACGCTGAAGCCCGTGCTGAACTACTCGGGCGACGCTGGAAACCTCCACAGCTGGCGCAACGAGGCCACCGTCGGGGGCACGGCGCGCAAGCTCGACTACTTCGGCGGTTACTCCAGGTTTGATACCTCTAATGCGCTGCCCAACGACCGGTACCATAACTCCACGGCCGTCGCGAACCTCGGCTATGACCTGGTCAAGGGCGCCAGCGTGCGCGCGACGGTGCGCGACGGCGTTTCGGCCGAGGGTTTGCCGAATGCCTACGATTTTTACGGCCTGACGCAACAGGGCAGGCAGGGCGACCAGGACCTCTACGGCAATGTCACGGTCGAGGACCGCACGGAGCGCGATTGGCACAACCTCGTGCGCTACGGCGTCGCGCGCAAGCGGTTGCAGGCTGCGTACTTCGGCCAGCAGGGCACACCGGTGACGTTTTCTTCGAGCTTTGGGCCCTTCACGGAGTACTTCGGCAATCCCGTCACGATCCGCGGCGCGAATGGTTATACGGCGACCGGGCAAGCCTCGCTCTTCAGCACGAGCAACGACCAGGTGTCGAATCGCGACGAGTTGTACTACCAGTCGGACTACACCTTTCCTAAGCACATCGCGGCGCTGTTCGGTTTTCGGTACGACAACGAGCGTGGCAGCTTCGTTTCTTTCGGAGCTTTTGGCACGCAGGAACAGATTCAGCGCACGAACTACGAGTGGGACCTGCAGTTCCAGGGCGACATCAAGAGCCGGATCTTTTACAACTTCGGTGGCTCGCTGCAGAAGAATCATCTCTACGGCTACGCAGGGGAGCCGCGGCTAGGGCTGGCGTGGGTGCTGCTGCGACCGGGGCCGGCGCGCCTCGGCGGAACCAAACTACGCCTGAACCTAGCGACGGGCGTGCAGGAGCCTTCGCTCGCGACCGAGTTCACGAGTCTGTACCGGCAGCTGACGAGTTTCGGCGACACGGCGGACATCGCGCTCTATGGCATCCAGCCGCTCGGCCCGGAGCGGGCGCGTTCGCTCGATGCCGGGCTCGATCAGGGGCTGTTTGGACAAAAGCTGCGCGTGTCGGTGGACTACTTTCACAATCAGTTCTCGCACCAGCTCGAGGATGTGGGTTCGGCGGATCTGCAAACCTACTTCGGCTTCGCGCCCACCAATCCAAACGTGTTTCTGTTCGGTGCGATTCTGAACTCGCTGGCGTACCGGGCGCAGGGCGCGGAGCTCGAGGTGACCTGGCAGGCGCCGCGCGGGTTTTTTGTGCACGGCGGCTACACGTACCTGGACTCGCTCGTGAGCCAGTCGTTTACGGGCGACGCGACAGCGGTGCGGCAAGGAACGCCGACCGAAAACCCGAATCTGCCGGGTGTTGCCATTGGCGGGCTGTCGCCGCTGGTGGGGGCGCGGCCGTTTCGGCGGCCGCCGCATACCGGGTTCTTTGCTGTGGACTACAAGCGCCAACGGCTCAACCTCATGCTGAAGGGCGCGCTGGCTAGCCGGGCGGACGATTCGACCTTTTTGGTCGGGTCGGACCTCGGGGGCGGCAACTCGCTGCTGCTGCCGAACCGTAACTTGGACTTCGGCTATTTGAAGCTCGATCTGGGCGGAGTGTACCAGGTGCGCGACCACGTTTCGTTATTCACGCAGCTTGATAACCTGCTCAACAACCAGCACATCGGGCCGATCGGCTACCCAGGGCTGCCGTTGACCGTGCGTGCCGGCGTGAAGGTGCGGCTAGGCGGCGAGTAGCGGAGAACTGCGCGTGATTCTTGACAGGATCACGCGCAACTTTGCTTCTTCCCACCGTGTTTCTCATCTGATAAAGGTGAGGTTCGCCATGAGAATGAATCGATTTTCCTTGTTTGCAAGTGCTGTCAGTTTAGCCGCGCTGGCTGTTCCGGTGCTGGCGCAGGAGCTGCCCAACGAGGGCCCCGTTCCCACGACGGCGCTGATTCAGGTGCAATCCAAGAACAACGAGCCATTCAATCCGGCTGCGCTGAAGCTCGAGGTGAATGGTCATGCCGCGCAGATCTCGTCGGTCGCGCCGGTGGCGCAGCAAGGGGCGCAGGTCGCGATCCTGATCGACGATGGGCTGCGCTCGCAGTTCAGTGTGCAGTTGCAGGATGTGCAGAAGTTTGTGACCAGCCTGCCGCCGAACGTGTCGGTGCTGGTGGGCTACATGCAGAACGGCACAGTATCTTCCAAAGGCGGTTTCACCACCGATCATCGCACCGCGGCGGACAACCTGCGCGTGCCGCTCTCGTCGCCAGGCATCAGCGCCAGCCCGTACTTCTGCATGCAGGAGTTTGTGAAGCACTGGCCGTCAAAGGCGCCTGGCGCGCGGATGGTGCTCATGATCACCAACGGCGTGGACCCTTACAACGGCAGCGTGTCACCGCTGAACCAGGATAGCCCTTACGTGCAAGCCGCGCAGGATGACGCCGAGCGCGCCGGCGTGGCCGTGTACTCGATTTACTACGGCGATGCGGGCATTCGCGGCGGGCTCGCCAACTTCAGCGGGCAAAGCTATCTGAACCAGGTAGCCGAGGCGACCGGCGGCGAAAGCTTCTACCAGGGCCGTATTACCCCGCCAAGCTTGACGCCCTACCTCGACGAGTTCCGCAAAGCCATCGGCGAAAGCTATCTTGTGACCTTCCCGGCCAGCGCCAATCATGAAAAGAAAAACACGTTGGCCGAGATCAAGCTAAAAAGCGAGCAGCCTGGCGTAAAGGTGCACGCACCGCAGGGCGTGCATCCTGGGCTAGTGGAGCAGGCCAGCGAGTAGGCAGCTCGTTATTTAACGAAAGCCTCGGCGAGGCTTTCGTTGCTATTCGCTGCCTAGGGGACATCGCTTAGCCGCAGCTCGGAATCTGATACTGACGTGGTGGCGGTGAAATCATCACTAATGCGCGGTGAAGCCGCACTCAGCTATTTAGAAGTCACAAACCGCGTATTTGGTGGAGTCAGATACCTTAAGCTGGGTTCTGAGTGACTCGAACCAGACCGCTTGAACCACTCGGCTTGCATATTAGCTAAGGCACCCGGTTCGACGATTAAGGGTGTGTACGCTTCCTGATCACGCACCACTTGGGCGGAACTTCTGTAATCGAGAGCTGCAGAATTTTCAGTGTGGTTGATTCTCAATACCAAATCCCTTGTCGCATTCGATTTAACTGACACATCGGTCCAATGATGGATGGGTGTAAGGAACCTGGTATCCAGATCTGAGAAAGCGAGAACGCACCCTAGAGGCCAAAAGGCAAATTCAGCAAATATGTCGTGACGCTTTGCTTCAGATAAGTATGCGGCAACTAGGCCAGTCGAACGTACATTCTTCGTCTTTGTTGCGAATAGGTAGAGTCTTAAGTCCGGAGGCAGGGATGGCTGCCGTTCTAAAATGCTTGAACGCAACCATTCATTTACAGTGACAAAGCCTTCGTTTATGAGAGTGACGAACTGAAGTAGTACCTGTTGAACGATATGCGCGGGCTTCTCAACTCCCATAATATGCAGGTGATCGCCGAAGACCGCGAAATCGAGTTGGGTCGCGACACGCTTGGTTAGGCGCACATAGCTATCGGCAAATTTCCGTCCGGCGCGATTGTTACAGGTCTCGCACAGAGTGCGTTGAGCGAAGCCTTTTTTGTACATGGAGCGCTCTGGAAAGGATAGTTGGCCATTTCTGGTATCGGCTCTACGCAAGAAAATCATCGAATCGTTAAAGGCGCGGCGAGGCGGCGTGTGCTCCTCAGTCAATGGTCCGTATGCGCCGCACAACCGACAATGGCCGCAAACTGTCATCTACCGACTCCAGTATGAGAAAGCCCCGGATCGCTCCGGGGCTTTCTGTTTTGCGGCGAAGCCGCGTGTGGCCGTCCGCCAAGGACTAGTACATGCCGTCCATGCCGCCGCCGGGGCCGCCGTGCGAGTGGCCTGCAGCTTCCTTCTTCTCCGGAATCTCGGAGATCATGGCTTCGGTGGTGAGCATGAGGCCGGCGATCGAGGCCGCGTTTTGCAGGGCAGTGCGCGTCACCTTGGTTGGATCGATGACACCCGCCGCCACCAGGTCCTCGTACTGACCTGTGCCGGCGTTGTAGCCGAAGTTCGAGTCGTCCGACTGCTGGATGCGGTTGATGACCACCGCGCCCTCTTCGCCCGCGTTTAGGGCGATCATGCGCAGCGGCTCCTCGATGGCGCGACGGATAATCTGCGCACCGATCTTTTCGTCACCCTGCAGCGAGTTGATCAGCTGCTCGAGCGCCTTGCCGGCACGCACCAGCGCCACGCCGCCACCCGGGACGATGCCTTCCTCGACGGCCGCGCGAGTCGCGTGCATCGCGTCCTCGACACGAGCCTTCTTTTCCTTCATCTCGGTCTCGGTCGCCGCGCCAACCTTGATGACGGCCACGCCGCCGACGAGCTTGGCGAGACGCTCCTGGAGCTTCTCACGGTCGTAGTCGGAAGTGGTCTTCTCGACCTGCGCGCGAATCTCCTTCACACGGCCGGAGATCTTGTCGTCTGAGCCGCCGCCGTCGACGATGGTGGTGTTGTCCTTGTCGATGGTGACGCGCTTGGCGGTGCCGAGGTCCTCGATCTTGACGCCCTCGAGCTTGATGCCGAGGTCTTCGGTGATGGCTTTACCGCCGGTCAGCACAGCAATATCCTCGAGCATGGCCTTGCGGCGGTCGCCGAAGCCAGGGGCCTTCACGGCCGCGACGTTCAGGGTGCCGCGCAGCTTATTGACGACCAGGGTCGCCAGCGCCTCACCGTCCACGTCCTCGGCGATGATGACGAGCGGCTTGGCCGTGCGGGCGATCTGCTCGAGCAGCGGCAGCAGATCCTTCATCGTGGAGATCTTCTTCTCGTAAATGAGGATGTAAGGGTTCTCCAGCGCGGCTTCCATACGCTCGGCGTCGGTCACGAAATACGGGCTCAGGTAGCCGCGGTCGAACTGCATGCCTTCGACCACGTCGAGCTGCGTTTCCATCGTGCGCGACTCTTCGACAGTGATCACGCCGTCCTTGCCGACCTTTTTCATTGCTTCGGCGATGATGGTGCCGATCTGGTTGTCGGCGTTGGCGGAGATGGTGCCGACCTGGGCGATCATGTCGCCCGAAACGGGCTTGGAGAACTCGCTCAATGCGCCGCCCTGGACCTGGCCGTGCTCATCGCGCTTGCCGATGATGGCCTCCACGGCCTTATCGATGCCGCGCTTGAGCGCCATCGGGTTCGCACCCGCGGCTACGGTCTTCACGCCCTCGCGGAAGATAGCCTGGGCAAGCACGGTGGCGGTGGTGGTGCCATCGCCGGCGACGTCCGAGGTCTTGGAAGCGACCTCCTTGACCATCTGCGCGCCCATGTTTTCGAGGCCTTCGGGTAGCTCGATCTCCTTCGCAACGGTGACGCCGTCCTTGGTGATCGTCGGCGAGCCGAACTTCTTCTCAATGACCACGTTGCGGCCCTTGGGTCCAAGGGTTACTTTCACCGCGTTCGCTAGCGTGTTCACGCCGCGCAGAATCGCCTGCCGCGAATCTTCTCCGTGCAGAATTTGCTTTGCCATGATGTACTCCGTAATAAATCGTTGTTCGTGAGAGATTGTTGTTCTTGAAGGTCGTTGTCCGGGCTCATCCGCTCGCTAGTTTGCTCACGAGCAACGAGTCTTTCCGCGAACAACGATTATTTTGCTTTATGCCAAGACGCCCAGAACTTCTTCTTCACGCATGATCAGGTAATCATCGCCGTCGAGCTTGATCTCGGTGCCCGAATACTTGCCGAAGAGCACCGTGTCGCCGGCCTTTACGTCGAGCGGGAAGACCTTGCCTTCGTCGTTGGACTTACCCTTGCCGACCGAGATGACTTTGCCCTGCGAGGGCTTTTCTTTGGCCGAATCGGGGATAATGATGCCGCCGCGCATCGATTCGCCCTCTTCGAGGCGCTGAACCAGGATGCGGTCGTGCAACGGCGTGAATGTGCTGGAAGCCATAATGCGTTGTCTCCTTGAAACATGAGGTGGAAGGGGTTTCGGATGCGCACAGGAGAAGCGCGTGCGCTCCGTTAGCACTCTTCCGTACCGACTGCTAATGTAACCAGTCTGACGTAGGCGTGTCAATGCGGGCAGATGAAATATTAGTGAATGCCGCTCAGGTTTTAGCCGCTACGGCAAGAAAGTCCTGCGGCCAAACCTCAGACCTGCCCTGTAAAATGGCCTGCATGGGTCATTGGCTGGAACTTCTACGGGGTCCTGTGCGGGGGTGGGTTGTTGGCGGTGCAGTTTTTTGCACGGGGCTGGCGGGGGGGCAGACCGAGCGGCATGGGCGAGGCTACAAGCCGCCGCCGCCCACCGCCGAGGTGGTCATCACGGTCGAAAAGAACTTCAATGGCAAGCCGCTGCCCAATGCTTCAGTGATCTTCCGGTCCTCGCGCGAGGGAGCGACCAACGGCGTGCTGGAGATGAAGACTGATCCGGAGGGTCAGGCCAAGATCGATCTGCTCGAAGTGGGCAGCCATGTGACCGTGCAGGTGCTGGCGAACGGTTTTGCCACCTACGCGAGTGAGTTCGACCTGACCGACGCCGGCAAGGAGGTGCTGGTGAAGATGCAGCGGCCGCGCACACAGGTTTCGGCCTATGAGGAAAAAGGCGGTACCGAGCCGGCCAACGTGCAGCCGGGGGTGCAGGAGCACAAAAAAGCCGCGCCAACTGCCGAGGTGCCCGCGCCTGCCTCCCCCATGACTCCCTTGCAAACCACGCCGCCGGCCAACACGCCGGCAACCGCGCCAGCGAACGGCAGCGCGCCTACAGCCGCCCCAGGGTCGCCAAGGTGAGCCCGAAAAGCGAGCTTCCGCTGCCGGGTGCGAGGTTGCTGCAGGGCAAACGGGCATTGGTGACAGGCGGGGCAAAGCGCATCGGCAGGCACCTGGCGCTGGCGCTGGCAAAGGCGGGCGCGGAGGTCGCGATCACCTCGAGGCACGCCGAAGAGGCTCTTCACACCGTGCGGGAGCTTGAAGCACTGGGCGTCAGGGCGATGGCGCTAGGCTGCGATGTGTGCAGTGAAGGCAGTGTGGCCGGGGCAGTCGAGGCCACCGTCGTGGCCTTTGGCGGCTTGGATCTGCTGGTCAATAATGCAGGCGCTTTTGAAACCGTGCCGCTGGAGACGATCTCGGTCGCGCAGTGGGATGCGATGTTTGAGACCAACACGCGTGGCCCGTTCTTGATGGCCAAAGCCGCACATCCACACCTAACGGCTTCCGGTGACGGGCGGATCGTGAACATCGGCTCGCTGGGCGGCATGCATCCATGGGCGACGCATGGCCACTATTGCACCTCCAAGGCGGCCCTGCACATGCTTTCGCAAACCATGGCCAAGGCGTGGGCGCCGGCGATTAGCGTGAACTGCGTCGCGCCGGGCATGATCGTGACCTCAGGTGAAAACGCGGCGGGGTATGAGTCCTTCGCCGCAAAAACGCCCATGCAGCGCAACGGGACGCCCGAGGATGTGGCCGCGGCGGTGCTGTTTTTTGCTACTGCGCCGCGGTTCATCACAGGGCAGCTTGTAGCGGTCGACGGCGGACTGGGGCTATAAGGCGCAGCGAACTATACGCGGGCAGACAGCGAACGAAGAAAGGTGCGATACTGCGCGGAAACACTTTTAAAGGCCTCCGATGCGTCCGTCTTGCGTGATTTGTGTCTTGCTTTGCTTTGTTCTCGCCTCTGGTTTCGTTTTCCCCGTCAACCAAGTTTTTGCCCAAAGCACCTATTCAACCAGGACGCTGCAGGCTTCGGTCGGCAATGGAGGTCCTGCAGGGTCGGGCACGCTGACGCTTGCCGCCGCCGGTGCGACCTTCAACTCGCCCGACTTTGTCTTCGCGTTGCCGGCGGATGATATCAACGCCGTCGAGTTCTCGGGCACGCGCGATGCATTTTTAACGCTTGTGCTCACGCAAACCTCGAAGTTTCCGCGCGCGTATCCGAGCCTGGTCCGGACGCGCTTTAACAGCATCGGCCAAGCCGAGCAGATGCTTGTGGTCTCGCTGCAGCCGGGTCAGCCGGTCGAGCCTGCCACGGTAAGCGCGAAGCAGTTCCAAGGCTTCATTCGGGCGCACCGGGCGGAACGCGACCAAGCCGCGGTGGGGGTAACCGGCTCCGATGCGGTCCATCCCTCGTTCGGCAAGATCTTGCACGTGGCTCTGCGCAACACTGACGGTCTGCTTACGTTCTTTCCAGACCACATGCAGTACGACAACCCTGATGTTTCCATTCGCTTTCCGCTCGGCGATGTTCTAAGCATTGAAGCGGCAGGCGCGCGGGAAACGTTTATGCATGTGCATGTGAGGCTGGACAGTCCGTTGCAAAAAGGCTACCTACCTTACGAGGAGCTGCAATATACACCACAAAAGGATCGATATTTCACCTTCGTTCTGCTTCCCTTGGAGCCCGTGGGGCCCGCCTTCCGGTTGGCCCAGGACTATGCCGACTACGTGGGCAACCTACGCGCAGGCCGCGAGCGGGCCAGCGTCGAAGGAGAGGCGAGCAGCTTGCCGGCACAGGCCCCCGCTGCTGTAGCCTCCGGCGCTGCGCCGAGCGGCAAGCGTGAGATCGCCCGCCTCGATGCGGCGTTCCTGGAAAGGCACAACCCTTCCAATAAGCTTGTGAACAGTTTCAAAGCAATCATGGGCGTTTCCGGCACGTTGATTGTTTTTGACACCGGGCTTGGCTACGTATCGCAGAACCAGCCCAGTAATTTGAGACCGGCGCGGTTGCCGTACCTGGAAGGCGGCTACCTGAAGTTCTTCGTGCCGTCCGAGGCGGTCTCCAGCGTGCGCGATGTAAGCGTGATCCGCAATGCCAATGGGAGCGACACCAACAATACCTTTATTGCCCAAGTAGAGCTTGACCGGAACAGTCCTTTTTACCTACAGCACCGGGCCTTGATGGCCGACTCCGATCAGGACAACCGGCTCTTTTTCGTCTTCAAATCTCGTTATCTCTTGACGGAGTTCTTGCGTAACGCACCGCACGCCGCAGCAGCGCGGGATCAGTTCTAGCCATCTGAAACCCGGCGCGGCAAGCGGCGGCTTACAGCCGGATCAGCCGCTGCCACCAGCTTTCTTTGAGCGGGATCGCGTCGTTGTCGAGGCCGGCGGGGGCCTCCTGTTCGGGCAGGGGGCGGCCTTCGAAGACGGCGAGCGGATTGTCCAGGCACAGCCGGTCGGCGTAGTCCTGGCCGTAGCGTCGGGCGACGAGGTCGTGAGCTTCGCGCATCAGTGGCGGGCGGCTGGTGGTGTTGTGCGCGTCAGTGGCGAGAAAGTGGACCCAGCGATCTTTGAGCAGACGTTTGGCGACCTTTTCGGCGTGTTTGCCCATGCGGCCCAGCACGGAGCCGGCGGTCACCTGCAGCAGCAGGCCGTCGCGCAGCCAGGGCAAAAGGCGGTCTGGGTCACGCTGCAGGGTGGGGTTGCGTTCGGGGTGGGTGAGGATGGGCGTGAGGCCAGCGAGGCGCAGCTCGTAGAAAGTTTCTTGCAGGTGCGGCGAAAGGCTGAGATCGGGAAGTTCGATCAAAAGGTAGCCGTGGCCGTTGATGGCAAAGCGCTTGGGATCGGCCAGGGCGTCTTGGACGTTGTCGTAGCTGATGTGGAAGTCGCAGCCCTGGCCGAGGGTGAGCGGGATGCGCGCCAGGTCGAGCTCTGACTGCAACTCTTCGGCAAGCTCGCCGACCAGCTTGCGGTCATAGGCGAAGCGGCTATTGGCATGCGGCGTGCAGACGACGTGGGTGATGCCATCGGCAGCAGCCAGGCGCGCCATCTCGACCGAGGTAGGGAGGTCAGGGGAACCGTCGTCGAGGCCGGGAAGCAGATGGTGGTGTAGATCGACCATCGGCTTCCAGGGTACCACCCTAGGGCAGGCGGGTCGGAACGGAAGATTCAAACGATGAAACCAAAGTTTTCGAAATGCATGCGGTCGCTACAGGCGAAACTCCCGCGAACAGCGTAAGATGAGCCAAGTGCATCGCCCCTGGGGGCGACCACATCGTATGTTCGTTTCGAGCTGGCTTTAGGAAGGATTGCAGGAACACATTCATGGCAGACAACACCACGACTAGCAGCAAGCCGCGCGTTCTCGTCGCCGATGACGAACAGGTAATTGCAAATACGTTGGCCATCATCCTGAATCAGGCAGGGTTTGAGGCCCGTGCGGTGTACAGCGGCGAAAAAGCGATCGACGCGCTGGAAACCTTTCAGCCGGATATGCTGATCTCTGACGTCATTATGACCGGCATGACGGGCATTGAAGCAGCCATCCAAACACGCTCCAAGCTACCCAAGTGCAAGATCTTGCTATTTTCCGGCCAGGCAGCCACGGCAGACCTGCTGGAGCGCGCTCGCGCCCAGGGCCACGAGTTTGAGATTTTAGCTAAGCCCGTGCACCCGACCGATCTCCTGGCAAAGCTGAGGGCATAGAGGAAATTCAGCCATAAGGCCGCGGTCAGATGGGTTGACCCGCCCGTTTTCTCATCAGCTCCTTGCGTTTGGCTTCGATGAGGTACTCATAAAATGCCTGCAGCGTCGCATAGGTGACGCCGGCCGGCCCATCAAGTACAGCCCCACGCAGCACGACCATATACAGCCATTTGATGAGCGGGCGCCCGGGAAGGGTATAGAACAGCGCTTTCTGGGCGACGCGGCGCGCATGGAAGTCTCGCGCAAAGAGCGCATTTCGCCAGGAGGCCGCGCGAACCGCGTCGCCGCTCGCCAGCAGCTCGGCCTCGCGCGTGGAGTACAGGTTGTGCTTGGCGACCCAGTGGCTTAGGCCTTTCGAGAAGGCCAGGTGGTCCAAGGGTGCAAGGAGATCGCCCACCTTGCCATCGACTTCAGCGATCTCATTGATGTCGCGGGTGTAGTGAACGCGGTTGGGACGCAGGAGTCGCACATACAGCGGCGTCAGCTGCGCGCGCTTGAGCCAAACGCCCCAAAGGAAATCGCGCCGGCGCACCCGAAAGGCGGCCGTCTCCGGGCCGACACGGGCGACGGCCTGCGGCAGTTCGGCGGCAAGCTCCGGCGTGACGCGCTCATCGGCATCGAGCACGAAGACCCAAGGGTAACGGAAGGGCAGCTGCATGGCTGCGTTGCGTTGGCGTGCGTAGCTGTCAAAGGCGCGTTGGGTGACCTTGGCCTGCGCGGCATGAGCAATCTCGACGGTGCGGTCCGTGCTGCCCGAGTCGAGGAGGTGCACATCATCGCACCAACGGACTGAGGCGAGGCAGCCGGGCAGGTCCTGTTCTTCGTTCAGGGTGAGAATCAGGACAGAGATCATGCAGCGGCCTCACGGGCGAGATCAGGAGGCGGCGTGCGATTGCGCTGCGGCTGCGCGGGGTTGCCGCTGTAGACGGTCCAGGGCTGGAGATCGCGCGTGGCAACCGCACCCAGGCCCAGCACGGCCCCTTCGCCCACGTGCACCCCGGGGGCGACCGCGGCGCGCGCGCAGATCCAGGCATAGCGCTCCACACGCATACGAAAGGCGAGCAGGGGAAATGCGGGGTCGTTGTAGTCGTGGGTAGCGCCGCACAGATAGCTGTTTTGCGAGAGAATAACGTGGGACCGCAGCTCAATTAGCGCGGGGTTGTAGATCTCGGCGCCATCTCCGGCCGCTACGTGGTCTTCGCATCGGAGATTCCAGGGTGCCCATACGCGCGAGCCGGGATAGAAGTGGCAGTGAGGCCCGAGCTGCGCGCCAAAAAGCCGCAACAACAGCGCGCGCCAGCGATGCAGCGGCCGCGGCGAAGGCCGGTACAGCAGAAGCCAGCAAAGGTTCCACACGGCGCGGCGTGCGCGATTGCTGAGCGGAAAGGCCGGGCGCGTGTAGGCATCGCCGCCCGGGTCGGGTGCGTGTTCGCCGGCGTGGTAGTCGGGCGCGCGTCGCATTACCGACCATCCCTTCTGCTGCTGAAAGTCTCAAAGACGCGCAGGATTGCCTCAGCGTTGCGGCGCATATCGTAGCAGGCCGCGAAGGTAGCCAAGGCGCGCTCGCCCATGTCGCGGCGTTCGGTGGGGGTCAGCGCGAGCCAACGGGCGAGCAGGCGGCGCGTGCCGTCGAGTGTGTCGGGTTCAACCAGCGCGCACCCGGCGCGGGCAAGCTCCGGGGCGAGATTGACCGGCTCGGCCAGCAGCACGGGCTTGCCGGAGGCGAGCGCCTCTACGGCGGCCATGCCGAAGTTCTCCTGATGCGAGGGCAGCACAAAGGCCTTGCACGCCGCGAGTGCGCCCCATTTTGCACCCCCGTGCAGCATGCCCGGCCAGTGGACGCGATCGGCGACGCCCGCTGTGACCAGAGGCGTGAGGAGTTGCTGCCGCCAGTGCGCGGGGTCAGGGCCAGCGATCACCAGATGCAGATCGGGGTGTGCCGCCGCAAGCTCGGCAAAGGCCTGCGTGAGCAGATCGCAGCCTTTCTTCGGGTGAATCCGGCCAAGAAACAGAAGAAAGCGTTTGCCCGCAAGCTCCGGGCAGTGCGCGGCGAAGGCCCGCAGCAGCGCGGCCGGGGGCGCTGCGGGCGGCTCGGTGCCCAGAGGTACGACCAGCGGACGCCAGCTGTGCAGCCGGAAGCTTAGCCGCGCAAGGTCGCGCTCCAAGGTAGTGGTGAACAGGACGCGGTGAGCCGAGCGCAACACCCAAAACTCCACTAAGAGCCAGTATGGCCATTTTTTCAGGTGCTTCAGGCGGTGGTAGCGCTTGAAGTACGGATCAAGCATCCCGTGCGCAAAGACAATGTAGGGAACACGATGCCGCAAAGCCCAAAGGGCGGCGGGGCCGATCGGTTGCCAAAGTCCGTGCACGAGGGCACCGTCGAACCGGTGACGCTGGGCACGCAACCAGCGCAGGAGTCGCAGTGAGTGCCAAGCGTGCCGGCCGCCCAGAGCGTGAACCGGAAAGTCTAAATCCTTTAGGAAGGCCGAGCCAGGTTCGTCGAGCGTGACGGCCTCCGACGTGTAGCCGGGCGGCTGATAGCGCACGAGCAGGCGTACGGCTTCGGTAGGACCCCCCGCCGCGGGATCGAGGCTGCCGATGATGTGCAGAAGGCGCATGGAGGTCAGGCCCGTATTTTTCCGGTGACGGAGGCCAAGGCGCGGCGCAGTCCGGCGAGGTCGGCCTCAAAGTCCCAGGTGCGCATATGTTCGGCAGCCGCTCTTCCCATGGCCGCCGCGGTTGTCGGGGAGCCGAGCACGGCGGCCAGCGCCGAGGCAAGCGCATCGAGGTTTCCGGTAGGGTACACAAAGCCGTTTACGCTGTCTTGCACCAGATCGGCGGCGGCGCCGACGTCGCTCGACACCACCACGGGCCGGCCCGCGGCCATGGCCTCGTTCACCACCAAGCCCCACGGCTCGTGCTGTGCGGGCAACACAAAAACTTCAGCCAAAGCGAAGAAGCCGGGCAGCTCGGTTTGGTTGCGAAAGCCGGCAAAGCGCACCGCGGCTGTTAGGTTCAGGGCCCGCGCCTGGGCCTCGAGCGCCGCCCGCTCCGGCCCGTCGCCCACGACAACCAAGTATGGAGGCGCATAGCATGACCCACGCTCGCAAAGCTTGCTGAACGCCGCTAGAAGATCGTCTGCATGCTTGCGGGCCTGGAGCTTGGAGGCAAACAGAATCACGGGCCGCCCCGGAACGAGGTCCAACTCCGCGCGCAGCGCCGGCAATCGGGCCTCGGCCAAGCTGGTTTGCTCCGCAAAGAACGCGTTGTCGACCGCATAGGGCATAGCAAACTGCGGCACGCCCGCACGGAGGTACTGTCGCCAATACTGGGCATTTTGCGAGCCAATGGGCAGCACACCGGAAACGAGCGGCCGCAGGGCGGCGAAGAAGGCCCGCTTGCCAAGCAGCGTTCGCCACGTCCGGGGACGATCCGCGAGCCAGCTCTCGGCGCGCAGCAGCACCGGAATGCCCAGGGCCTTGGCCGCCAGCATGGCCCCGAGCGAGTTAAGGCTTGCATACCCATGCACCCACAGCGCGTCAAAAGCGGGCGAGCCGTCGGCGGCGCACAGGGCGCGCAGGAGGCCACGGCTCCACGGCGTGGTGGCCGACACCGTGCCGGGATCGCGCCATGCAGGCAGCAAACGCGATTGGTAGCCCTCCAGCAGCGGAATGTCCCAGGCAAACGTCATGCCGAAACCTTCGTCATGATGCGACCTCACCGAAAAATGGGAGCCGAACAGCACGAGGAGGTCGATGTCCGGCTCCTGGGCGATACGGCGCAGCAGCGGCGCCTGGTATTGGATCGGGTGGCTGACCAGATAGGCGAGCCGGACCCGCCGGTCTGTTCCAGCGATGCCTTCGTTCACACGGCCTCAGCGAAAGGTCGACACGGCGGCCAGCGCAAACGAGATGACACCCAGAATGGAGCCGAGGCTGCCGTTGCTGACCGAGGCCTTGAGCACGCTGGGCGGCAGAAATACGATGTCGTTCGGCTGCATGATGGGGTCCGGTACGCGGCCGTACAGCACATCGCGGATGTTGAGCGTGGTAACGGTGCGGCGGTCGCCGGCGGTGCGAATGAGGTGCAACTCCTTATACTTGGCATCGAACAGCGGGCCGCCCACCACGGCGGACACCTGCGTCAAGGTCAGCGGACCGTAGTTGGTCAGCGGCACCAGGCCGGGAGCACGAAACTCGCCGAGCACATACACGACGCCGATCCGTGAAATGAGCAGGGTATCGCCCGCGAAGACCGGGATGTTCGCCGAAGCGCTGTGGGCAGGGTCGTTGCCGATATCCACCGAGAGGGGCTCGGCCTGACCCGGCCGCAGGATGGTGACGGTGCGGCTGGCTGTGGAGGGCAGGCCGCCGCCGGCAGCGAGCACGGAGAACAGGTTGCGCGAACCAATGATCGGTACAACGGCGTGCATCTCGCCGGCAAGCGTGACCACCGCTGCCGGCCCTTCCGTGATCTGCAAAATGACCTGGGGGTTGCGATACATGCCTGCCGTTTGGAGCTTTTGCGCGATCAGCTGCTCGGCGTCGCGAACGTTGACGCCGCGCAATGCAACGCTGCCGATCAAAGGCAAAAGCACCGTGCCATCCGCGCCGAGCCGCGTGTTGGCCGTGTAGTCAGGGTCGCCAAACAGCCGAACGGAGACCAGATCACCGACGTTCAGTACCGTATCGGGCGAGGTCGGGTTTAGGACCGCCGTGTCGGTCGTCACCGTGGCAGAGGCGGAGCGGTCAGCCGCCGTGGGTGGGCCGTTGTATTGCGCCGCCGCCGTGGTACGGAGGGCCAAGCTCGCCAGCAGAACGAAGATAAGCCCAAAGCGCCATAGCGGCATTAGCCGCAAGCTCACGAAGCTCATAGCTTGCCTCCCGGCCGCGTGCCGCCTGCTGCCGAGCCGGCTTCGGGGTCCCACGCCTTGCTCTCCACGCCCCCCGAGCCGTAGCCGGCATAGCCCGAGTACCCATAGTACGCGTAGTACTCCGGCGAGTTTAGATCGACCGCGTTGAGGGCCAGACCGGACAGCTTGGCGCCCGAGCGCACCAGGAGGTCGCGCGCCCGGCGGACGGCGTGCTTGGTCGATTTGCCGTAGCGCACGATCAGCACCACCGCATCGGCGCCGCGCGCCAGCACCACGCTATCGGTCACTGAAAGCAGCGGTGGCGAATCCATCACGATATGGGTGTACAAGCCTTTATACTCCTCGAGTAGCTGGCGCATGGCGTCGGAGCTGAGCATTTCGGTCGGGAACGGTGGAATGGGCCCGCTGGCCAACACGTCCAAGGTCGGCAGCTCGGGCAGTGTTTGGACCGCTTCGCTAAGCGGCAAGCTGCCGGTAAGCACCGAGGTGAGCCCGACTTTGCCGTTCAAACCGAAGCGGTGATGCACCGTCGGCCGGCGCAGGTCGGCGTCGATCAGCAACACGCGCACGCCCCGCTGAGCGAGCACGGCCGCAAGGTTGAGCGAGGCAGTCGTCTTGCCTTCGGACGGGGTCGCGCTGGTCAAAAGAATGAGCTGCGGCTCGCGGCCGGCGACCGACAGCAGCAGCGAGGTGCGCAGGGCGCGAAACGCCTCGGCAAACTGCGATTTTGGGCTGGAAAGCACAAGGAGGTTGCGCTGCGCGGGGCTGAGCGTGCCCGCATCCGCCGGCCGCCGCGCCTTGGGAATGAGCGCCAAGGAGGGCAGTCCGGAGATCGTTTCGATCTCCGCCACACTGCTCAAGCTGGTGTCCAGGCTTTCAAGGATGAAGGCAAGGATTACGGCCACTCCGGAAAAGACGAGGATGTTGATTAGCAGCATGCGGCCTTTCGGCTCCAGCGACGGCGAAACCGGAGGCGTCGCGTTGTCTACAATATCGATCTCCTGCGACTCCAGCCCGGCTTGCACGCCGGCTGTGCGCAGCCGTTGCAGCAGCCCTTCGTATAACGTCCGGTTGGAGTCGAACTCACGCTGCCGGATGGTGTACTCGACTAGATCGTTGCGCAGCTTATAGGCATCAGACTTTGCGGCTTCGAGCGCACCGCGCGTTTGCGTCTCGTTGGCCCGGGCGGCGACCAAATTTTCCTTGGCCTGGGTCAGCAGCCGGCTTTGCTCCTCCGCAATGCCGTGGTCCAGGGTATCAAGCTGCGCCCGTAGAGCCTTTTCGCGCGGCAGGTTGGGGCCAGCCGTGGTGTCCACGCCGGCCAACTGCGCGCGCAACTGTTCGCGCTGCGCCCGCAACGTGTTCAGGGTCGCGTCGCTGCCCGTGCCGATGCTGCCGATCGAGGCGTCCAGCGCGTTAGGGTCCATGCCCTCCAGCACGCGATAGCGCGACTCGGCGATGATGCGCGCGATCTGCGCTTGGCCGGCGGCGCGGGTCAGGTCGTCGATGCCCGTGGTGATCTCGTTGTGGCTCGTGTCGAAGCCCAAAACGCCGAGCCGCTTGCCCAGGTCGATCAGCTGCTCTTGCGAGGTTTCCACCTGCTGTTTCAGGTCACCCAACTGATTGGAAAGCCAGTTGGAAACAAGCTTGGTCGCGTCGAAGCGAGACTGGAAGCTGCGCTGGATGTACTCCTGCACGAGCTTGTTGATGATCTCGGCCGAAAGCTTTGCATTGAGCGTTTTGCACGAGATGCGGACGATGTCGGTCTTCGGGATCGGCGCAACCGTGATGTCGCCCTGCAGCGCATTGATGGTGCCCTCGCGCACGGCAAGGTCCTCGAGGCTGACGTGTGGCGTGGGGCCGCGCGCGCCGGTAAAGACCGGATTGTTAGGAAGATCCAGATCGCGCGCCACCGTAAGCAGGAGGCTGTCGCTCTTCAAAATGGCGGTCTGGGTCGGGATGTCATAGGTGTCTTCGGCTAGGGGCGTCGGGGCGACGCGGTACTCGGAGGCAGCACCGCTGCGTATCTCGATATTGCCGTAAGCCTCATATAGCCGAGGCTGCGTTTCCGCCTTGTAATAACCGTACAGCCCGCCCAGCAGCGCCGCGCCGATGATGAGCCATTTGCGTTTCCGGAGAACAAGAATCGAGTCGGAAAGACTGGTGTCGGCGCTCGGGGTATCGAACGGTGCCCCAGCGGCAGGGGCCGGAGCCACGCTGCTTGACTCGAGATGAAACGGCGTCATTGACTCCAGTTTACCCGAGAGATAACACGAGGTTACCAAAGGTTGCCCGAATGGGTATATGAGGAAGCACCTGTGTGGCTTAGGATAGTTCTACTTAGTCGATGTTGTGGAGTTTGGGAGAAAAATGAGCGCAGGGAATCAGATTGCTGTCGTGGGCTCCGGCTATGTTGGTCTTGTGGCCGCCGTTTGTTTCGCGGAGATGGGTCATCAGGTGGTATGCGTCGACAACGACGAGCGCAAGGTGGCAGCGCTGCGCGGCGGCGATACGCTCATTCACGAGAATCACCTGCCGGAGTTGCTGGAACGCTACCGAAATCAAAAGGTTCGCTTTACCACCGATCTGGCGGAAGCCACGCAGCAAAGCGATGCGATCTTCATCGCGGTCGGCACCCCGCAATCGGAGACAGGGGATGCCGATCTGTCCTATGTGGAGGCCGTGGCCAGCGAGATCGCGCGGCATATTACCTCCTACAAAGTGATTGTGGAAAAAAGCACGGTCCCGGTCTATACCAATGAGTGGATCCGGCGCGTGATCGAGCGAAACGGCGTGCGCCGCGAGATGTTCGATGTGGTGTCGAACCCCGAATTTTTGCGGGAAGGTACGGCGGTGGAAGACTTCCTACATCCGGATCGGATCGTGGTCGGCGCCGATAGCAGCCGGGCAGCCGCTGTGCTCAAATCCATCTACGCCCCGCTGACTGAGGGTAGCTATTACGAGACCGGCCATGTCATTCCGGGTGTCTGCACGGCAGCGCAGCCTCCGCAGCTGCTGCTGACTTCGACCAAGAGTGCGGAGATCATCAAACACGCGTCGAACTCCTTCCTGGCGCTCAAGATCTCGTTCATCAACGCGGTGGCCAACCTGTGCGAGGCGGCCGACGCCGATGTGGAGCAGGTGGCGCGCGGCATTGGGCTCGATTCGCGTATCGGTCCAAAGTTTCTGCGGCCGGGCATTGGTTATGGCGGATCCTGTTTCCCCAAGGATGTAGCTGCATTTCGGTCAGTCGCAGAGCAATTGGGCGTGGACTTCTGCCTACTCAAAGAGGTCGAAAAGATCAACGTTGCGCAGAAGAAGCGCTTTCTGTCCAAGGTGCGCTCCGCGCTTTGGACCCTGCGCGGCAAGCGGCTGGCGGTATTGGGATTGGCGTTTAAAGGCGAGACCGACGATATTCGTGAGTCCCCAGCCCTCGATCTGATTGAGATGCTGTTGAGCGAAGGTTGCAGCGTGGACGCCTACGACCCCGCTGCCATGGACCGCGCGCGCGCGGAGCTGCCCGAAAGCGCGCAGATGCGCTATGCCGCCTCTGCCCAGGACGCTGCACGCGACGCCGATGCGCTGCTTATCCTTACCGATTGGAAGGAATTTGCGGCTTTAGACTTGGCGCAGCTTCACGAGCTGATGCGATACCCCATCATCGTGGACGGTCGCAACCTGTATGAGCCCAAGCAGATGCTTGAGCATGGATTTACCTACATCAGCGTGGGGCGTTCCGCGGCGACGCCCGTGCGCGAGCCCTTGGCGGTGAGCGCATGAACACGCAGCAGGCGTCGGGCGCAAAGGAGCGGTCATGATTTTGGTAACAGGAGCGGCAGGATTTCTTGGGTCGCACCTTTGCGACAAGCTGCTAGGCGAAGGGCATGAGGTGCTGGGGGTCGACAATCTTTCAACCGGGAGCCTGCAAAATCTGCAGCATCTGGCGAAAGAACCTCGTTTTCGCTTCGAACAGGTCGACATTTGCCAGCCCTATGACCCGGGACCGGTTGAGTTTGTCTACAACTTTGCTTCGCCCGCGAGCCCGGTGGATTACATCCGGCTTGGCATTGAAACGCTGCAGGTTGGTTCGGCGGGAACGCTGCAAACTCTAGAGATTGCGCGGCGTTACGACGCGGGTTATCTCCACGCGTCGACCTCGGAGTGCTATGGCGATCCTGAGGTGCACCCTCAGGTGGAAAGCTATTGGGGCAACGTGAACCCGATCGGGCCGCGGTCAGTGTATGACGAGGCAAAGCGTTTTTCTGAAGCCGCCGTCGCCGCTTACCGGCGATACCACAAGGTCAACACACATCTGGTGCGGATCTTTAACACCTATGGACCGCGGCTCCAGGCCAACGATGGCCGTGTGATCTCAAACCTGATGATGCAGGCGCTCCGCGGCGAGCCGTTGACGGTGTATGGGGACGGGTCGCAAACGCGCAGCTTTTGCTATGTGTCGGACTTGATCGAGGGCATTGTGCGGCTGGCGAAGTCGGACGAGCACGATCCGACCAACATCGGAAACCCGACGGAATGGACCATTCTGGAGTGTGCCCAGGAGATTCAAAACCTCCTCGGCTCCAAGTGCGAGATCACCTTCAAGCCGTTGCCGCAGGATGATCCCAAGCAGCGCCGGCCGGACATCTCCAAGGCGCAACGTCTACTGGGCTGGACGCCGGTGGTGCCATTGCGCGAGGGATTGCAACGCTCGCTGGCCTACTTCGAAGCGTGTGTGGAGGCGGAAAAGCAGCCGGTGGCGCAAGCAGTGTAGAGTGCGCGGTAGCCAACGTTGGGCGCAGCCGCCATGCCTTTACGCTAAATACATGTCACGCTCTACCTACGCACTAATTGTTAAACCCCTTGCGCTCTTTCCGAAACGTGCAGTTCCTGCTTTTTCTGGTAGTCATTCCCGAAGGAAATCTGCTATTTGCATGTAGAGGCAATGAAACACAGAGCAAACAGCAGATTCCTCCGCTGCGCTACGGGATGACAACAACAGTTTCAAAAAAGAGGAGCTGCTGGGCAAATTCATCCATCGTCTTCCACTCCCACAGCTCCCTACCAGCCTGTGCCGCGTAGAGTGGGGGCGGAGCGGAGCTTAGGGTAAAAGGTGAACTGGGCGGCGATGACGGTGTCGTTTTGGTGCGTTGCCTTGTAGATCGGGGCGTCCCAGCGCTCGTACTGGAACCAGGCGTCAAGTTCCACATCCGGACGCAAACGCTTGACCACCTCGGCTTTGATCTGGTTCTGCGTGGTGCCGCTTGCAATGAAGTCCTTTGGCGTCTTCTTATTCAGGTACGCCAGCTGCACCCATTCATTGGGGGACAGATGGTAGGTTAACCAAGCTTGACCGCCTTTGGCTTCGCGGCCGACCCAGTCGCCCAGCAGAAAGCCCTTATTGGTGTAACCCTGCGGTTGCAGACCTTCAAAATAATTGAAGGTGCCGCCGATGCTGCGCAGTGTGGAGGTGTCAGTGCTGGTGGCCTCGGCACGGAGATCAAATTTGCGCAGGCCCGGAATCTGCGAAAGGTAAATACCGGGCCGGTAGGCAGCGCGGCGTGGAGCGCTAACAGGCGTGACATCGTCATGGCAGATGGAATCGGTGTACAGGGTGACGTACTTGCGCAGATACGGCAGCCGCCACGAAAAGCTGAAGTCGCTAAAGCGGGCACCGGGGTCATTTGCACTTAGCTTTTCGGCGAGATTGCCGGTGGTGTCACTAAAGGAAAAGAAACTGCGCAGAAATGTGTGGAAGGTAACGGGCTCGTGGCCCCGGCCGCCCCAGATGACGGTGCGCTGAAAGCCGAACTCAAAGTTTGAGGACGGCCGGAAGGCAAACATAGCAGAGTGAATCCACGGCTGGTTGGGGGCGGTGTGCCCTTTGAGGGAGCCAACGAAGAAATCATAGCGAACCGGGCCCAGCACCTTGTCGAGCAACGGGACATAGAGCGGCTCGACGCGGTTGATGCGAAACGAGTAGATGTTTTCGGCGTTGTTGCTCCAAGCCATGGCGCCGCCGGCTGCCGGCCCAAGCCAGGCGTCCGACTTACCACCGGTAAACTCATGGCCGAGCACGTGAAAGGAGAGCGCGGCTTCTTGGAGCCGAAAAGGGTTGGAGGACGGTATAGGGCCGTAGGGCACAGTGTCAGCCGGAGCGTTCGGCGCCGCGAATTTGATTTGATCGATAGAGGAGACATAGCTCGCCAGCGGAAGATCGTACCCGGCAGCGCTGGGAGCGTGTTGGTACTCGCCGCGGGCATACAAGGAAAAGCGCCCAGTTTCGTTCAGCGTGGAAAAGCCTGTGATGTTATTGAAGCCGGGCTGGTACGGACGAGCGTAGTCATTCACAACGCTTTGACCCAGGTGGTAGCTGTCCCGCAAGGTCAATCCGGTGACGCCCATCAAGCGTGTGTACACGGTGTGGACGCCGTACACCGAGCCGCGCTGGGGTTCGCCGGCTGGGCTGGGGAGCGAGTTCGTAGCCGATTCGGGCACGTCGGGATCTTCAGCGCGCAGATAGCGCATGAGCTGCTCATAGATGCCCAGCGCTTCGTCATTGTCATCGGCTTGGATCGCCGGCGCGGTTTTTTGGAGCATGTGGAAGAGGCTGCGCCGCGTCCAGGGCCGCATGCCAATAAAGGCCGAGTCTAGGTAGCCGAGTGAGTAAAGTCGCAGAGCCATGGGGTAGATCGTGTCGTCGTCGTTGATATAGGCCGAGCCAAGATTGTCGTGAAAGACGACCGTGGGCGTGGGGTAGTCGACGGCTATGGAGGGCAGAGAAGCAACAGTAGCGGGAGGGGGCATCTCTACCGGCTGCGGCGCGGGGCTGGCAGGCGCAGTGGGTGTGGGCAGAGGTTTTTCGAGCGGATCCTGGTAGGCAGGCTCGACAGGCGTTGTGGTTTGCGCCGGAAAGGGAGCGGGCGTTTGCACCTCAGGAGAGGCGGGCGTTTGGGCCGGAACGGGCGCGGGTACCGAGGGCAGACTGCTGGCGGGTGCTGGTTGCGCCGGGGGCACGGCGGGGGTTGGAGCCATTTGGGCGAACGAACAGCTGGCAGAGAAGGCCGTAATGGCGCTCAGCACGCGAATCGAGGGAAGAGGAACAGCGAGGCGGCTGGCAAACGGCCGAAGGTGCATAACTGTTAGTGTAGTGGTCCGAGCGCCGTCGCAGCAGGTAGGGTACATGGGCGCATACCCCGCGGCGCACAAAAGTGAAGCTCAAGCACGTTCAAGGGTGATGTGGGTGATCTCGGAAGGGCAGTTGAGACGGAAGGGAAGACCTACCGTGCCGATACCGCGGTTCACATAAAGTTGGAGCTTGCCGAAGCTGTACAGGCCTTCGACGTAGCGCTTGCCCATGGGCGGAAGCACGAGCGGACCGATGAGCGGCAGCCGGATTTGGCCGCCGTGGGTGTGGCCCGAGAGCATGAGGTCGACCAGCGGGAAGCGTGGATGGTGGACGAAGATGTCGATGAAGTCAGGTTCGTGGACGAGGTAGATGACGGGCGCGCGCGGGTCGGCGGGAATCGCGAGGCTGGGATCGGGGGTGCGGACGCCGGCGTCATCGGAGCCACAGATGTAGAGGCGTTCGCGCTTACGCTCGAGCGGGAGATAGCTGTCGACAAGCACAGGTGTGCCTTTGGACTGCAGCTCGCGGACGACGCGGTCGGCATTAACACCCACATCGTGGTTGCCGAGGATAGCGACCCGGGGCGCGCGGATGTTGGAAAGAATTTCGGCAGCGGTGCCGGCGGCGTGGAGGGCAACTTTCTTCGACGCAGGACCGCGGCTAATGAAGTCGCCGGTGAGCAGGACCATGTCGGGGTTAAGAGCATTCACCTGGTCGACCACGCGTTCCAGGTAAAAAGCCTCAGTGAACTCTTCGAGATGGATATCAGAGATCTGCACGAGACGCATGCCCACAAAAGCATCGGGGAGGTTGGCGAGGGCGAAGGTGCGTTCGACAACCTCCAGCTCGTGGCGGCCATGGGTGCCAGCAAACGCGCCTACACCCACCGCCGCTGCCCCGGCCCCCAGCAGAAAGGCGCGGCGGGTATGGTGCAAGGATGAGATCGTAGGCTCCGGCGGAGCGAGCTGCTCAACAGGCATAGCCCATGATAGCGAGGAAATGGGCAATTCGCTGCGAAAGAGCCTGCCACCTTCGGGGGAGGCGCGTGCCCAAACGGTAGAATGGATGGATGACCTCACGGGATCGCCGGAGAAAGGCCATGCGCGCGGCCTCGGAGGCAGGCGCGGACGGGCTGCTGGTAACGCATGGCCCGGATGTGCGCTGGCTCAGCGGCTTCACCGGCTCGAACGGAGCGGTGGCGATCGTCGGTGGGCGAGTAGCGCTATGTACCGACGGCCGCTACACGGCCCAGGCCAAGGCTGAGGCGCCGGATCTGCGAGTGGTGATTGGGAAAAAGTCCGCAGCGGTGCTGGGGTTTGAGTGGCTACGGGCACGTGGAGCGACCCGTTGTGCCTTTGATGCCCGGCATACCACGGTTGCCGCGCTGGAGACCCTGCGCGCAGTGCTGCCGAAAGAGCTGGGCGCAGCAGCGCGGCGTGGCTTCTTCGTTGCAACGGAGGATTTGGTAGCGAAGCTGCGCGAGATCAAGGATGACGGTGAGATAGCAAAGATTCGTCGCGCGGCCGAGCTGGGATGCACGTTGTTTGAAGGCGTGCTCGTGCACATGGTGCCAGGGCGCAGGGAGGTAGAGGTGGCTCTAGAGCTGGAGTACGCCGCTCGCCAGGCAGGAGCCGAAGCCATGAGCTTTGAGACGATCGTCGCGAGCGGCAAACGGAGTGCCTTGCCGCATGGGCGGGCAACAACGCAGGAGTTGCCACGGCGCGGGTTTGCCACGTTGGATTTTGGTGTTGTGCTGGACGGCTATTGTTCTGATATGACACGCACCGTGCACCTCGGGCGACCTACGCCGCGGGCGCGGGCGGTGTATGCTGCTGTGCTGGAGGCGCAAGAGGCTGCGGTCACCGCGGTTGGGCCGGGAGTAACCTGCGGCGCGGTGGACCGGGCCGCACGGTCCGTGCTGAAGCGAGCCGGGCTGGGCAAGGCGTTTGCGCATTCTACCGGCCATGGCGTGGGATTAGAGATTCACGAGGGTCCGCGTTTGGCAGCCAAGGTAGAGCAAACGCTGGAGCCGGGTATGGTGGTTACCATTGAGCCGGGCGCCTATCTGCTCGACACCTTTGGTGTGCGCATCGAAGACATGGTGCTTGTAACGGAGTCGGGCGGTGAGGTGCTAACCGCGAGGAGTCCGAAGGTTTGGACCGAGCTATGAAGATGTTTGGGTTGTGACTGCATTTTGGAGAGTTTTGATTCATGGGTGAAGGGGATTTGAGCGATCTGAAGGAGCTTCGCGAGCTTGTGGAGTTTTTGAAAGCGAGCGGCGTGGCGCAGTTCGACATGGAACGGCCGGAGCTGAAAATCAAGCTGAAGTTTGCCGGCGCGGAGAACCAAGCCACAGCTGCGGGTGTAGGACTCGATCTGGCGCAGCTCGCGCAGCTGCTCGGTGCGAGCAGGGCGGCTGCGCCCATGCCGACGTTGCCGGGGGTGGAGGCGTCTGCAAACGAGCCGGCTCACCTGACCCCTGTGCTTTCAGCAGCGGCAGAGGCGCAGGCCGACGCGGAACCTGAGCCCGAGCTGCATATTGTGAAGTCGCCGTTGGTAGGAACGTTTTATGACGCGGCTTCCCCAGGGTCCGAGCCCTTTGTGAGGATCGGGGATACCGTTTCGCTGGGCAAGGTGCTTTGCATCGTAGAGGCCATGAAGATCATGAACGAGATCGAGTGCGATGCGGCCGGCGAGGTGGTCAAGATGCTGGTTCGCGCCGGGCAGCCAGTGGAGTACGGGCAAGCGCTGTTCGCGATCAGGCAATAGCGCTTGTGCGTGGTTCGTACGATGAGAGTGACAGCTGCGGCTGGCCGCAAACGCAGGTCTTATGACAAGGGTAAAGAAGAAAGATAACGATGTTTCGTAAGGTTTTGATTGCCAACCGAGGAGAGATTGCGCTGCGGGTCATCTCCGCATGCAAGGAGCTGGGCGTGCGTACGGTGGCCGTGTACTCGGAGGCCGACCGCAACAGCTTGCATGTACGCTTTGCGGACGAGGCGATTTGCATCGGGCCGCCGCGTTCGGCGGACAGCTATCTCAACGTACCGGCGGTGATCTCGGCTGCGGAGATCGCTGGGGCGGAGGCGATTCATCCGGGCTACGGGCTTCTGAGCGAGAACGCGAACTTTGCCGAGGTGTGCCGGGCTTCGAACATCAAGTTTATCGGGCCGCCGCCAGAGGTGACGCGGATGATGGGCGAAAAGTCCACGGCGCGGCAGACCATGAAGAAGGTGAAGGTGCCGATTCTGCCCGGCTCCGACGGCGTCATTGAAAGTGAAGGCGCAGCGCTGGAGTGGGCGCGCGCGGTGGGGTACCCGGTCATTTTGAAGGCTGTGGCCGGCGGCGGCGGGCGCGGCATGCGCATCGTGCGCAGCAAGGAAGAGCTACCGGGACTGTTTCAGCAGGCCTCTACCGAGGCGCTCAATGCGTTCGGCAACGGCGAGCTGTATATGGAGAAATTCATCGAGCGGCCGCGGCACATCGAGTTTCAGGTGCTGGCCGATGAGCACGGCAATGTGATGAGCTTGGGGGAGCGCGAGTGCTCCATCCAGCGGCGGCACCAGAAGCTGATCGAAGAGGCGCCGAGCCTGCAGGTGACGCCCAAGCTGCGCGAGCAGCTGGGCAAGACAATCGAGCGAAGCTTGAAGGAGATCGGCTACTGGAACGCCGGCACGATTGAGTTTCTGATGGACGAGGATGGGTCCATTTACTTTATCGAGATGAATACGCGCATTCAGGTCGAGCACCCTGTGACGGAGATGGTCACCGGTGTCGACCTGGTAAAGGCGCAGCTGCGCATCGCTTCGGGCGAGAAGCTCGCGGAGATTTTGCCCAAGCGGCCGGAGATCGTCGGGCACGCGATCGAGTGCCGCATCAATGCGGAGCACCCGGAGAAGTTCACGCCGAGCCCGGGAAAGATCACCGTCTACAACGTGCCCGGCGGCAACGGCGTGCGCGTTGACACGGCGCAGTACGCTGAGGGCGTGGTGCCGCAGTATTATGATTCGCTGATCGCCAAGCTGATCTGCCACGGTAAGGACCGCGAGGAGGCGATGGACAAGATGCAGCGCGCGCTGAGTCAGTTCGTGGTGCAGGGCATCCATACGACCATCCCGCTGCACCAGCGAATCTTTGCCGATCCGGAGTTTCGGTCGGGGCAGTTTGATACCAAGTTTATGGAGCGGTTCTTGGCGCGGGAGAAGGATGCCCGGGTGTAGGTACCCTCCCCCGGGTACTTGTGACCTAAAGTACGTTGGACACACGACTTAGCGAGGTACTTCAGGCTTACACGACAAAAGGTGATGCGCTGTTGCCCGTGCTGTGATCTTGTGCGTTCATGAAGAAAGATTAGCCCTTGGAAGGCAATTGGTGTGCAACGATCTCAGCTGTCGGCGCATTTCTAGGCTGGAATTCGCCGCTCAGGGTTGTGGTACTGTGGAGGGTACCATGGTGAACGTCTTTACCGGGTCGGTGCTGACGCAAACGCGGCCAAATGGGTATGCAAACGACGCCCAGCAGCTGCCGTTTAAGAATCTCAATCCCCGCGCCATGACCAGTCCTACCGCGCTCAGCGGGACCACGGGAGCCTGTGTGTCTTTGGTGCATGGCGACGTGTGGGATCAATTCGAAGGTAACGACACCAAGAATGTGCTCAAGGATGACAAGCTGACCGTCACGGGCAGCCGTACTGAACTGATCAAGACGAATCACCAGCACACCATCGTGGGGACGACGAATACGACGCATATTGGCGTGCACCATCAAGTGAATATCTCGCCGCGCAACGACACTTTTGTGCACACGCGAACGGAAGATCATCATCAACCGGAGCAGATTCACCAGCCTACAATTCTGACTAGCATACAAGAGCACGTTCATCATTATTATAAATTCCATCACAAAACTAGTAGCTTTTGGTTTACGAACGTCTTTGCTGCTAACTTCGGCTTCTATCCTGGTCTTAATCTTTCATACACAACCATGGAGGGCAAACTCGGCGTTCTGGCGAGTAAAGCTCTTGTTGCTGAAAATCCGTGAAAGCTACAGATGCTAAATTCCAAGCAGCCGCGACTGATTTCACGCTCACTAGAATTTTAGCTGCAGTTCTTTGGGCTAAAGTGATTACTTTTGACGGCAACGCAGGTGTTGCAGCAAACGCCGACAGTCCTTTTGCGTAGGAGAAGGCGTGGGTTCGTTTCACATCACATGGCTGAATAACTACGCGCTGCGAATCGACGACCCTCCCAATTACTTCATGGGTGTGTTCTTCATTGTCGTAAACATTATTGCATATGGTGGTTGATGGGTTCCCTTGGTGCTTGGCTAACGAGGCCTGGGGAAACAATTCTTTATCAAGGTAAGCTGGTGAATGTAAAGCAGCAACTGACCTGGAGATGGAAGGTAAATCTGCTTGTAGGAGTGATCGCGTTCCTTTCGGCCGTGATCACTTACTACTCCTTGCAGCCAACATCACTTTTACTGGATCGCCAAGCAGGTATTTGTACGATAAAGAACGAACACCTACCTTTTCTCTCAGATGAAGAAAGCTATCATTTACAGGATGTAGCGTATTCCACCCTTGAGACAGACGGCGGGGCCGTAAGCTTTGTTATTGTACTCCAGGGTGGCCATCGTATCAGTTTGGGAGGTTTCACGGATCAAGGCAACCAGAGTGAAGCCGTTGCTGCCGTGAACCAGTTTTTGAATGTTTCCCAACCTGGTGAGCCAGCCCATGAGTGACAAACCGACTGAGACCACAAGCGCACCGACACCTCGGCGGCGTTTGAGTTCGGCAGAAATCTTTCCGTTCCATCGATCACGCAAGATCGAAACGGCTTCCGTGTATTGGATCGGCGGCTTTCCTTACCCGATGCCGTTTTTGGTGCAGCAGTGGTTTCATACCTTTATCAACGTACTCAAGGAAGTGCTGGCCCAACGTGGACTGCGTCAGGAGAACTTCATTCGCTTTCGCATTGTCTCCGAAGAACAAGCAGAACGCTTTCTTCAGACCAGCCTGGAGTACGAACCCCTAGCCGGGTATGCCATACCGCCGGACGGCACAAAAGTAAAACCGCCCACGGCCCAGGACATAGAAAACGCGATCAAGAATGGCGGCTTTAAGCTGTCCGACTGGATTGGCGATTATACCTATTGGTTTTTGCAAAAGCAGGACGAACGCCAGCGTCAAGATTTTTTCGGCATTGGCGATATGATGCTGCTTTGGCTAAAACCTGATGTGCAAACATCTGCGCCTGCCATTGAGATACCTGCTTCGGCCAAGGCATGGCTCGAAGAGAACGGCCATGATATGCAGGGCGTTGTAGACGGCCTGTACAGACTCCAGGACGGCTTTTTGGCGAAGAGCAAGGCCGTGTTCGGCGGCGCTGTACTCGATGACCCGGCATATTCGGGACTGCCCTTTGTTCTTCCCCTATTACAGGCCCGGCATTTCATGGATGCTTCTCCCGAAACGCTTGCCCTATGGTTTAGCGTGTTTGACGGGTACCTGATCGAAAGCCGCGAAGACGCAGGCGTTCTGCTTGCATTTGGCAACCCGGAGTTCGATGCTGTCTTGATCGAAGTGCTGGAAACATTGGAGCGGCAAAATGTCGTTTGGCCCTACCCTTCACCAGAGGTCAAAAAGTCATGACGAAGGCAATCTTGCTGCAAACGGTTTCGAGCGTGGCTCCTTTTGAAGCCGCGCTGATCCCGTATCCAACGTTTCCCCTGAAAACGGAAGAGAAACAGGAATTGACCGAGGCGTTGTTACGTTGGGTGGGATCGCTCATGCAGGAACAGCGTCTGCGGCCAATTGTTTTTCTCCAGGGTTCGGCGCTGCATACGGTAGAGGAGGTCAATCTACTGACAGATCATGCCGCGGAGTGGATGCCGGACCTTGGGCTTGGTGTGCGTCCGGGAAGTCCGCCGCGTTTGCTTCAACAGTCTGATTTCGACAAGCTCCGCTGGGACGAGTTCTCACGTCTACAGCATGAAACCCTGTTCTACTTGATGGACGAGGATGCCGCACTTACCTCAGCATTTCCAGCGTACTGCGGCTCGGGTGCGCTGCTGTGCTGTTTACTTGATGTTTCCACGGAGATATACCTTGCGCACCAGCGCTCCATTTGGTTACCTACGATTCAGGAACCTGCGTTTCGCGCTCATCCCTTCTACGTTCCTTTGTTGGGCGCAGATGATGTCCAGCCGACTTCAGCCTTCGACCGAAGCTGGATGAAGAACGTTCGCGTGTACCTCCGAGAGAGTCCCCAAGATGGTGGCCTGTTCTTGATCAGTTCCGAGGCAGGCGACATGGATCAGCTGCGTTCCGCAATCGGACGGTAGCTGATTCTAGCTGTGGGCATCAAAAGATAGTGCTATTTGCCCTTCATGCGGAGACACTGCAAATCTTAACGGCCGAGGAATCTGTTGATAGCGTATGAGGCGTTATCTTTACCGGGCATTTGGTCAAGCATGGAGAATAGAAGAACGGAGCCGTCTGTGTATTGTAGCGCGAGTTGATTTGTGGTGGAACCAGTGCGGACGAAGGCATGGTCTATCTCGACCAATGCAGAAACATAAACTGCTCAAAATGAGCTGTGCCGGTAGTGCGGTCCAGCGTTAGCTGGGTAATTGATGTGAAGCATAACCAGAGCAGTGCGGTGCAGGCCAAGAGGAGAGCTTTACGTTTGCTGAAATACTTGGGTGTAAGAAAAAGCCAAAGTGGGTATAAGACAAAAGCACCTGAGAAAACGGACCAATAACTTATCGGATCGATGACGACCAAGTGTGAGGAGTCTTGCACGACATAAATACTAGAACCGAACATAACGATAAATCCGGAACGATAATACCTGAAGTCGCGCAAGAGTAGAAATATTGAGGTTAAGCGGAGATGGCCAAACCTGAAGTTGCTTCCGGCGTAGACTGGAGCCGGTGACCGCACGTCTTGTACATCGAATGAGGTTTGCGTCATGAGGCGCGTGGGACGCTTGCTGCGGTATATGCGGCCGTATGGGGGGCAGGTGTTTATCAGCGTTTTGCTGATGGCGGTGGTGGGAGCGATGCAGGCGTTTCGCATTCTGCTGATCAAGCCGATTGTGGACCATGTATTAAGCCCGGTGGCGTCGCCGGATCGGGTGCTGGTGTTCGCGGTGCCGCGTACGGCGCACCGCGTCGATCTGCAGCGCTGGCTGCCGCACAGCTTTCATAATGCGTGGACGGTGGTGGCGTTGGCGCTGGTCGCCTCGGCTGGGCTAAAGGCCGTGTGTGACTATGCGGGGACGCTGCTGGCCAACCGCGCCGGCTTTGGCATGATGACTGACCTGCGCAATGACCTGTATGGCTCGCTGCTGCGGCGGTCGACGAGCTTCTTTCAGCGACAACCGACGGGCACCTTGCAGTCCACGCTGATCAACGATGTAGAGCGGGTGCAAAATGCGATGTCCACTGTGCTGGGCGACTTTTTGCAACAGATCTTTACGCTAATTTTTATGATCGGCGCCGTGGTTCTTGCGGGCGGGCGGATGGCCTGGGTGCTGCTGCTGTTTGTGCCGGTGATTGTGATCTCGGCTCGGCGCATCGGGCGCAGCGTGCGCAAAACGACGCGCCGCGGGCAGGACAAACTGGCCGAGATTCAAAACCTTGTGCAGGAGACCATCACTGGGAATGGCATCGTGAAGGCCTTTGGGATGGAGCCGTGGGAGATGCGACGGTTCCGCAGCGCGGCGGCGCGATTGTTGGCGGCGAATATGCGTTCAGTCGCAGTGCAGTCCATCTCTTCGCCGCTGATGGACGCGCTGGGCGCGGTGGGCATTGCGCTGCTGCTGCTGTTTGGCCGGCAACGCATTTTGCATGGGGACACGGCGGGCAGTTTTATTGCGTTTTTGATCGCGGTCATCGCGTTGTACGACCCTGTGCGCAAGATGCCGCTGTACTACAACAGCTTCCAGCAGGCGGTCGGCGCGAGCCAGGAGATCTTCCGTTTTATGGATGAGCAGGACGAGGTGCAGGAGCGCAAAGGCGCGCCGGCGCTCGTCCCGTTTCGCGAAACGGTGGAGTTTCGCGAGGTGCGCTTCGGGTATGAGCGGGGTTTGGCGCAACGCGAAGTGCTGCGCGGGGTGTCGCTGCGCGTGGGTCGAGGCGAGATGGTGGCGCTGGTCGGCCCGAGCGGGGCAGGTAAGTCTACTTTGGCCAACCTACTGCCGCGCTTTTATGACGTGACGGGCGGCGCGATTTTGATTGACGGCCAGGATGTGCGCGAGGTGACGGTGGCTTCGGTGCGCGCGCAGGTGGGCAAGGTGACGCAGGAGACGGTGCTGTTCAACGATTCGGTGCGTAACAATATCGCGTACGGCCGGCCGGACGTGCCGTTGGAGCGCATTGAGGCGGCGGCAAGGGCGGCGTTGGCCCATGACTTTATCCTGCGGCTGCCGGACGGGTATGACACGGTGATCGGCGAGAAGGGAACGCGGCTTTCGGGCGGCGAGCGGCAGCGGTTGGCCATTGCGCGGGCGCTGGTGAAGGACGCTCCGATCCTGGTGTTGGATGAGGCGACCTCGGCGCTTGACACGGAGAGCGAGGCGGCGGTGCAGGCAGCGCTTGCGAACCTGATGCAGGACCGGACGGTGCTGGTGATTGCGCACCGGCTGTCGACGGTGCGGCGGGCGGACCGCATTGTGGTGTTGGAGGCCGGCGAGATTACTGAGGAGGGGGCGCACGAGGAGCTCATCGCGCGCGGGGGCACCTATAGCCGGCTATACGCGCTGCAGTTCGGCGAAGGGG
>CAXTTZ010000001.1:26693-50411 GCA_964247325.1 uncultured Acidobacteriaceae bacterium | reverse complement strand
GGCGTGCTGCTGCAGCGCCTCGCGCGCGCCGGCTTCAAGGTCGTCGGCTTCGAGGCCGGCCCGTTTTGGGACACCGAGCGCCAGTGGGTCTCCGACGAGGCCGGCTCGCACCAGCTCTATTGGAACGACCTCCGCATCATCGGCGGCGAGCACCCGCTGGCGCTCGGCTCCAACAACAGCGGCAAGGGCGTGGGCGGCGGCTCGGTCCATTGGGCTTCGTTCGTGCCGCGCTTCCATCCCTCCGACTTCGAGGTCTACACCCGCGATGGCGTCGGCGCCGATTGGCCCATCGACTACGCTGATATCGAGCCCTACTACCAGCTGCTCGAGCAGGAGATGCCCGTCGCCGGCCCGGCTTACTACCCATGGGGCAAGCCGCACGGTCATCCCTACGCGCCGCACCCCATGGGCGAGGTCGGCAACGTGCTCATCCGCGGCTGCACCGCGCTTGGCATTCCCGTCAGCGCGGGCGGCCCGGTGGCCATTCTTTCCGCCTCGCACGGCAACCGCCCGCACTGCATCTATCGCGGCTTCTGCATTCAAGGCTGCAAGGTCGGCGCGAAAGCCTCCACGCTGATCACCCATGTGCCGAACGCGCTCGAAAGCGGCGCCGAGATCCGCGATCTGTCCATGGTTTCGCGCATCTCCATGGGCAAAGACGGCCGCACCGACGGCGTCGTCTACTTCGACGCGGAGGGCAACGAGCACTTCCAGCGCGCGCGTGCTGTGCTGGTTTGCGGCTATGCCATTGAAACCCCGCGCCTGCTGCTCAACTCCGCCTGCCCCGGCCATGAGAATGGGCTGGCGAACTCTTCCGGCACGCTCGGCAAATACCTTATGGCGCAGGCCGGCAACGTCATTATGGGCCGCTTCGAAGACCTGGTGCGCATGTATAAGGCGCCGCCCGCGCATGCGCTCACCGAGGAGTTCTACGAGACCGACCCCAAGCGCGACTTCGCCCGCGGCTTCGCCATCCAAACTGTCGGTCCCCTGCCCGTTGCTTTTGCCAAGCAGATGATGGCCGCCAAAGGCGCTTGGGGCTGGGGCATGCGCCGCAACATGATGGACTACAACCATTGGTCGGCGCTCGGCCTGCTCGGCGAAATCCTTCCCTGGGCCGACAACACCGTCGCGCTCGCTGACGGCAAAGACGGCCGGCACGACGCCCGCGACCGCTTCGGCCTGCCCGTCGCGCAGGTCACCTTCAACCTCCACGATAACGACAAAAAGCTCATCGAGTTCGGCAAAAACAAGGTCATGGAAGTCATGTGCGCGGCCGGCGCCGTCGAGGTCGTGCAGGAGTCTCGCTACGCCCATCTGGTTGGCGGCGCGCGCATGAGCGCCAAGCCCGAGGACGGCGTTTGCGACAAGTTCGGCCGCACCTGGGACGTGCCCAATCTCTTCGTCATGGACGGCTCCGTGATGCCCACGCAGGGCTCCGCCAACCCCGGCCTCACCATTCAGGCGCTAGCCGCACGCACCGCCGACTACCTTATCTCGCAGCACGAAGCAATTTTCACCGGCAACACACGCGACCTCACCGCGCCGCCCGTGCGCAGCTCGCTCGCCCCGCCGGGCACCTTTTCCCACGGCGTCCCGCACCTCCGCTAGAGCCTATAACAGCCCCGAGGCCATACCTTCCTCATCCATAGTGGAGTTTGTTGTTCGTTTATTCTCTCGACAGCGCACCAGGTGAAAAGCACACTCTTCGCCCCAGCTTTTCTCAGGCTTTGCCGGCATCTCACCCCAGAGAACGCCACAAACGTGGATCGGAGACCCCGTGGAGAAGATCGCTCTGGAAGAGCATTTTCGCGTACCGGACTTGCCGCACGGGCACTACCTCGATGAGGACAAATATCAGGTGAGCAAAGGCGCAGGCGCTTGGTTCGACGGCATCGATCTCCCGGAGGCTACGCTGCGCAAAATTGCGCAAGGAAACGCCACACGCCTCTTACGCCTGGATCGCTCCCCGGCCTAGGCAAGCTGCTGTTGGAGCGTCAGCTCAGTAAGCGTTGGTCTGGCGAGGGTACGGCTGCCCAAACTCATTGGTATGTGCCGCTGGACTCGCCAGAGCTTTAAGGACAATAGAGCCCAGGTCATGTGAGGCAACAGAAAGGTGGACCTTGCGGACCCATGGATCGAGCGTGGCATGGGGCTGACCCTCTACCCAGAGATGCATCTCGTACTCTCCAGCGGGCACATTCGCGATGTGGAAGATGCCGTTGCGGTCCGCACGGCTGTACCAAGGGGTCGCCATTGCGAGGACAACCGCGCTCATCTCTGAATGAATATTGCAGAAGATATATGAGATGCCTTCTCGGGAGAAGAGCACATCTTTCGTCTTTCCCGCCTCATACAGACCAAGGTCGAAGCGTCTTCCGTCGAACAGAGAAAAGACATTATGGAAGTAAGGATCGGCATTCGGAAAGTGGACGATGCTGCCGACAGGGATGACCAGAACGTGCGGCGAAAACGTCTTGTCCTTCTGCAGGAGCGTGTATCCCTCGGGTGCAGGCGTGGCAGCCTCATTTGCGGCGTCTGCTCCCAACGGCTTCAACCAAAGAACCGCTGGCGGTGGAACGGAAGCCTTCGTTCGAGGCCGGGGTATGGCGATCTGCAAATGTGCGCTTACGTCCACTCGCTGCGGGGTGGGCGCTTGTGAGCGAAGGCTCTGACCACATAAAGCGAGGCACAAGACGGCAATTGCCGCTCCAGCTGTTCGCGGTAAGCTTCTGCGTCTCATTAGAACTTGTAACCCGCCCCAAAGCCGATAATGTTCGTGGTCGCCTGCGGGCCAGCGAGGGGCGTTGTCCAGAGATGCCGGTACTCGAGGGACATCAGGAGCGAGCCCTTCGGGTTAAGGATCACATTGCCAAGCACGGTGCGATTTCTCGCCAGGGTGGAGTAGAAGATCGAGGCGTTTAAGGGGTACGCCCGCATCTCCTTGGCAAACGCGTTGTCTGTACCGGCCACGCCGTTGACTTCCAACCAGGAGCCCACGTTTTTTTTCAGCTGCGCCCAGCCGCCGACGTCGTCCAAAGGACGCGCCGCCGTGACGCCATCCACAACGCGAAAGACGTAGTCTTTGTAGTTACCTCCCCCAAGGCCGCCGAGCGCCAGCCCGCGATACGCGTTGCCGCTCAAAGACATGCTCCACGGCAGTGCCGTGTGCAGATCGAGGGTGGCGGCCCAAGCGTTGTAGCCTCCCGCTCCTGGTAGCCGATGTGGGCTGAAGTAACCGCCCATTCCAACGCCCTTTTGATCTCCAAAGTTGAGTCCGGTATGCATCTCCACGCCAGGCCACCGGCTCGCCTCCGCCTGGCTTACCGTGTTGGTACTGGTCGTGGTCAGCACGGGTGGGTCCGGCGCATCGATCAGGGCCGCCGCTAGATCCAGGCGAGAGCCGGAACTCAAGGCAAAGCGATGCGAAGCCCCGGCCTGCGGCACCCAAGCCCAAAGATTGCCAGACCAGGAGAGTGCAGGTTGGCTCATAGAAACAAGGGAACTTGGTGTCTCGGGACTGATGAGAGGACGATCAAATTCAACAAAGGCTTGCGTGTTCTCCCAGTCAAGCGCGGCGTGGGCCGTACGCAAGCGAAGAACTCCGCCCAGATTGGCGTAAATGGCCTGCGTTTCCGATCCAAAAAAGTCCACATGGACATCCGCGTGGCTCGCAGCTCCCGCAAAGTGCGGACCACGCGCCTCAATCCCGAAGACGGTTTGGCGCAAAGAAGCCCCGGTGCTGCCCGTGCCGCGAACGGCAGTCGCCGGATCGGGAGCAATATCGACAGCGCTTGTGTTCACAAAGCTGTTGAACAGGACCAAGCCACTGACCTGTACAGGGTATTTTGACGCACTTTCGACCTTGTTTTGGGCTAACGTGGCAATCTGTGTTTCTTGCGTAGTTTGCCGATCACGAAGATCCTCCTCCTGCGGTGCCGCAGGCTTGGACGAGTTGGCCGGTTCCTGCGCCTTCTCCGGCGCGGAGTTTGGCTGGAGGGCCATGCGTTGTTGCAGTGCTGCCAAAGCTTGCCTAAGCTCGAGCAGCTGCTGCTGCGAGGCTTGCAACTGTGCCTGCGTCTCATTCAGGGCCTGGGCCAACCGCTGCAGTTCCTCTTGCGGCGATTCTGCCGAACTGCTCCCTTGTGCGGACAGAACCCGGCTGCCTAGCAAGAACACGCTCAGAACGAGGGCGCGAAACGCTTGTAACCTCATGAAGAGACCTCAGCCGTTACTTCCTGTTCGGAAGGATAGTTGGTAACCCCGCACGCGATGCGGAGAGCAAACGTTGTTTCGCCGCGACGGGTGCTCACTAAATCCACCGAGCCCCCGTGCTCCTGCGCGATGAGATGCGCGAGCGTAAGCCCCAGACCTGTGCCGTTCTGTTTCCCTTCGCTTACGAAAGGGTCGAAAAGACTTCCGCGGATGGACTCCGGAACACCCGGGCCGTTATCGGTTATACGTATGGTCAGCACGCCCTCCGAAGCAAACAGGTCAATCTCCACCATGCCCAGCTCCGTGCTTTTACGCGTGGCCTGGCAAGCGTTGAGCAGCAGGTTATAGATGGCCCGTTCGATCTGCTTGGGATCCACAAGAACGAGGATGGCGCCGGTCTCACGCGACGGTGCGTGCCAACGCACACTTCCGGCATCCGGGTGCGTTCGAACCAGATTGAGGGCGTGATCCAGCATGGAAGAAGCTGCCTCCGGCACGCGTTGCAGGGTGCCGCTGCCGCGGCTAAAGGTCAGCAGCGATTCAATCAGATCCGTGGTGCCGTTGACCGCAACGCGGACCTCGGTAAGTAGTTCGGCTCGTTCCTCCTCGGAGAGTCGCGAGGACGCCAAGAACTCTGCGTTGGCGTAGACAGCGGCTAGGTAGTGGCGCAGATCGTGCGAGATGGAGCTGGCCATGCGCCCAATCGTGGCCAGCCGTTCCGCTTCGATCAGAGCGCGGCTTTTGTGTTCAATCTCTTCTTGCAGGTTGGAGAACGCGATGCTCAACTGCTGCACCTCTCGTGGGCCCCGGACCGGTAGGGGAACTCGCGATGTGGCCTGACCAAACGTCTGTACCTGACCCGCGAGAGATTCCAGCGAACGGGTCACGGCTGCTGCAATGGCCGACATCAGCGCTGTGCCTGTGATCACGGCCAACAACCCAACCAGCAGGAGCAAGCTGTTGATCTCGCGCTGTGCCTGTTCCGCAGGGTAGAAAGATTTCATCACAAGCAATCGCAGGGGCGCGGAGGCTAAGGGCGACAGATCGACAGAAGACGTGAGAAAGCGCTGGCCGTTCAGCGTCTTTGTAACCGCGGGGCCGTTTGCCGGACCGGTCGTTCGCAGCTGCCTTGCCACCTCGCGGCGCATCGCGCTTGGCAGCGTGCTGGTGAGGACGCCCTCAGCGCCCAAAAACGTCACTTCGGCCGCAAAGGATCGCGTCACCCGCTTTAAGAACTCGGCGTTGATGGCGTACCCGCTGATGACGTAGCCGAGAAGGGTTCCGGTCGCCTCGCTGCCGAAATACACAGGCTGGACCGAATACTCATAGAGGTGCCCGTTGCTGAGCAAGAATCGCTTATCTGTTTGCAGCAGACTCCCTGCAAGGTCCTTGCTTAGCTGCGAAGGGTCGGGAGCATCGTGGGCAGCGGCGACCAGAACCGTTCCATCGTTGGACGCAAGCGCGAAGAGGTCATTTCCGCTCACCTTCCAGAATTGAACGGCAGCGTCCGCGATGGTGCGGCGATCGTCTGTGGTCATCAGCGCTTTCAAACTAGGCAGATCGGCCAAGAGCGCGTTTTCACGCTGCAAGGCTTCCAACTGCTGCGCTTCCAGATCACGGAAGGCTTCCACAGAGTGGGTCAGATCGCTTTGAAAGGCGTCGAGCACCTGCTGCTGGATGCGGTGACGTATCGCGAGCAGGCTCGAAAGCGTGATGCTGGCGATCACAAACACCAGAGCGGAAACTAGGACCAAACGTGTCGAAAGTCCCTTCTCCCTCACAGCCCACCCCTACAGCAGGAACTTATAGCCTGTGCCGTGCACCGTCAACAAATGCTTGGGATGAGCCGGATCCGTTTCCAGCTTCTGCCGCAGCCGGAGAATCAGGTTGTCGACCGTGCGTGTTGTCGGATACGCATGGTAGCCCCACACGTCGGTGAGCAAGGCCTCGCGGCTCAGCACGCGCCCCGCGTTGGTGATAAAGAAGCGAAGCAGCTTGAACTCGAGCGAGGTCATCGGGACGGCAGCGCCCGAGCGCAGAACGACCATACGCTCAAACTCAACAAAACACTCGCCAAAGTGGGCAGTGGCCTCGGCCGTCGCGAGCCGTCGCGTCCGGCGAATGGCTGCCTGAACGCGCGCGAGCAGCTCGCGCGGACTGAAAGGTTTGGTGACATAATCGTCGGCTCCCAGCTCAAGCAACAAGACCTTATCGGCGACCTCTGTGATGGCACTCAAGATGATCACGGGCGTCCCATGCGCGTTGGCTTTGAAGAGACGGCATAACTCTCGCCCGGAGATCTCGGGGAGAATCAGATCGAGGACCACAGCAACCGGCTGATGCGCACGAAACAGCTCCAAGCCCAGCTTGCCGTCGGCCGCGACCTGAACAGCGTAGCCCTCCTCCAGAAAGATCCGCGTCAAGACCCTCTGCATGCGCGGGTCATCTTCGACGACAAGAACCGGACCCGCCTGCCGCTGATCGCTCTGCGTTGCCGTTTCGCGTTGCGGCGGAGCTTGGAGCATGGTGGCAATTTTCTGCCAAACGCATGAGGGGCGCTAGACCCTTACAGAAAATAAGACAAACCATTGACATTTCTCCCCGCAGCACACCCTCCTCTACCCCGCCAGCAAGCCTATTTCGTGACAGTCCTATGACACAGGCCTGACATTTGGCTCAACATTTCCCCTTAGCATCCGAGTCGTGGCTGACCTAGCTAGCCTCCCAGGAGCAAATTTCCATGCTGACAAAAGCTTTGTGCACTCTCTTCCTAACCTCGGCGCTTACCTCGACGCTGACCTCGGTGGCGCAAGCGCAACAAGCGCCGGTGACCCCGCAATACTCGCAAACCAATCTGGTTTCCAACGTTCCCGGAGTGGCTTCCACAACCGATCCGAACCTTGTAGATGCCTGGGGTCTTTCTCGCGCGACCAACGGCGCGTGGTGGGTCAGTGATAACGGCACAGGTCTAAGCACCCTCTACGACGGCACGGGCAAGACGGAGTCCCTTGTGGTCAAAGTGCCTACGGGTGACCCGAACCTGAGTGCCACGGGAACCCCGACCGGCACCATCTACAATGGGTTTCCAGACTTCAACCTCGCTCCAGGCAAGCCGTCCATCTTTCTCTTCGCGACAGAAGACGGCACGATCTCCGGCTGGAACCCCACCGTTGCCCCCACGACCGCCATCATCACCGTCAATGAGCACTCCGCGTCCGTGTTCAAGGGCTTGACCTGGGCGCAGGCCCGCACTGGGTTAAGCCGTGGCGACGAGCAGAACGAAGCCGCAGCAGCCACGGCAAATTACCTTTACGCCGCTGATTTTCGCAAGGCCCGCATTGCCGTGTACGACACGACGTTTCAGCACGCGCCCGTGCTCGAAGAGCGTATCGCCCTGAGCCTGATTCCTTTCGGCTTTGAGGGCTATGCGCCGTTCAATGTGCAGAACATCGGCGGCACGCTTTACATCACGCTCGCGAAACAGGACAAGGCCAAACACGACGAGATCGATGGTCCGGGCCTTGGCCTTGTGCTCTCGATGACGCCGGAAGGCAAGCTCTTGCAAATCTTTCAGGGAGGCTCTTTTCTGAACGCTCCCTGGGGCCTGGCAATGGCGCCGGGCGACTTCGGCGCGTATAGCCATGATCTCCTTGTGGGCAACTTCGGCAGCGGCACCATCGTGGCCTACAATCCCACAACGGGGCGGTACCTTGGCGAGCTCAAAGACAAAAATAATGCCGCCCTCGCGATCGACGGCTTGTGGGGACTCTCCTTCGGCAGCGCAGGCGCCTCCGGTTCCGCCGACACCCTTTACTTCGGAGCCGGTCCAAATGGCGAACGCGGAGGCCTTTTCGGCAGCATCACCGCTCTCACCAACCCACAAGGAAACGATCAGTAACAGACCATTACGCCCTTCACAGGATGTTTGCGCGTTTTGTGAGGGTGCACTTGGAATGAGCCGTGAAGAACTCCGCTATCTCCTAAGCTGGGTTCTTCATGGCTCATGCACCCTACAGACGAGATTGCTTCATCCTTCATACAAATATTTCGCAGAGTTATTTGCGCTGTTCGGAGCCGCTGGTTCAGCGATCTACCGCATAGACCAGGAGACCTGCCATGTCGACGCGGAATAAGTGCGTGGCGCTGGGTCACAGCTCCATATGCTAGTCTGCGTGTGCCATGGACGCGCTACGTCGGGATCTGCTGAAAGGTTCACCGCTGGCCATAGCGGCTGCGGCAGCGACGATCGGCCGCACTGCCCTTGCGGAGGCTCCGGAAACCTCCACCGAGGCAAGGTTCAACGTACGGACGTATGGCGCCACCGGAGACGGCAAGACCGTCGACACGCCGGCCATCAACCGGGCGATTGAAGCCGTTGCCGCTGCCGGCGGAGGCACCCTAGTTTTTCCCAGCGGCACGTACGTCTGCTTCACGATTCGCCTGAAATCGAAGGTCGATCTTTACCTCTCCCGTGGATGCACCCTCCTCGCAGCCGATTCTCCCCAACCCGGCGAGGCAACTGGTTACAACGGAGGCACGTACGATCCCGCGGGCCCTGCGCAACCTTGGGAGGCGTACCAGGATTACGGTCACAACCATTGGGCGAACTCCCTGATCTACGGCGAGGACCTCAGCGATATCTCGATCACGGGCGCGGGCCTCATTCATGGCAAAGGTCTCTCCCGCGGCTATCGCAGCGCCTCCGGCCCGTCCTTCGTGGCGGAGCAGCCCGGGGTCGGCAACAAGGCGATCGCCTTAAAGAACTGCCGCAACGTCCTGCTCCGCGACTTTTCCGTGCTCAAGGGCGGCCATTTTGCCCTGCTCGCCACCGGGGTCGATAACCTTACCCTCGACAACCTCCTTGTCGACACCGACCGCGATGGCTTTGACCTGGATTGCTGTCACAACGTCCGTGTCTCAAACTGCACGGTAAATTCGCCCTGGGATGACGCTATTTGTCCCAAGTCCAGCTACGCGCTCGGCTATGCGCGCACCACCGAAAACGTCACCATCGCAAATTGCTTTGTCACGGGAGCGTACGAGCTCGGCAGTCTCATCCACGGCACCTGGAAGAAGTCCGCGCGTAGCCGTGGCAATGGCCGCATCAAGTGCGGCACCGAGTCAAACGGCGGCTTCCGTAACATCGCCATCTCTAACTGTGTGTCCGAGGGTTCGCAGGGGGTCGCCCTCGAGACGGCGGATGGCGCTCTGGTCGAAGACATCGTCCTCTCAAACATGACGTTCCGCGATACAGCCGACGTTCCCCTGTTTCTCCGGCTTTGCCGGCGCAACCGTGGCCCTGCCAACACGATGCGGCCCGGCTCTATGCGGCGCGTGCTCATCTCAAATGTCGTGAGCTACAACGCCTCTTCCGTCGCGGCGTCTATCCTCTCCGGAGTTCCTTCGGATTGGATCGAGGATGTCAAGATCAGCAATTGCTACTTCGCCAACGCTGGCCTGCCCATAACCCTTGCCTCAGGCAACCGCACCAAGCCGTTTCCAGACTGGCGCACCCTGCAGGTTCCTGAGATCGAAGACGCGTACCCTGACCCTGACCGCTTCGGCCCCACCCCCTCCAAAGGCTTCTTCATTCGTCATCTTAAGAACCTCGAGATGTCCCATGTGGAGATCGCCTCGTCCGCCCCTGATCCACGGCCTGCGTTCTGGCTTGAGGATGTGCATCGCGCCGATTTCTTTGCGATCAGCGCTCCATCCCAAGCCAATTTTGCGCTTCGCAACGTGAGCGACCTTCGCATCCTCTGGTCACGCGCGACCAAGGACACCACGTTCGACCAGGTAGCCGAGCAGACAATTTAAGAACAACGAGCTTCCGTATGGCTCGTCGCCTTGCCTACAGGTCCTAGGCGAAAGCGCAGATCCTGATTGGTGGCTATAAGCTAGAGCCGGAGCTTGGATGACGCCCTTGATCCAATCCGAGAGAATCGCCGGCAGCGGGCGCGGCCGGGTACGCTGGACCATCTGCGCCATGCTCTTCGTGGCGACCTCGATCAATTATATGGATCGCCAGGTGATTGGGCTGTTGAAACCAACCCTGGAACGCAGCATCGGTCTTACCGAAGTCGATTTCGGGTACATCATTGCGGCGTTTCAGGTGGCGTATGCGGCGGGGCTGCTGCTGGCAGGGCGTTTAGTGGACCGGCTAGGGTCGCGTTTGGGCTATGCACTGATCATGGGCACCTGGAGTTTGGCGGCCATGTCGCATGCCCTGGCGCATTCTGCCTTTGGTTTCGGCGTGGCGCGCTTCTTTCTAGGGCTGGGCGAAGCCGGTAATTTCCCAGCAGCCATCAAGACCGTCACCGACTGGTTTCCGCAGAAGGAGCGCTCGCTTGCCACGGGCATCTTCAACTCCGGAGCGAACATTGGCGCCATGATCGCACCGGCGCTGATTCCCTGGGTGACGCTCCGCTTTGGCTGGCGTGCCGCTTTTCTGTGCACGGGTTTGTTCAGTCTAGTTTGGATCCTCTGGTGGTATACCCACTATCGCAAGCCACAGGAGCACCCCACCCTTTCTGGGGAGGAACTGCGGCACATCCGTGAGCAGGTTGCCGAACAGAAGGGGCCGAATCTACCGTGGAGCAGGCTGCTAGGCGTACGCCAAACCTGGGCCTTTGCCGCGGCGAAGTTTCTCACCGACCCGATCTGGTGGTTTTACCTGTTTTGGTTGCCGAGCTACTTCGACTCCCGCTTCCACCTGGGCCTGTCCCACCTTGGCCTGCCGCTCATTCTGGTCTATAACGTGTCCGCGGTGGGCAGCATCGGTGGCGGCTGGCTGCCGGCGCTCTTCAGCCGCTTCGGATTGCCGATCAACAAGGCACGCCTGGCTGCCATGCTCCTCTGCGCGCTGTGTGCCGTCCCTATGCTGTTCGCGGGTCATCTGCAGTCGGAGTGGGTCGCCATCGGGCTGCTTAGCGTGGCCGCCGCGGCGCATCAGGGCTGGTCAGCCAACCTGTTCACCACTGCTTCTGACATGTTTCCCTCCAGCGCTGTGGGATCGGTCGTCGGCATCGGCGGCATGGCGGGCTCGCTGGGCGGTGTCTTGTTGTCGATCAGCGCGGGCCGCATCCTGCAGATGACGCACAGCTACACGCCGCTTTTTGTGCTGGCCGGTTCGGTGTACCTAGGGGCCCTGGTGATTTTGCGCGTGGTGGTACCAGGATTAAAGCGGGCAGAGATCGCAGAAAGCATCGCATAAATGCATTCGGAAAACAAAAGGAGGACCGTGTGAACAAGCATCCCCTGAACCTGGAAGGCCGTGTCGCCGTCGTGATTGGCGGCACCTCTGGGATCGGCCGCGCGATTAGTCTAGGACTCGCGGAGGCCGGCGCCGACGTCGTGAGCACGGGACGCCGCGAACCCCAGGTGCATGAGGTAGCCGATGCGATCGAGGCACGCGGCCGGCGCACGCTGCGGCAGCCCACGGACCTGAAGGATCGGGGGCAGCTCGTAGATCTCCTCAGCAATGCGGTCAACACGCTGGGCGCGGTCGACATCCTCGTCAACTGCGCGGGCAAGATCAAGCGAACACCCACGCTGACCCAGGACGAGGCCGAATGGCAGGATATTCTGGACACCAACCTCACGGGCACACTGCGCGCCTGCCAGGTCTTCGGCAAGCACATGATCGAGAAAGGCTACGGGCGCATCATCAATATCGCCTCGCTGAACTCCTTTGTGGCGCTCAACGAGGTCACTGCCTATGCCGCCAGCAAGGCAGCCATGGTCTCGCTCACGCGGTCGCTCGCTGTGGAGTGGTCAAAACACGGCGTGCTGGTGAACGCCATTGCGCCCGGTGTCTTTCGAACGGCGCTCAATGCTGAGCTCCTGGACAGCACGCCACGAGGCCAGGAGCTGCGTCTGCGTACCCCCATGGGACGATTTGGGAGGACCGAGGAGCTGGTTGGGGCGGCCATCTACCTTGCCTCCGAGGCAGCCTCGTTTACCAACGGGCAGACCCTCGTGGTTGATGGCGGCTTTCTGGCCAGCGGCGTGAATCAATAACCCGCAGCGGATCCAACGCAATCCTTGGTGCCCCTGTCTGGTTCACGGCAATCGCTGCATCTTAAAGACGCAAGAGAAACGAGGCTCACCGATGGAACTTTCAAAGTATTCGCTCGGTATGGGGGACCGATTTGCCCATCAGGCGGAGGCGCAACTGCGCGCGTGCGTGCTGGCGGCCGAGGCGGGCGCAGAGATCACTCCGGTATGGAACAAGTCCAACCGCGAACACACCATCATCGGTTCTGAGCCGAGCGGCACGCGCGCTGCGGCTGACGCTGCCGTGAAGGCGTTGGGCTGGAACAAGCCTTACTTCGTTGATGCCGATCACATTCAGCTAAAGACCTTCGAGCGCTTCGTGGAGCCATGCGACTTTTTCACGATCGACGTTGCGGACAACATCGGTCAAAAGTCTGACCCGGATCAGATTGGGCAGTTTATGGCACGGCATCCGGAGCTGAGCGGCACGGTAACCATCCCGAACATCGCCCAACCATTTCCCCTGGACGATGCGTTTGTGCGGCGTGTTGCGGCGCAGTACTTGGCTGCCGTGCAACATGCCGGCGAGATCTACCGGGCCGTCGCGGAACGCAAGGGAGAACACAATTTTGTTGCGGAGATCTCCATGGACGAGACCGACTCGCCACAGACTCCACCCGAGCTTCTGATCATTCTCGCAGCCATTGCGGACGAGAAGATTCCCGTGCAGACGATCGCGCCCAAGTTTACTGGCCGCTTCAACAAGGGTGTGGACTACGTCGGAAACGTGCCGCAGTTTGCCAAGGAGTTTCGCGAGGATCTGGCCACGGTCGCATACGCGGTGGGCCGCTACGATCTTCCGAAAAACCTCAAACTCAGCGTCCACTCGGGCTCTGACAAATGGTCTATCTATCGTTCCATTCGCGAAGGCCTCGCGGAGTTCGACGCGGGCGTGCATGTGAAGACCGCTGGGACCACATGGCTCGAAGAGGTCATCGGCCTGGCCGAGGCTGGAGGGAGTGGTCTCGCGCTTGCCAAGCAAATCTACGCCGAGGCCTACGCGCATGCCGATGAATTGTGCGCGCCGTATGCCACCGTGATCCATATCGACACGGCCCAGCTGCCATCCCCAAGTGCGGTGGATGGCTGGACGAGTAATCAGTTCGTGGACGCTCTACGCCATGACCCAACGCACCCGCTCTACAACCCAAACCTCAGACAGCTGCTACACGTAGGCTTCAAAGTAGCAGCCAAGATGGGCACCCAATACACTGATGCTCTCAAGGCAAACCGCGAGGTCATCTCTCGCAACGTGACAGCGAACCTGTTCGAGCGGCACATCAAACCGTTATTCTTCGATCCATCCGCGATCTCCGAGCGGACCTAAAAACGTACTTCGACTTCTGCTTTTCGAGGAAGTGCGCATAGCATTGCAGATCGGTGCGCCCTTTTGTCGTTTCCTTAAGCTCGCTGCAGTTGAGCGCTGGTGCGCTCTATCCAGACGATCACCCAAAAGAGTGATTGACGAATCACTCGTTCTGTCGATGCCAAGGCCGCTTCCCGGCCCTTATGCTGCACGACGACAGCAGAAATTTCGTTTTCTCACCAGCGTAGCGATTGTTCTCAGTCGTCTTGCCGGGGTGTTTGCAAAATCTTATGGATGATTCTCGAAAGGCCCAACAATGAATGCGATGTGGTTGAGACGCGGCTGTTCCTTTGCGCCGTTCCTGCTTACTCCGATGGTAGTAAGCGTAGCGGCCTACGCTCAGCAAGACCAAGGCGCAGTTGTGGGTGTAGTGACCGACAGCTCGGGTGCGGTTGTTCCGAAGGCTCAAGTCACGCTTACCAATAAGGACCAAGGCTTGGTCTTGAACGTCGCCGCAGACGGGCGAGGTGTGTACACCTTTTCTCCCGTCAAGATCGGCAACTACTCGGTTCGTGCGACGGCGCCAGGGTTTGCGACCACGCTTCAGGACAATCTCCATGTAGATGCGCAGCAACGCGTAAACGCCGACTTGGTCCTGCAACCAGGCACCGAGGCGCAGAACGTGACCGTGAGTACGGAGCCGCCTTTGCTTGAAACGGAGCAGGCCTCCGTGGGTCAGGTGTTCAGCGCGCAAGCTCTGGACGAGACGCCCCTGAACGGCCGCAACTGGCTATTCATCGCGCAGCTAAGTGCCGGCGTCGCGCCCCCATCCGGGGCTCGTGGCGCGGGCACGGGCGACTTTTCCGCGAGCGGCTCCCGCTCGGACCAGAACAACTTCATCCTGGATGGCGTCGACAACAACGTGAATGTGGTCGACTTCCTGAACGGCGCGTCCTACACCATCCAGCCGCCGCCAGACGCCATGGCCGAGGTCAACATTCAGACCAGCAGCTACAGCGCTGAGTTCGGACACTCCTCCGGCGCCGTCGTGAACGCGAGCATCAAGTCGGGAACCAACACCTTCCATGGCAGTCTGTGGGAGTACCTTCGCAACGACGCCTTCAACACGCACCAATACTTTGACCCGCCGAACAGCCGGATCCCGGAGTATCGCCAGAACATCTTCGGTGGCACCTTGGGCGGCCCTTTGCTCAAGAACAAGCTGTTCTTCTTCGGCGACGTTCAGGGCAATCGTATTGTGAACGGCACCAATGTGATCCTGACCGTGCCGACGCCGCTCGAGCGGCAGGGCAACTTCACCGAGCTGCTAAATTCTGCAAATACCGGTGGCGCGCCAATCTTCCTGTATCAGCAACGGTCCGGCGGCGGCCCGAACCTAAACCCGAATGCGCCGGTGCAAGGCACGACGATTGCCACAGCGAGCCCCTATCAGCAAAGCTGTAATGGTCAGATCAATGTATTGTGCCCTTCGGCGATCAACCCGATCGCGCAAAGGATTCTTAATCTTTATCCGCTTCCCAACCGCGTCAACACCGCAGGGAACGGCCTGCTCCGCAGCAACTACACCACGCCGATCAACAATACCGACAATACCGTGCAGTGGGACGCGCGCGTCGACTACAACGCAAGCGCGGCCGATCAGGCCTTTGTCCGCTACAGCTACCAGCATGAGTACCAGTTCTACCCGCCGCCGCTGGGTCCCATCCTGGACGGCGGAGGCTTCGGCACCGACGGAAACGAGGTAAACCTCGGGGAGAACTTTGCCCTGAGCGAAACGCACGTCTTCACTCCGAAAATCTTGAACGAATTTCGTTTCGGCTATAACTATGGGCACTTCTCCTATACCCAACCCAACGCGACCAACCTTGGCCTTGCCGCTTCCTTGGGTCTTGGGGGCATCCCGGAGAGCCCTTTAAACGGCGGCCTTCCGAACCTTTACTTTCCCGGAAATGCCGGCATTCAAGATGCCGGCTCGCCCAACTACTACCCGTCGGACGAGCATGAGAATGTCTGGCAGGCACTCGACAATGTGACTTTTTCGCTCGGCAATCACTCCATACGAACTGGCGTAAGCATCCAGCGTATCCGCTTCAGTACGCTGCAACCTCCAGGCGGGCACGGAAACTATAACTACACCGGAAGCTATTCCAGCGCGTATGGCATTCCCAACACCGGCAATCCCATCGCCGACTTCCTTTCGGACAATCAAAACAACAGCTACCTGACTTCAACAAACACGGTAGATGATGTGCGCTGGGATCGCGGCGCATACATTCAGGACGACTGGAAAGTATCGGATCGACTGACCGTCAACCTCGGACTTCGGGTCGAAAACCAGACGCCGTACTTCGAGCGTCATGGCGCGCAGGCGGACTTTTATCAAACTGCGGGCGTGACGTACGACCCCGCGAACGGTCAACAAGGCAAATCGAGCAGCGCCGGCGTGTACGTTCTCCCCAACAGCGCACGGAACACTCCGCTGCCGGCGAATTTCCTTAGTCAGCTTGAAGCAAACAACATCACGGTCAAATATACGAGCAACCAGTACCTCATCGACTACCAAACACTAAACTGGGGGCCGCGCGTCGGACTTGCGTACAAGTTAGACCCTCGAAGCGTCATCCGCGCCGGCTATGGCCTCTACTACGGCGGGCTCGAAAGCACCGGGTTCGCCCCCAATCTGGGGCTGAACTACCCCTTCTTTTTCAGGACCGCCATTACGAATCCCGGCAACGTGGCCTGCACCTTCAACAATGGCTGCCTTACCGACGGCATTACTCTGGAGAACGGTTACACCGACTTCCTCGCCAACGGCGGACTTGCGAACGCGAACGGTACACCCAGCCTGAACGGCATCACGAACAATCTCCGGACGCCCTACACGCAGCAATTCAACCTCTCCTTTCAGAGTGATTTTGGACACGGCTTTACGGCGACGATCGGCTACGTCGGCTCGCTCACGCGCCATGCTTCCAACTTCGTCAACGCCAACAGTTCGCCGGTCATCACACCGTTGTGCAACAGCGATGGGCCTGGGGGTGCGCCGACGAACCTCCCTTGCGGCACCAGCAACTCTCAAAATCCGTTCAGCAACATCGGGCTGAGCTACCAATTGAACGACGGCCTCGCGGCATACCATTCGCTGCAGACCAAGCTGGAAAAACGCCTAAACCGAAACCTCAGCTTCCTGACAACCTATACCTGGTCGCACCAAATGACCGACTCCGGAACCGCGATCGCCCAAGGCGACAACTTCACAAGTGCGGGCGGAGCGCCCAATTACTATATCTTCGGCACGCGCGAAGGCTATGCCAACGGGCCGGAAGATGTACGCAACCGCTACACCTTTAACGGAAATTACACCCTGCCGGTGGGCCGGGGCCAGCGCTGGTTGAATGGTGGAGGCATCGCTACACAGGCCTTAGGAGGGTGGCAGACCTCACTCACCGAACAGATTCAAGATGGTGAGCCCTTCACTGTGGGTACCTCTAATTTTACAGGGGTCAACAATCTCGGCCAGAATGCCATTCTGTTCCGCGATCCCTTCTTGGGCGGTGGGACGCCGGATCCCAGCTTGAACTTTCCTGCCGGCGCTACCTGCCCCACGAAGGTGCACACCTTGTCGGCTTGGTTCAATCCTTGCGCCTTCAAAAATCCGCTGCCGGGCAGTGCCGTTACAGGCCCGATCACCAGCGCCGCTGCTGCCGCGCCATTTCTGGGTGATCGCAACAACCAGATCCCGGGTATCGGCTACAACCGCACGAACATATCGGTCTTCAAGTCCTTCCCGTTCTATCGTGAGTCGCAGCTGCAGTTCCGCACCGATATCTTCAACCTTCTCAACACACCTGCCTTCATCATCACGGGTGGCAATGACGGGCCAAACGGAGCGGTTGTCGGCCCCGGCAGCTACCGATTTTTCCAGAACAATACCCCCAACTCGCGCTTCTTTCAGTTCTCGCTCAGGCTTTCGTACTGAGTCTTGCTGACGGCAGCTGTCATGAATTCGCTGCATACGTCCCGGAGCCCGGGACGTACGCAGCATCTCGACTTACTTAGTAGTCAACCTTTTCTGTCCCCGTGCACTCACGTTGGGCTATCAGCACGTAACAAAGGAAAGCAGGAATTGTACATGGTGAGCAGAGGCATGCGAGTTGGGATCGCGCTGCTGAGCGCTTCGCTGATAGTGGCCGCGCAGGAGCCCACGCCGTCAGCACTAACCACGGTTGTGAAACTTGACGGAGCGGGCACGGGCCGTGTCTTCGGGGGCGTCGGAGCTATCAGTGGCGGCGGCGGCAACTCGCGCCTTCTCATTGATTACCCGGCCAAGCAGCGGGACCAGATTCTAGATTACCTGTTCAAGCCTGGCTACGGTGCATCGCTGCAGGTCCTCAAGCTGGAGATTGGCGGAGACGCAAACTCCACCGACGGTGCCGAGCCGAGTATCGAGCACACACGCGGCGTGGTGAATTGCAACGCGGGATACGAGTTCTGGCTGGCGAAAGAGGCCAAACGCCGCAACCCGAACCTCCAGCTCTACGGTCTAGCCTGGGCTGCACCGGGGTGGATCGGTGGCGGCAAATTCTGGTCTCAGGACATGGTCGATTACGTTATGACCTGGATGGACTGCGCGCATACGCATGGCCTGGCGATCGACTACCTTGGTGGCTGGAATGAGAGGGGGTTCGATGTCCCGTGGTACAAGAACCTACATGCCGCCCTGGCGACGAAATATCCTGCAACGAAGATTGTTGGCGATGACTCCGGCTGGAAGGTAGCCGCCGACATGGCAAAGGACCCCGAGTTCTCCCGTTCGATCGATATTGTCGGCGTGCATTACTCATGCGAGGGCGGCGATGGAGGCAGCGCGGATTCTTGCCATTCCACAGCCGCAGGCGTCGCTTCGGGCAAGCCGCTTTGGGACAGCGAAAATGGTTCTCAGGATGACAACACGGGCGCGGCCCCCCTCATCCGGGCAATCACCCGCGGCTATCTCGACGCGAAGATGACGGGATTTCTCAATTGGCCGCTCGTTGCGTCCATCACTCCAAACCTGCCCTATCCGACGGTGGGACTGATGGTTGCTGCGGAGCCCTGGTCGGGCAACTTCAGTATCGGAAAAAGCTTGTGGGTCACCGCACACGTCACGCAGTTCACCGAGCCAGGATGGACGTTTGTGGACAGCGCCGGCGGTTACCTTCACGGAGATCGTCTCAACGGCAGCTACGTTTCGCTGCGCTCACCCAATGGCGCCGACGCAACCACGATTGTCGAGACGTCCAGCGCCACATCACCTTCCGCTTTGGGGTTCAACGCTTCTGGAGCTTTGTCGGGCAAGCCACTGCATGTATGGGCCACCGACCTCAATGCCACAGACGGCAGCAACCAGTTCCATCACCTAGCCGACCTAAGCCCGGATGGTTCCGACCGCTCCCGGTTCACTCTTCAACCCGGCTATGTGTACACCTTCAGCACCTTAGGAAGCGCGGGCAAAGGGGACGCTGCGCCTCCCCCGGCGAACCACCTCGCTCTTCCCTACCAGGACAACTTCGATCGCTACCGTAATGGAGAGGAGGCCCGGTATGTTTCCGACATGCAGGGATCCTTCGAGGTTCAGCCATGCGCAGGCAGAGCGGGTAAGTGCCTGCAGCAGATGGCACCGATCAAGCCCATTGAATGGCAAGACGATAGCGACGCCTTCACGCTCGTAGGCGACTCGTCGTGGTCCGACTACACCGTAAGCGTAGATGCGGAGTTGGCCAAGCCCGGGACCGTAGAGTTGATCGGGCGGGCAGCCATCCAGAAAAGACCGCAGTCGCACCAGCAGGGCTACTTCCTGCAGGTTGCCGACACGGGCGCATGGACGCTGCTGAAGAGCAACTCAGACGGCGACCGCACGCCGTTGGCCCGGGGGTCTGCAGCGCCGCTCGGCACGGGGCACTGGCACCGACTCAGCCTTTCTTTCCACCAAGCACAGATCACCGCCTCGGTGGACGGTGTGAACCTTACCTCACTCACAGATGCTTCCTACAGCAACGGGCAGATTGGGCTGGGTCTCGTCGGCTACGATACGGACCAATTCGACAACCTTTCGGTGGTGCGAACTCAATAATGAATTTGGCTCCGCTCTATAATTCCAGGAAGCCCCGTCGCACGGCAATGGCGACCGAATGAGCTCGGTCGCTCGCGCCCAGTTTGTCCATGATGTGCCTTAGGTGAGCTTTCACCGTTTGCTCGCTGATATAGAGCAGCTTGCCGATCTCCTGATTACCATGGCCTGTGGACACATGCTTCAGGATTTCGATCTCGCGCATGGTGAGCGGCTGCTCTGAAAGATAGGCAGCAAGCTGCGTGGCCACCGACGGAGGAATGCATTTATTCCCGGCATGCGCCACGCGTATGGCGTCCAGCATCTCACTTGGAAGCATGGTCTTGAGCATGTAGCCGCGCGCTCCGGCCGCGAGCGAGCGCGCGATGCTGGCGTCGCCTCCGAAGGTGGAAAGCATGAGCACGCGAGCCTTCGGGTGTGTGGCGAGGATCGCGGTAAGGGCTTCGATGCCGGAGCGGTCCGGCAGCCGAATGTCCATAAGGGTCACGTCTGGCAGGTGCTCGCCGAAGGCCGTGATACCCGCCTGCGCGGTCGAGGCATGGGCGACAAGACGCATATCCGTTTGCGTATTCAAGATCGCCGTAAGCCCCTCGCGGAAAGCCGGATGATCGTCGACGCTGAGAATTCGTATCATTCGTATGATTCAAGGTGGACTAATTCTAAAGCAACTCCGGATGGGAGACGGTTTCTTTGTGCTCTCGGCGGAGCCACCGGCGTTCGGAGAACCACCGGTTCCAGCGCGAAGCTCCTACGTACGCATCCGCTCCGGATAGCGAGAGTTCCACTACGGTACCGCGGGGAGCATTGGGCAAGATACGCAGGCGTGCGCCGATGGACTCCGCTCGCTCGCGCATACCCGCAATGCCCCAGTGGCCATGCCACGCTGCCCGTTCAGCTTGGGGGACCATACCCCGTCCGTTGTCGCTAATGCTTACAAAAAAGTGGGCAGGTTGGTACAGGATATCGACTTGCACGATATCGGCGCCAGAGTGCTGCAGGGCGTTGGCCACCGCTTCTCGCACGATTCGCTCGATCTCTGTCTGCACCGCACGACGAAGCTCCACGCGCGCACCGATGCTGTGGATGCGAGGCTTCATACCGATCGGCAATTCCATCTCGCCCAACGTGAGCGCCAGCGCGCCTTCGAGCGAATCGGGCGAGGGGAGGGGGGAGCGCAGGTCGTCCACGGCCTGGCGGCTCTGTTCCGCGATCTCGCGCAAGCGCTGCGAAGCGTGGCCGAGCAAAGCTGTTACAGGGCCGGAAGCTGAACCCTGGTGTGAGGCGGCATACATCTGCATGGAAATGCCCAGCACGCCCTGCAGCAGTGTGTCGTGCAGCTCGCGGGCGATACGCGTGCGCTCCTGCATGCGCGCGTCCATCCGGGCGCGAACCTGGGCCACGCGAAGACGATGCACCCGCGAGACCGCGACAGCTGCGAGCAAAGCGGCCGAAGTTAGAAACCATCCTGTTTCATAAAAGTAGGGCTGCACTTTGATGAACAGGCTGCTGTCTGTCGAGGCCCAGCCGCCGTAGCCGTCAGAATTTGCGACTTGAAAGGTATATCGGCCGGGCGGGATGCCAGTATAGGTAGCTACCCGAAGACCGCCCGCCTCTGTCCACTGTTTATCCCATCCCTCCAGCCTATAGCGAAACTGGATGCGGCTAGGAAACCGGAACTCTGGAAGCGCGTAGTGGACGGTGAGGCGATGACGCCCAGCCGGCACGACGAGAGAGAACGCCGGATCAACGCTTGCCTCTCGACCGTCGAGTTCCACCCGATCGATCGCGATCGAAGCCAAAGGTTTAGCCAACGTCCTGCGTGGATCAAGCGCGGCCAGCCCTCCCATGGTGAGCAACCAGATGTCGCCATTGCGGGAGCGAAACACGGAATTGGTATGCAACTGCGTGCTGCGAAGGCCGTCGCCGGCACCGAACACGACCGGAGCGCTCCGGGCGTGCTCCCCAGGGGCGAGCAGATCGGCCTTTTTCACGCGTATAACGCCCTGTTCGGTGCCGAGCCACAGGTACCCTGCCGTGTCCTGTGCGACGCCCTTGATCAGGCTGGTCGGCAAGTTGTCGCGCTGCGTAAAGGTTCGCACCATCTGGACCGAGGGCGCCCCGAAATCGGGAGGCACATAGATGAGACCCGAGTCCGAGCCCGCCCACAGGCTGCCGTCTGCGGAGGGGTCAATGGCATTGACGTCGGCGCAGGAAAGAACCCGGCTCACTACGCCGCCACGAATGCGGTCGAGCCCGGAGATCGTGCCGACCCAGATGCTGCCCGTACTATCTTCGGCCAGGGCCAACACATTGTTATCATCCAGTCCGTTTGCCGTCGTGTACGTGCGGGGCGCGCTGTGCGCCGGGTACGCCACGACGCCGATGTCCGAGCCGGCCGTCCAAATCGTTCCGCTTTTATCCACCAGCATCGAACCCACAGAGCCCCAGGGAATGGCTAGCAGAGCCCGCTCTGTCACGCCGTCTGTTAGGAGGCTCCTGTTGTGGTCATCTTTGAGCACAAGACCTTGGCTGTCGCGATTGTTGCTGCGCACCCAAAGCGAGATGGCGCGAAAACCGCGAGAACGGAGTCGCGCGAGGTTAGAAGGCCCGACCGTCTCACCCTCAGAGCTACCTCGGAGCGGGGTCAACGCACCATCGTGAACATGCGACAGAAACGTGCCTTGGCCGAACCAGAGTTCGCCGTCTGGGCCCAGTGCTCTCTGCATCCTGGAGGTCGACCGCGGCCGGCCCTCGCCCGCGCTGAAGGAGGTTACGGCACCGTCGCTCAGCTGATTGAGCCCGTTCAGCGCTCCCAGCCACAAGCTGCCGTCGCGCGAGAAGTAGAGCAGGTATTGTTCATCGCTGATGAGCCCCTGTGTGGCCTGCAGCCGCTCCACGCCTTTGCGGCTTAAACGAAAGAGCCCCTGTCCGGTCGCCCCCGTCCAGACCGCGTCGTCCTCCCCTGCGGGATCGAAGGCAAGCAGGGTAGCCGTGCTCAGGTGCGGCACCGCGACGGCAACGAAGCCCGTGGAGGACGTATGCGAGAGTCCGCCCTCGCCTGCGCTCCAAAGCTGGCCCGCGCGGTCCAAGGCCAGCGCATACACCCGATCGCCCGCCAGACCGTCCCCACGACTGAACCGCCGCATGACTCGCCCATTCCGGACCGAGAACAAGCCATGAAACGTCGCGATCCATAGCGTGCCGCCGCGATCCTCGAGCAACGCGTTTACCTCTTGAACACGCCCAGCGAAAGGGCTCTCGCAGCGGTACGCCTTTTTGCCGTCGAAATGAAAAAGCTCGCTATTCCTGGTAACCGCCCACAACCCCCCGGCAGGGTCCGCCGCCATGCGCCAGATCGAATTGCCGGGCAGACCGTCGCGGCTGGTAAAGGTCTCGAAGCGCCCATCGCGGTAGCGCGACAGCCCTCCATTACTGCCGATCCACAAACTACCGTCGCGGTCTTCGGCAAGACCTGTAATCGAGTCGCCAGGGATCGAGTTTGCCGTGTCGGCTTTGTACACGACAAAGGCTGCGCCATCGAACCGGGCCAGCCCTCCTTCTGTGCCGATCCATAAAAAGCCGTCACGCGTTTGCAGCACCGCATGGATCGAGTCTTGGGGAAGTCCTTGCGCCGACATCCACGTGCGAAGCAGGTACTGCCGCAGATCCTTTCCTCTCTCCAAGCCATGCACGTTCCGTGCGCCTACGCACAGAAACGCCAAGGTGAGCATCAAGATACGGGCCAGGGCTTTGCGGCCTCCTGGCTTCTTGCTATCGATCTGCATGGCCCGCATACATCCTGTCCAAAAGCCCCACTCTGCACAAATGCACAACAACTGCCGTTTCGCCCGTTTGCCTCACCTGAAAAGAGGTGAAACCCCATTCTCCTCCTTCGAAGCTGCGATGTCATCCGCCTTTAGCTTGGGGAGACGACAGAAATGTCAATTTTCCTGGCCGGACTTTGCATTGACCTTATATGTGAGAAGGTCGAGGACTCGTTTGTTCGAGTCCT
>CAXTTZ010000001.1:0-26683 GCA_964247325.1 uncultured Acidobacteriaceae bacterium | reverse complement strand
GAGTTTCACTTGACCTATTCTGTCTCACGGTGGCGTCCGGGTTGGGGCGAGCCCTCGACCGCAGAGCTTGAGTCATGACGGCTCATCACGGCAGACCCACAGCATCGCGAGCTTCCAGGACATAAGCCTTTGTCCTGGAAGCCGCATAGACTCTACTCAGGAATCAACTTCCATTCCTGATTGGTACCGAAGTTGCCAAAGTATTGCGTGAGTTGTGTTCCTGAGGTTGTGCTGAAAGCCGGAACCTCAAGCGCCTGATAGCTGTTCTGGTTGTAAAAGGAATAACTGCCATCCGGATTTAAAACCGGGTACCACTGGTCGTTTCCTGGATTCGTTCCCTGCGGCGTGTACTGAATGATAGCTGCCCCTTTTTGCGCCGAACCTCCTGTCACATTGACCGCTAACTGGCTGTTCACATTGACAATGTGGTAATAACCGCCACCCGTTGGGACGAATTGCCATTTCGCATTGTTCTGACCGCTCGAAAAGGGGTACTGGACAATTGCCGCATTATTGGCAGTTGATCCCCCATACACATTCATCGCCAGTCCGCTATTTACGTTCTGAATCTGCCAAGTTCCCGAAAGATTGAGTGCGGGAGGAGGTAGATGTTGCCACACCGCTGCGGCGCTCGACATCTCCTCCGGATCATTTCCTGTATCGCCGGAGATACCGGAAAGGTTTGTCGGGGTCGACCAGTCGTTCCAGGTAATGTTATACGTGGTGTTCCGTTCGTTCCAGGCTTGATTGGCATTGTTCTGCAGGTAGGACTGGTACGTGCCCCAAGTACCCGTCTGGGTCGCATAGTCGCTTAGGCCACGCGTAAACCAGTACTCCCACTGGTGTCCAGCCTCACCGCTACCCGCGTAGGGAAGAATCGAGCTCTTGCCAACCATGTGATTGATCGTCCGCGCTGCGTCGGTGGAATACTGGGCGTTTCCCGTCAGCTTGTAAAGCTGGACTGCTGCTTCGACGAAGCTTCCCGCATCATAAACATTGTCCGAGCCCCCAAGGCTTCCGTTGGTGAAGACACACCCGTTGACCTGTCCCGGCGCGCCAAGGGCATTGTTACTGCTGGTCGTATTTACCAGATTGGTGCGCATCCAGTTATAGACCGTTTCGGCTTTGCTCAAATAACTTCCGTCCTGGGTTGCCAAGGTGAGTTCGGCGCCCTCCCAGATAAAAGGGTCGTTGCTGAGAGAGCATTTTGAGGTGTCCTGCGGAGTCTCCTCCCAAATGCCTCCGCCGTTGTACGTGGTGTTCCATCCCTGGTTATACGCGTTATTCCAGCCAGCCTCAGCCTGTGCGAGGTAAGCGGTATTTCCGGTAAGCAGGTAGCCCTGCAAATAGGCGTTCACCATCCATTCCAAGTTGTCGTCCCAGCCATCGGTCTGCCAATTACCATACGGGCCACCTGCAGAGTTGTAATAGGTCAGGCTATTTAGCAAAGAGTTCACAAGATTCAAACCGGACTGGGTACGGCTATACCGGTAAGCATCCAGTGCAGCAAAGATGTCCAGAGCTTCAGACCATTCCTGCTCAGGGACGGTACCGCCAATGGTGGGTGCATAGAAGGTTTGCCCATTCTGCTGCACAAGATACGCCGAGTTATACCCATTGAAGGCGGCTGCCGCGTTTTGAGCCGCGGCAGGCCGAATCAACATGCATCCAGGTATAAGAACAGCAACGACAGATGTTTTACGGAAAGACGCAAGGCATAATTGTTTCATGTAAGTTCTCCATTACTACGTACTATGACAAATCTTCCAGCCCTGATACAGTATGCGAGGTGAAAAAGGGCTGTATTCCGCTTTCTTTCATCTCCGCATATTCTTCCGATGGAACCCTGGTTACGGCAGCGTCCAGTTTTGGTTTGCGCTCCCGTTACAACTCGCAAGGTCAAGCTGCACTCCCGGAGCCGCATTTAAAGGAACATCAAGACACTTGCCTGAAACAGGGTTGACGAATGCCCCATTGCTCGGCACCCACACTTGGTTCGTGCCTCCGTTGCAGGTATACACCTCTACTTGCGGCGGTGTACCCGCAGCGACGCCATTGTTGATGTCGAGACATTGTCCATCAAAGGTAATTGTGTTGTTCGTTGCCTTCCATTGCTGCGCAGCCGACTGGTTGCAACCGTAGGCGTCTACCTTGTTTCGCAGGGCTGTTGAGCCGCCAAACGAATCCAGGCAGAGGTTGCCTGGCAAACCGGATACCACCGGTCCTTCTGAGGGCACGCGCCAGCGTTGGTTGCTGCCGCCGTTGCAAGTGTAGATCTCAAGCTGTGTGCCGTTCGTCGTGCTTCCACCTGGATCGTCCAGGCACAAGCCGGTGGCAGGGTTGACCAGTTCTCCATTCTGCACCGCCCATTGCTGATTCGTCTGCCCGTTGCAACTGAACAAATCAACAGGGGTCTTACTGGCCGTGCCGTTCCCGTTGATGTCCAGGCACTTACCAGCAATCACGATCTGTCCGCTGTTCAGGTTCCACTGTTGCGAGGCGCTGCTGCTGCAGTCGTTCAGCACTGCATTGATTGCTGTACTCCCCGACACAGTCACGTAGTCGAGACATTTGCTGCTGATCCCTGAGTAGATCGCACCGGTTGGGCGAGTTACGCTTCCGGCAAGCGGATTCGTGATCCAGCCATTAGCAATGACCTGCTGAATGCCCTTGTCCCAAGCGTTGGCCATCAGTTGGTAGCCGCTATCGTTCGGGTGCAACGTGTCCGAATAGTCCGTCGGGTACGTCAGCGCGCTCATGTCGACCAGCAGAATGTGCTTGCCTTGCGCCGCCAGCGGATTAATGATGGTGGGCAACTGGCTATTGAACGCCTGCACATTGCTCTCCACAGAGGCATTACCGTTTGCAATCAGCTGCCCGACGAGCAGTGTGGCATCCGGCTCCGCGCTGAGGATCTGATTGATCAGGTTGGACAGACGGCTTGTGGCGCCGCTTGACTGGCCCCCATTCACATCATTGGCGCCGATGTCGAGCAGGACCAAATTGGGCTTGTACTTCTGAAGCTGCGGCGTAATCAGACCTGCGATATCATTGATGAAGGCCCCGATATGGCCCTCATTGTCAGGGTCGAGCATCGTGCCCTCGATTTGGCTGCCTACAAAATCATAAGTTCCTACCTGGCTTTGCAAAGCAGTCGCCAGCGGTCCCCGGTAGCCGTTGAAATTGAAGACAGCCCCATTGCCTTCGTACCCTGCGGTGATCGAATCGCCCACAGGCATAAGTCTGAGGTTGATGGCTGCTTGTGCGTGCGCAGAAAGTGCCGAACTGCTCAGTAAGATGGCAAGTGACAAGGCGTGCTGTATTTTTCTAAACAACGAAAACATCAGATATTCCTTCTACCAAATACATTTGGTTTCGGCGTTCTGTGGTTAAGCTCCAATTTCAGGCGACTTGGGTCAGCGTGATAGATGCGTTCGACAACAACGCACATAAAGTGGCGTTGATCATTGCTGGGTGGTGCTCTACATGTGTAGCGCACCGCCGTTCAGCGTCCGACTGCCTAGAACTACAAGCTCATATGTCACGGTTAGCCTAAGCACCGACAGTGATCGGAACTTGAAAAGCATTCTAAGCCTGCTCGAACCGCTTGTTCCTTCCCGTTAAACAGGCCGGAACAGAACTGCATGCGGCACCTACAACGAAACGAACTCTAACGAGCACGTTCCACCTTTGGCATCCTCTGTAGGAGTACTTTTTTCATACTCCTTTCGGGTTACTTCCAGCCTGCGTGTACGAGCCTGCGGTTGCTGACATTCGAGCGACGGGACCCTCTCCATTACGCCCGCTCACCCGATTCGACACTCCTGCATCCTTACGCTGTTCCAGAGAACCGCAACGAAGGTCTTTGCCGGATTGGTCCTCATCTGTCATCGAACGAGATACCACCAGTCCAGCAGATAGAAGTCTTGGTGGCACAGGGCCGGAACCCCGCCTCTCCTAAGTCTTAGCCACCCGTACTCTGGCGGCCAGGTGTTCACGAAAGCCTTGCTCGGTGGCTTTCTGGCGCAATTGCAGGATGAGGTTCTGCGCATCAATCAAGTGATCCGTCATGAGGCTCGACGCTCTGCGGGGATCGCGCTTTTCAATCGCCTCCAAGATGGGGCGGTGAAACTCCAGCGTATGCTCTAGGTCTACCAACTGCGAGGTCATCATCATCATGTTCAGCATGGCGCGATGGATCATATGGAACAATCGACCGCTCAGCCGGTTTCGCGAGGACTCAAAGATGGCACGGTGAAACTGAAGATCCGACGCGACTAATCGCACCCGGTCGCCCTGGCTCTGCTCAAAGTCCGCCACACACCGTCGAAGCAGAGCGATATCAGCTGCCGTGGCGCGCTCCGCGGCTTTGGCCGCAATACCTGGCTCCACCATGAGACGTATCTCTGTCAATTCCTGCAAGGAGATGTCGTCCAAGAGGAACAAGAACTCCATGGGAACTGCGAGCACAGCCGAGGCGTCCTTGTTTAGGTAGCTGCCGTCACCCACCTTCTGAGTAATAACACCCATAATTTCGAGTACCTTCAAGGCTTGCCTCAGCGAAGAGCGTGCCACCCCGAAGCTGGTCGCCAGTTCGCGCTCCGGTGGCAGCCGGCTTCCCGGCACAAGTAGACCGGCACTCATCAGCTGCTGGAACTGCAGAACGAGGAGATGCGTCACATCCTCCTTGTTGCGGAGGCTATCCGCCGGATCGTGACGGACTGCCTTTCGTATCTTTGTGCCGGCAAGGCGCTTCATCGATTCCTCGGTAGTGCAGGTCTGCTGATCCGTCTGGGCGTGCGCTCAACATCCTGCTTCAAGCATCCTACCCGCGACCGCAAGCCGAGTGGCACGTTTCCTGAAGCTGCGCCAAGTCCTCTAGGTACGTGGCTTTTCAGCGTCGATCCCGCTTTGCAAAAAGATTTTGACAGCGCCGTGTTTTGGTACTACCTTTGCTGTCGATCGCGAGAGCTACCGGTTCGCAGCACTGTCGGCCGGATTGTTCGCCGTCACGTTGGGAGTTGGCCCATGTTCAAGCATGTCTCCTGGAGATCCGTGCCGCTGCTCGCGGCAGCTTCGCTCGTTTTGCCCGCTCTGCGTGCTCATGCGCAGGTAGAGGATGGCCGCTTTGTGGGCCGCATTACCGACCCCACCGGTGCGGTCATTCCGCATGCGGCGATTGCCGTCAAAAACACGGAAACGAATATCACGCAGAACACCGCGACGAATGACGATGGCGACTTCGTTATAACACCGGTCAAGGCGGGCACGTACACGCTGATCGTAACCGCCACAGGGTTCCAAACCGTCGACACAAGCGCCATTACCGTGCAGGTCGGACAAATTGTGCGTGAGGATCTGTCCCTCAGCATCGGTTCGTCTTCGGACGTGGTACAAGTAACGACGGCCACTCCGTTGCTAACCACTGATAGCGCAACCATGGGGCAAGTCATCACTAACGAGCAGCTGACAGGCCTCCCGCTGAATGGCCGCGGCTTCTTCCGCCTTGCAGAGCTGACCCCGGGTGCGGCGCTGCTGCCGCCGACCGGCAACTCGCTCGCGATCCGCCCCGAGGTGGTCGACGGTAATACCATCAGCGGCATCCGCGGCAGCGCGATTTCGTTTCTGCTTGATGGTGTGGACGTCACCGAGCAACATCAGGGCGGCACCTTCATTCAAACGTCCATCGATGCCTTGCAGGAGTTCAGCGTGCAGCAGAACCCATACTCGGCGGAGTACAACCGGGGAGGGGCCTTCTTCAACGCCACGGTGAAAAGCGGCAGTAACACCTTTCACGGCGGCCTGTTCGAGTTCATCCGCAACGACAAGCTGGATGCGCGAAACTACTTCGCCCTGACTCGCCAGATCCTAAAGCGGAATCAGTTCGGTGGCGATATCGGCGGCCCCGTCATCGTGCCTCATCTCTACGACGGCCGCGACAAGACCTTCTTCTTTTTTAACATAGAAGCGCAACGGCTCCGGCAAGGACTCATCTTCAACGACGTGGTGGCCAGCGCAGCGCAACGCACCGGCAACTTCGGTTCCAAGGTCATCTACGATCCTACCAGGACCTTCACCATCACTGCCGCAAATGCAGCGAGCTGCCCGGCAAATCCAGCTACGCCGCACCCACAGGTGGGAGGCACATGCCGTGTGGCCTTCGCCAACAACACCATTCCACAGGCTGCGTTATCTCCGCAGGCATTAGCGATACAAAAGTACTTTCCCGTACCGAATAACCCCACGGGAACGGCGAGCTTTACCCCGTCACAGGCTATCGACTGGAACCAGTACACCCTTCGCCTCGATCACCAGCTAACGCACAACAACCGCCTTTTCGCACGCTGGATCTATGTGCAGAATCACGAGGTCGACCCGAATGCCTCGCCCCTGCTCGGCACGGCCAACCTGACCTCCCTCGGGATGGACATCGCCGCGGGTCTTATCACCAGTATCGGCAGCAGCAAGGTCAACGACTTCCGCATCCATTACTTGCCCAGCCACGTCCGTCTCAGCGGCTTCCTCCAAGGCCCGGACTGGAACGCGACTTTCGGTGTGCAGGGCTTCACGCCGCAGTTGCGTCCCGGCGTAGGCGGGGCTTTCCCTGACTACGCGTTCAGCGGTTACACCGCCATCCAAGGGTCCGCGTTCGACCAAAGGCCGAAGTCCCAGGACCGTAAGGCCCTGGAACCGACCGACAACTTTACCATCGTGGCAGGCAAGCAATCGCTGAAGTTCGGCACTTTAATTCGGTACTACCAATGGATCGGCTACGACAGCCAGCAGTTCGCCGGCGCCTTCACCTTCAACGGCAACGAATCCGGCGACGCCTATGCTGATTTCTTGCTCGGCTATCCCTCGGCCGTACAGCGCGCCTACCCTGCGGCGAACTTTGGTGGACAGCAGACCTACGAGCAGTTCTTTGTCCAGGACGATACCCGCGTTAGCGAAAAGCTGACCATCAATGCTGGGTTGCGTTACGAGTACAGCCCATGGCTGAACGACTACAAAGGCCAGCTCGGAACGTTTCTTCCCGGCAATCCCAAGCCAATCGTCGTATCGGGCAATGGCCCTACCGTGGATCTCAGCTCGCAGTATGCCGCGCCGGCCGCGTACCAGTTCTTCGGCCAATACATCCAAACCAGTTCTCAGGCGGGTCTGCCTTACAACCTCACCTACACCGACCGGACACAGTTTGGCCCGCGCGTTGGCGTTGCCTACAGCATCGGTCCCAAGACGGTCCTGCGTGCCGGCTTCGGCATGTTCTATGAACCGAGGGCACCGGCGGCCGCGTCAACCTGAACTCGCTCCCCTTCCGCCTCTCCGAGGTGATTAACCAGACGCAGAATCAGGCACCCACACGTACGCTGGGCAACTACTTTCTCAATCAGCCGCTCGGTTCTGCGTTGGCTAATCCCCAGCTTTCGCCCACGTACACGCATCTCAAGGTCGGCTACAACGAGCACTACAGCCTCAACGTGCAGCAGCAACTCTCGAAAGACGATGTGTTTGAGATTGCATACGTCGGCAACAATGGACGGCACCTCGGTTCAACCAACGACTTCAACGACCCTGCACCTGGTCCAGGTACCATCCAGAACCGTCGTCCCTATCAACCTTTCAGCAACATCACCTATCAATCTCAAGATCTTTCCACCAACTACAATTCCCTACAGACAAAACTGGAACATCGCATGAGCAACGGCTTTTCCGGTCTTGTCGCCTACACCTACTCCAAGTTCATGCAATTCAATCAATCTCCTGCATTGGGCGGCAATCTAGGGTACGAGTATGCCGTTTCGCCCTTCGATACGCCACACAACATCGCCATCAGTGGCAGCTATCAGCTGCCTTTCGGACATGGGCGCAGCTTCCTGAACAAGAGCAATGGTCTGGTCGACGCCACACTCGGCGGATGGCAAGTGCAGACCATCATCGTTCTGCGCAGCGGAACACCGTACACTCCCGTGGTCTCGAGCGACCGAGCGAACACCGGCGTAGGCGGACAGCGCCCCAACCCGAATCCGAACGGCTGCAACCCGAACTTCCAGCGCACCCTCTCCTCCTGGTTCGACAAGACCTGCTACGTTGTCGCTCCGGTCTACACCTACGGCCAGGTTCGCGCTAATACGCTGCGCTCTGACTTTTACCGTCAGTTTGACGCTTCCTTCTTCAAGAACTTCGCCCTACCCCACGAGTCGCTGCTCTCGTTCCGCGCAGAGTTCTTCAACATTTCGAACACAACGAGCTTTAGTGCCCCAAACTCCACAATCGATGCCAGCTCTGCAGGGCTGGTCACCAGCACCTCCGTCCCCTCGCGAGACATTCAATTCGCCTTAAAGTACAACTTCTAACAGCAGCGCAAGAAAGGCTCTACCAATGATTCGTTTCGCAGGCAAAGCCGGGGCGCTTGCCTTTCTCTTGGGCGCCGTCACGTTGTACGGCCAGGGCACGGAGCCGGCTCCGCTGCCGGCGTCTACGGAAAGGCCTGTCGCCATTAGCGTCGACCTCGCGAAGACGGTTGGCGCGTACAATCCCATTTACTCCTGGTTCGGCTATGACGAAGGCAACTACACCACCATGCATGACGGTAAGCGTCTGCTCCGCGAGCTGCACGACCTGAGCCCCGTGCCGGTCTATATCCGCGCGCATCATCTGCTGACCAGCGGTAAAGGCGAAGCCGACGTCGAACTGAAATGGAGCTCTAGCGACGTTTACCACGAGGACGCAAACGGCAAACCCGTCTATAGCTTCGCCATCCTCGACAGCATCTTCGATGAGTACAAGGCAGCGGGTGTCCGCCCAATGGTGGAACTAGGTTTCATGCCGAAGGACCTGGCGGGCGAGGCCATCCCGGCTCGCCCCAACCAGCCTTACCAGGTTCACTATCCCAAAAGCACCATCTCCGGCGCGTCCAACAACCCGCCCAAGGACTACGCCAAATGGGGTGAGCTGGTGCGCGTGGTCACCGCGCATCTGGTCGAGCGTTACGGCAAGGAAACCGTGCTGCAATGGTATTTCGAAGTGTGGAACGAACCCGACATCGACTACTGGCATGCCCCTGCGCAGGATTACTGGAAACTCTACGACTATGCGGTTGCGGGCGTGCGCGCAGCGCTTCCCAACGCAAAGGTGGGCGGCCCCGCGAACACCGGCGCGGGCAACCCACATGCGTACAAGTTCATGAGCGACTTCCTCGCCCACGTCGACACCGGCAAGAGCGCGGCTGATGGCAAGCCCATCCCCATGGACTTCATCTCGTTCCATGTCAAAGGGCTTCCCAAGATCGAGAGCGGCAAAGTCACCATGAGCCTGGCTCACGAGCTGACAGACGCGGAGGAGGGCTTTGCGATCGTAGCGAAATACCCCAAATTCAAGCACCTGCCTATCATCCTCAGCGAGGCCGATCCTGAGGGCTGTGCCGCCTGCTCCAGCAAAGTGAACCCCGCCAACAACTACCGCAATGGCACCCTCTACCCTGCTTATACGGCCGCAGCTTACAGAAGCTTGTTCGAGCTGCAGGATCGCCATGGAGTCAACCTGCTTGCCATGCTCAGCTGGTCCTTTGAGTTCGAAAACAAGGAATACTTCGAAGGCTTTCGTTCGCTGTCCACCAACGGCATCGACAAGCCCGTGCTGAACTTCTTTCGCATGGCGGCCTTAATGAAAGGTGATCGCGTGGCCACGAGCAGCGACGGCAAGGTGCCGCTCAGCACCCTGGTCGCAAGCGGTGTCCGCGCCCAGGCTGATGTGGATGCGCTGGCAAGCCGCGGCGACGGCGAAGCCGCAGTGATGCTGTGGAACTACCACGACGTAGAGGGCCCCGGCCCGGACGTGCCTACAGTGATCACCGTCACCGGCCTACCCGCAAATGTGAAGGAGGTGCTGCTCACGCATTACCGCATCGACGACACGCACAGCAACGCCTACACGGTGTGGAAGGCCATGGGCTCGCCTCAGCACCCCACCTCCGAGCAGTACGCTCAGCTACAAGGTGCCGCCGGCCTTCAGCTGCTGACCTCGCCCGAATGGGTCGACGTCAATGCCGGGCAGATCAAGCTCTCCACGGAGATGCCGCGGCAGTCCGTCTCCCTGCTACGGATGACTTGGTAACGAGACAACCACAAGCCCATGCCAGGGATCCTCCATCTCGATCGCACGACGCATGACACCAGCCAGCTGCGTTGGTACTTCGTCGTGATGGTGACGTTTGCGATCGCCATCAGCTACTTCGACCGGCAGACTGTCTCGGTGGCCATCGCGGCCATTCAGCACAGCATTCCCGTCTCGCAAGTACAGTTCTCCTATCTCTCCACGGCATTTCTGCTCTCGTACGCGGCGCTCTATGTGGGTGGCGGACGCTTGCTCGACCGTGTCGGAACCCGCAAGGGATTTCTGCTGATCATGCTCTGGTGGTCGGTGGCCTGCGCTCTCCACGGCCTGGCAAAGAGCTTCGGCTGGCTTCTGCTCATGCGCTTTCTCCTGGGGATGGGCGAGGGCGGCGCCTTTCCTGCAGCCACGCGCGTCGTCTCCGAGTGGATTCCCGCCCAAGCCCGAGCCACTGCCATGGGCGTCATCAACGCGGGTACGGCCGTTGGCTCCGTGTTGGCGCCTCCTGTGATCGGCTACGTTCTGCTCCACAGCGGTTGGCGCGCCGTCTTCTTCACTGCCGGCGCTTTCGGCCTGTTGTGGACCGTATGGTGGGCCGTCAGCTATCGGGCCAACCCCTCCACCCTGTCGCAAAACACGCTCGACGCCCGTCTTCTCGGGGCTCAGCTCACCTTCGCGGACCTGCTCCATCTGCGGCAGGTGCAGGCCCTGATTACCGCCAAGTTCCTCAGTGACGCTGCCTGGTTTTTCCTGCTCTTCTGGCTTCCCAAGTACCTTTACGATGCACGCGGGTTCGATATCAGGCACGTCAGTCAGTTCGCCTGGATTCCCTACGCTGCGTCTGGCGTTGGCAGTTTTCTTGGCGGCTGGGGCTCCAGCCGCCTGCTGCGCAGCGGGCGCTCGCTCGACCGTTCCCGCAAACTGGTGCTGGGCATTAACGCCCTCATGATGCCCACCGTCATGCTGGTGCCGCATGTTCCCGTTTCCTACGCGCTGGCTCTGTTTAGCATCGCCTTCTTTGCGCAGCAGTCATGGTCCGGCATTATCATGACCATCCCTGCCGATGTTTTTCCGCTTTCCGCGGTCGGCACCGTCTCCGGCCTCGTAGGCTTTGGCGGCTCCATGGGCGGCGCCCTCTTCGGGCTCGTGGCAGGCTGGCTGTTGCAGCATCACTTTCAGTACGCCACTCTGTTCCTGATCGTCGGAAGCTTTCACCTGATCGGCTTTGCCGTGCTTGCGTTGCTCGGCGGCACCCTCCACCCACTTCGCTCAGGCGACCTGTTTGAGATTGAGAGCCACGCATGAAGATCACCGAGGTACGTACGCGAGTCGTTCAGTGGGAAGGTGAAACCGTTCCCTTACCGCCGCATTTCTGCACCAATCCCATGGACCTTGTCTCGTTTCGGCAAGCCTCCATGGGTAACTTCGCCTTTCACAATTGGCTGCTGGTGGAGATCTTCACAGATACGGGTCTGGTCGGCCTTGGCAACGCCGCACTCTCGCCCATGGTGACGAAGCCGCTTATCGATATCTACCTCAAGCCGCTTCTGCTTGGCGCCGATCCCTGGGACACCGAGTTCCTGTGGCAACAGATGTACCGGCGCACCCTTGCTTTCGGCCGCAAGGGCGTCGCGCTCACGGCCATCTCCGCCGTCGACATCGCTCTTTGGGACCTGCTGGGCAAAGACGCAAAGCAGCCCGTCTTTCGCCTCCTTGGTGGCCGCACCAAAGATCGCATCCCGGTCTACGCCAGTCGTCTCTATGCCATGCCCATCCCCGAGCTGCGCGAAGAGGCGCAGAAGTATAAGGATCAGGGCTACACCATGATGAAGCTGCGCTTCGGCTGGGGCCCGCTCGACGGAGCCGAAGGCATGCAAAAAAATCTCGATCTCGTTCGCAACGTGCGCGAGGTCATCGGGGACGGCGTGGACCTTATGGCCGACGCCTACATGGGCTGGTCGCTCGACTACGCCAAGCGCATGCTCCCTCTACTGGAGCCTTTTCACCTGCGTTGGCTGGAAGAGGCCGTCATCCCCGATGACACTCGCGGCTACAAAGAGCTCAAGAGCTACGGCCGTATCCCGATCGCCGGTGGAGAACACGAGTTCACCATCTTCGGATTTCGCGAGTTGCTGGAAAGCAACGCGCTCGACTACATCCAATTTGACACCAACCGAGTCGGCGGCATCAGCCAGGCACGCAAGATCTGCGCCTTGGCCGAAAGCTTCCAGGTTCCCGTTGTCCCTCACGCCGGGCAGATGCATAACTACCACGTGGTCATGGCCAGCCTGAACTCGCCCATCGCCGAGTTCTTCCCCAAAGTTAGCGTCGAGGTGGGGAATGAACTCTTTTGGTACATCTTCGACGGCGAACCCGAACCCATGAACGGCACCCTCGACCTTGATGACGGGAAGCCCGGCCTGGGTCTGACAGTTAATGAGGAGTCGCTGAAGCGCTTTCGGATTGTGGAGTGAGGACAAGCATGGCCGTACACCTCGTACAGCTTTCCAATAACACCACGCGCCAGGTCGCGTTGGTGAAGGAACCCGACCTTGTGTTGTTGAGCCAAGTCAACAGTGTTGCCTCGCTTGCGCAGCAGTGCCTGCAAACAGGAACCTCGCTGGCGGCTCGCGCCCAGGAGCTCGCCACCGGCGATCGCCTCTCCTACGATGAGGTCTACCACGGCACGGGTGCCTGGCATCTGCTCTCGCCCATCGACGTCCCTGGGGCTCCCGAACGCATGCTGGTGGCAGGCACCGGCCTGACGCATCTCGGCAGCGCGAAGGAGCGGCAAGTGATGCATCTCCAGACCCTCCACGACCCAGCTAAACCCGTGACGGACAGCATGCGGATGTTCGAGTGGGGTCTCCAGGGCGGCCGTCCCGCAGCGGGTGAGATCGGCATCGCGCCCGAGTGGTTCTACAAAGGCAACGGCAGCGTACTGCGCGCGCCAAACGAGGCCCTCACCGTTCCAGCCTATGCCGAAGACGGCGGCGAAGAAGCCGAGATCGCCGGGGTCTACCTCATCGCGGAAGACGGCACACCCGTGCGTCTTGGTATGTGCGCCGGCAACGAGTTTTCCGACCACAAGTTCGAGCGCCGCAACTACCTCAACCTCGCCGGCTCCAAGCTGCGTGCCTGCGCCATCGGCCCGGAGCTTGTCGTTGGTGCTTCCTTTCACAACGTACAAGGCACAGTGCAGATCGAACGCGGCGACGCCGTATTCTGGCAAAAGAACATTGAGAGCGGCGAGGACAACATGGCGCACAGCCTCGCCAACCTCGAGCATCACCACTTCAAGTTCGAAGGCCATCGCACCCCCGGGCACGTCCACGTTCACTTCTTCGGGGCTCACTCGCTGAGCTTCGGCGAAGGCCTGGAGCTAGAAGAAGGCGACATCATGCAGGTGCACTTCGCGGGCTACGGCCGGCCCTTGCGGAACCCCTTGCACGTGGAAGACAAAGCCGGGCACTTACCATGGACGGTGCGCTCGCTCGAGTAGCCGCGCAGCGCAGGAGATCAGCTATGAGTCAAGCAGTCGCCATTCTCGGTTTGGGCACCATGGGCATGGGCATGGCCAAAAACCTTTGCAAGGCCGGGTACAGCGTGTCCGCCTGGAACCGCACCCGCTCCAAAGCCGAGCCGCTGGCCGCCTTTGGAGCCCACATCGCGGACACGCCCGCGCAGGCGGCGTCCGGTGCCGAGGTCGTCCTCGCCATGGTTGCCGACGACCCTGCGTCGCGTGAGGTCTGGCTGGGTGACGAAGGCGCACTCGCAGCCATGCAGCCCGGCACCGTCGCAGTCGACTCCAGCACTGTCAGCCCGGCATGGATCACCGAGCTGGGCCAAGCCGCGGAGACCCGCGAGATCAAAACCCTGGACGCGCCCGTCACGGGCAGCAAACCGCAGGCTGAAGCCGGGCAGCTCAAATTACTCGTTGGCGGAGACGCCCAGGTCCTCGAAAAGGTGCGCCCTGTGCTCCAGGCCATGGGGCAATCGATTCTGCACCTCGGCCCGCTCGGCAGCGGCGCACGCCTCAAGCTGATCAATAACTTCCTGTGCGGCGCGCAACTCGCCTCGCTTGCCGAGGCCATGGTGTGGATCGAGCGCAGCGGCCTGGACCGCGATCAGTCACTCGAGTTCCTAAAAAAAGCTGCTCCCGGCAGCCCTCTGCTCGCGGGTGTCTCCGGACGCATGATGCAGGCCACCTACGAGGTCAATTTCCTTCTGCCACTAATGGAAAAAGACATGCAGTATGCGCAGGCGGACGCAGCCAAGCTCAATGTGGAGCTGAAAACAGCAGCCGTCGTCGAATCGCGTCTCAAAGACGCCGTCCGCGCTGGCTTCGCCGACAAAGACATGGCCGCCATCGTGGAACCGATTCGCTCCCGGCAGCAGGCACATTAGCAAAAGCCAAGAACCGCTTGTGAGGCGGTAAGGAGTACGCAATGCAACCCATTCTCATCGAGGGCCGCTGGCAATCCTCGCAATCCACCGGCAGCTTTATCGCCCACAACCCGGCAACTCGTGAGGCGCTGCCCGGCAAGTTTCCCGTAAGTTCCTGGGCTGACTGCGATCGTGCTCTCGATGCGGCGAGCGATGCCGCGAAGGTGCTACGCACAGCGAGCGGCGAACAGATCGCCGCCTTCCTTTCCGGCTACGCCAACGCCATCGAGGGCAGCGCCGATGAGCTCGTCAAGACGGCGCATCTTGAAACCGCGCTGCCCATCAAGCCACGTCTGCGCGAGGTCGAGCTCCCCCGCACCGTGACGCAGCTTCGGCAGGCCGCGGCAGCCGCCAATGAAGGTTCGTGGACTCAAGCGGTGCTTGACACCAAGCTGAACATCCGCTCGCACTTTGCGCCGGTGGGCCCGGTTGCGGTCTTTGGCCCGAACAACTTCCCCTTCGCCTTCAACGGGGTCTCCGGCGGAGACTTCGCGGCGGCCATTGCCGTCGGGTGCCCCGTCATCGCAAAAGCGCACCCGCTGCACCCCGCCACGAGCACCATCTTAGCGAGATGCGCTGTCAAAGCTTTGCAAGACGCAGGCCTGCCCGCGGCCACGGTGCAGATGCTCTACCATTTCTCCAACGAGGACGGTCTACGCCTGGTCGCCGACCCCCGTCTGGCCGCGACCGGCTTTACGGGCAGCCGCACCGCAGGCCTGGCGCTCAGAGCTGCGGCCGAACGAGCCGGCAACCTGATGTACCTCGAGATGTCCAGCCTCAACCCGGTGGTTTTCTTGCCTGGGGCGCTGGCCGGGCGCGGTGACGCACTTGCCACCGAAGCCGCCGACAGTGGCCTTGCAGCTTCGGGACAGTTTTGTACCAGTCCTAACCTGTTTTTTCTGATTGAAAGCGAGGACGCTCACCACTTCATTCAGGCACTCACGAAGCTCTACACGGATCGGCCTGCCGCACCGCTGCTCTCCGAAGCTGGCCTAAATCACCTCCGCAGAAGCATAGAACACCTGGAGTCTGCGGGTGCGCATCTGCTCACCGGTGGTTTGCCAGCAAACGGAGCCACAGGCTACGGTTTCAGCAACACGGCGTTACAGGTCTCCGGTAGACAGTTTTTAGCTCATGGCGAAGCCCTGCAGCAGGAGGCCTTCGGCAATGCGTGCACTGTCGTCCTTTGTGCCAATGGGGCCGAGCTTGACGCAGCGCTGAGTTCGCTGGAAGGCAACTTAACCGGCTCCATTTACTCCAGCACCGATGGCAGCGACGACGACCTGTACGCCCCCTTGCCCCCCTCCTGCGCCGCCGCGTGGGGCGCCTGCTCAACGACAAGATGCCCACCGGCGTCGCTCTTAGCCCGGCGATGAATCACGGCGGTCCTTACCCAGCCACCACACACCCCAGTTTTACCGCGGTCGGCATTCCTCGATCCTTACAGCGCTTCTGCACCCTGGAGTGCTACGACGCGGTGCGGCCCGAGCGCCTTCCTTCCGCGCTCCAGGACAAGGCCCCACACGACCGCATGTGGCGCCTAATCGATGGTGACTGGACACGCGGCTAAGGTCATTCGGCCAGCAAACAAGACGTCTCAGGAGATCGCGATGAAGCTGCTTTCCTTTCCGCTCGCACTTGTGCTGCTGGCCTGCTCCGTCGTAGCTGCCGCGCAGACCACACCACCGTTCCGTAACACAAGCGTTCCACTCGAAGACCGCATCACCGACCTCATCTCCCGTCTTACCTTGGAGGAAAAAGCAGAGCAGCTCAACCATCTCAACAGCGGCATCCCGCGCTTGGGCGTGCCTATGTGGGGTGGCTGGAACCAGACCTTGCACGGCGTCTGGTCCAAGCAGCCCACCACGCTTTTTCCCGCCGCGATTGCGATGGGCGCCACCTGGGACCCCGATTTGGTTCATACCGTTGCGGACGCCATGAGCGACGAAGCGCGTGCCCTCTATAACGCCAAGGCTGAGGGCCCTCGGTCCAGGCACGGTCTGGTCTATCGTTCCCCTGTCATCAACATCAGCCGAGACCCGCGCTGGGGCCGCATTCAGGAGATCTTAAGTGAGGATCCCTACCTTACCGGCCGCATGGCCGTCGCTTACGTTCGTGGCCTGCAGGGCGACGACCTCAACCACCTCAAAGTCGCGGCTACCGTAAAGCACTTCGCGGTCAATAACGTCGAAACCGGTCGCCAGCACCTCTCAGCCACCGTGGACGAGCGCAATCTGCAGGAGTATTGGCTTCCCCACTGGCGCGCCGCCATCACGGAGGCTCATGCGCAGTCCGTGATGTCCAGCTACAACGCTATTAACGGTACCGCCAACGCCGTCAACCACTACCTCCTCACGGACATTTTGCGCAAGCAGTGGGGATTTGACGGCTTCGTCACCGACGACCTGGGAGCCGTCCAACTGCTCACCGGCCGCCGCACCTTCAATAACAACGAGCAAGGCCAGCGAGTCACCGAAGATCCCATCGTCGCCGCCGCCATGGCCATCAAGGCCGGCAACGACTCCGACGACTCCGAGTTCCAGGTCAACCTTCCTCTCGCGATCCAGCGCGGCCTACTCACCGAGAAAGACTTAGATGGTGCTCTGCGTCGCGTCCTGCGCGTCGGCTTTCGCCTGGGCGCGTTCGATCCGCCCGAGAACAGCCCTTATAGCAAGCTCACCATGAGCAGCGTCCGTTCGCCTCAGCACCTCGCCCTATCTCTCAAGGCGGCTCAGGAGTCCCTCACACTGCTCAGCAATCGGCAGAGTTTTCTTCCGTTGCAGCGTAGCGAAGTTCACTCCATCGCCGTTATCGGACCGGCAGGCGATACCGGCTACGAAACTGGCAACTACTATGGCACACCCTTTCGCAAGGAAGGCGTCACGGAGGGGCTGCATACCTTGCTTGGTCCTGGCACCAGCGTCAAGTTCGAGAAGGGCGCAGGCTTCACCGAAGCCGCTGACCCAGCGGCCATAGCACGCGCCGCCGAGCTCGCTCGAAGCTCCGACATTGTTGTTCTGTGTCTCGGCACCGACCTCCACGTCGAAGCCGAAGGTCGTGACCGCCGGGATCTGAATCTGCCCGGTGCGCAGGAACAGCTGCTCGAAGCCGTTTACGCCGCCAATCCCAAAACTGCGCTCGTTCTTATCAACGCCGGCCCACTCGCTGTCACCTGGGCGCAGGACCATGTGCCCGCCATCCTCAGCGCATGGTACCCGGGCGAGGCCGGTGGCACCGCCATTGCACGCGCCCTTTTCGGGGACGATAACCCCGGTGGGCGGTTACCCTATACGGTGTACGCGAGCCTGGACGGTGTGCCCCCGCAAAACGAGTACGACGTCTCAAAAGGCTTCACCTACCTCTACTTCAAAGGCCTGCCGCTCTATGCCTTTGGCCATGGCCTGAGCTACACACATTTTGAATACAGCAATCTCAAACTAGGGTCGTATTCCGCCGCGGAGAACGGCCTTATTGAGATATCCTTCGACCTCCAGAACATAGGCAGCCGCGCAGGGGACGAAGTAGCACAGCTGTACACGCACCAACGGCACAGCGCCGTGGTGCAGCCAATCCAGAGCCTGCGAGCCTTTCGACGTGTCCCGCTCGGGCCCGGCGAGACGCAGCACTTGAGCTTCACCTTGCCCGTGTCGCAGCTTGCCTTTTACGACGTGTCCCGCCACAGCTTCCACGTGGAACCGGGTGACTTCGACATAGCCGTCGGGTCAGCCTCCGACGACCTCCGACTTCGCGCCACTTTACAAGTAACACCAAGTTCACCCAGGTCGCGCTCACGACTGGATCACCAATGAAGTACCCAAGATATGGCAAACCTTTAGTCGGCCCCGTTTCCCATGCTTCACTCCGGAGCAGTAGCCCTGCACGACGTGATGAGCGCTACTCCTGAGAACGGGTGCGAGGCTGTCGTTCCAGGGTTTCCAGGGTTTCCAGGGTTTCCGGAGTGTGACCAGGCGTTGCGAACGAAGGGTCGCCACTAAGCTCCCAAGCCCGTTCAGTTTGCGAGCTTGGCCAGGTTTTGGAAGACTAGTCCGCCTGGGCGTTCGTTTACGATGTGTAAGGGCACGCCGCCCTGGTCCAACCTGCCAAGCTCGACAGGGGCGAAGCCTAGCTGACCCGCAATTTTCGCGATCGCTGCGCTGGCATCGGCATCGTTGCTTGACACGAATGCAACCTGCGGTTCTTTGGACGAAGCGCTGCTTGTACCCAGCTGCGTAGCGGGCAGGTGGTTGAAGCCTTTCACAAGGCGCGCTCCTGTGAATGCCGGATGGGAGCCAAGCCAGCCCTCTCCGCGTCGGAGGAGCTTTTCGGTCTCATTCGCCACCACCCAATAGTGCTTCTCGTTGTCGAGCACCGGGATCAGAACGTACAGATGAGTCAACATATCCTGCAGCCGGGTAGTCCCGCTAATCGTCAACGCGACGTAGGGCGAGGCGTCCCATTCCAGAAAGCTCTCGTCCAGGCTGGAGCTCTTTACCTCGACGGCATACCCGAGCGGCTCGAACAGTCGCCCTACCAGCTCCTTTCCGCCACGAGCAGCAATGACGGGCAAATGCGTGGTGAGTGGATCGCTGTGTCGGCGAAACGGTGAGGAGCATGCCTCGTTAGGCTAAGAGGCATCCCGTCCTGGCATGGGACAGGACATTCTCAATCGCGGAACAAGGACACTACCGGAACTGTTGCGAGCCAGTGACTTCAACCAGAGCGCGATTGAAGGATCTGGGGTACTCTGTTTCACAACTCGAAGACGGGACTACAGCCAAACCGAACTCTTCTTCACCGACGCTGACGGCTATTCCCATTGCTTCGGATTACCAACATGGAGAGATTAGGACTGTCCATTGCGGGATCGGTGCCCGCAGGTGGTGAGAATGGCAATCGCACGATCACCGCCGATTCACTGCTGGGTCTGCTCAGCCTTGGACTCATGACCGGGTATGAGATCACCAATGACTGAGCGATCTATTGTTACTTCCTAGAAACCGACTTGTGAGGACCTAAAATAAGGCTATGGAAGGTTCGTTAAAAACGGCAGGGGAGATCGCCAAAGGTAGACCCTTAGCGATCTTAACCGGGGCGGGAAGGTCTGTGGGCATAGCTGCCGGGATCGCAAGACAGCTGGCCACAGACGGTTGGGATTTGGCACTTAACTTCTGGTCGGAGTACGATAAGAGAATGCCTTGGGCAAACGTTCTATCCGGCCTCGATGAACTCACAGGTGAATTACAGGAACGCGGTGCCGAAATACTGCTACTGCCGGGCAATCTTGAACTCGTTAGACCCTAGCAGCCCTATTCAGGGCAGTCGCGGAGTCCCGTAGAGCGCCTTCTGCGCTCATTCTTGCCCATTGTGAATCAGTAAAGTCCAGCGTTCTAAGCACAACAGTGGAAAGCTTTGATCGTCACTATGCAATGAACGTGCGGGCGAGCTGGCAGCTCAATCGCGAGTTCGCGCTGCATGCACACCCATCTAGCGGCAGTATCGTAGCTCTCACCAGCGATCACACCGTTGATAACCTACCTTACGGCTCTACAAAGGCGGCTCTAGACCGAATCGTCATCGCAAGCGCCCGAGAGCTTGCGGATCGTCACATTTTTGCGAATGTGATCAATCCGGGTCCGATAAACACCGGCTGGATGAATGAGGATGTCCGAAGAACTTGCATCGAGCGCCAGCCTAGTGGCCGATTAGGTGTTCCAGCCGATGTCGCGAACTTTGTAAGTTTCCTACTGTCCGACAGAGGCTCTTGGAGCAACGGTCAACTGATCAAAATAGATGGTGGATTTTCAGCTTGACTTGTTAGGGAACGGGATACGCGCTTCTCGTCAGTTTGGCCGGGTTTGCTGGCACAAATTCGGGTTTGATGGTAGAGGAACGTACAAGCGAGGGTGGAGCTGCTACATCGCCTAGGCTAAACGCTGTGACGGCTCCTGCACTGCGGTGCAGCGAAGGCCTTCTCGCTCTCGCGCTGACTTCCATACACCTTCGCGTCTGCGATCACCTTTACGCGTGCGGTTACAAGGAAGCACATATGTGCGAGGCGGATAGATTGCTGACGAGAAGCCGACTTCTAGCTATCCATCACTGCTTGAGAGCAAGACCTGTCGCCTTCCGGATCCATGGGAGATAGAACGATATGCGTGATTGGTAGGAGACCTGGCCATAATGGCAGCATTTGAAACCGCGGATCTCACCAGTTGCAAACTTGTGCGATACGATACCAGCGACTCTCCATTTTCCTCCAACCTCGATCATGATTGGGCCACCGCTGTCGCCTGTTCCGGGCATTCCTTCTAGCGGTAATGCTTGAGGCGGTGCGTCGAATCGCAAGCGTAGCCGACGATCGTCCGCGCTGATGATCCGGCTGTTAGCCAGTCGCAATTTGCCGTCATGTGGAGAATTCAGATATTCGCCAACTAGCCCATTCCCGGTTGCTCCCCTGCCCAAAATGGCTGCGATCCTGCCAGCCTCACCCGTGCCGCCGCTCAACTCAAAAGGAACTATGCCGGTTACGGGTCTTGCTAGTTTGACTAACGCGATGTCAGCCGACTTGTCCATGAAGGTCATCAGCGCACCAGCGTCCCCCGATTGCATGTTGGCAGCCACTCTGTAACCAGGGTTGATGATGATCTTTCGCGATGCGCCATGCTACCCCGTGAATGATCGCTTCCTGAGGGTGGCCCGCAGCAATGTGGGCCGCGGTCAAAACCCATTCAGGCGAAATGAGAACGCCTTGACCTCCAGGCAATTTCACCAGAGCAGGAAACCTCCAGGCATCTGCCAAGTACATTGCATCTGGTTTGTCGTGACGGACTACCACTGCTCCAAGGGGAACTGTATGCAGGAAGATAGCGATCACGAGGCATTGGATCAAACACGATGACATCGGGTGTTCCTGGCATAACAGAGTGAATATACATGCAACCGAAACGTGGTTTAGTTGCATATGTACCGACTCATTCTAAACAGTTCGCTGTAGGCGTCCAGAGGTGGCGAGTGATCGGCTTCCTAGTTGCTCCCATTTTCTACATCGTCTGGTTAGACCCGAAACATGCGCTCTATGGTGGGGGACCGGAGGGCATGCAGAATGACTATGCAGGAAGCGTTTGAGCAAGCGTTGACAAAGATCATTAAAGTGACTCCGGCCAGATGAAGGAAGTTTGGCCGCTCCGAAGAAGTTTTCTTTCCCGTCCGTGCCGCTTCGTCCAAGCGTCCGACCGCGACCTAGTCTGACGCGCCTTAACATAGTAATGCTCCTGCCCACCACACTTCGGGGAGGTTGGCTTGCCTTTAGGCCAGCGTATCGCTGCCACCGTGTCACTGCAGACCTGAGGATCAGAGAAGAAGCGAACGGCTTCGACCAAGGTCTCCGTGAATCAAATCATTACAGAAAAGATGGTGAATTAAGTATGTTGTTGCCCGAAACAGTAGGCTCCCCTGGTTGATGGCCCGAGCCTTCTGTGATGCGAACCTACAGCGCAGGCTGCGCGAAGCCGCTGAAGCTACTGTTGATGGTCTCCCGCACTTGCTCGTCCGGCTGATCCGCGGTGTAGGCAATGGTGGTTGCTAGATCGCTGTGGCGCAAGTAGCGCTGTAGCGTTTGCGCCGGCAGGCCGTCATGATGCAGTGAAGAAGCAAAGGTCTTCCGCATCTTGTGCAGCAGGACATGGCGACACACCGGGTGCGTCGAGCAGGAGAGACCCTTTCGGTTGACACAGGAACCACAATTCACCCCTGCTCTCAACGCAAGCCGCTTCACAGTGTGTAGGGCATGGCCATTCGGTTTTCCGTGCTTGCCTGAGAAGATCAGGCGAGAGCGCGGACAACGTTCTCGCGGGCATGGAGACGAGCCATGAGGAGATCGGGGATTCCGAACGGTATATGGTGAGTCGCCTTTTTGTCTTGAGATGAGAAACCCACCCTAGGAGGTCCTCACGCCGAATATCCTCGATGTAGTCGATCCGGCGGTGCTTTGAAGCCGGGCCTACGCTGACCCTGTAACTGCAGAAGCCAAAAACGACCACACCACATACCGGTACGCGGCAAAGGTTCTCTCTGACTTGTGCGCCGCTAACCCGGAGGTACAACTGAACTTAGCTGCGCCTAATCTCCCTCGTGTGGGGGAATACCCGCGCCAACCTTAAAATCTCGAATAGGTGCCGCAAAGTTGTAGCAGGATTGTATGGCAGTGCCTAACGGAATCACATAAATGAATCATTCTATTAATTTTAGGTGAAACTGGCGGAGAGTGGGGGATTCGAACCCCCGATAGAACTTTTGGTCCTATAACGGTTTAGCAAACCGCCGCCTTCAGCCTCTCGGCCAACTCTCCTGCGTGATGATTTCGATTATACCTGAGCGTCCTCCGGCGTCATCAAATTCCTCTCTGCAGGTGCCTGGTCGGCTTAGAATGGGGCTAGTTCGCCTCTGAAACGGAGATCGACCCTGCTTTCCTCTCTCCATGCGCTCGCTGCCGTGCTTGTCTCACACGGCCTTAGTCACTATCTGAAGACGCACTACGCCGACCGCACCTTTCGCACGGCCTATCGCTGGAACAGCTTCGATATCGGCCTGCTGATTCCCTACTTCCTCGTCATGCTCGTGCTCGCCACCTACGGCCTGCATCGCTATCAGCTTGTGTGGTTGTACTACCGCAACCGGCGACGTGAAACCCGCTCCGACGCCCCATATGCCCGCTTCGCTGAGCCCGATCTGCCCTTTGTCACCATACAGTTGCCCATTTTCAACGAGCAGTTCGTCGTCGACCGCCTTATCGACGCTTGCTGCCGCCTCAACTACCCACGCGACCGCTTCGAAATCCAGGTACTTGATGACTCCACCGACGAAACCTGCGAGGTCGCCGCGGCCGTCGTTGCGCGCTACGCCGCCGGCACCGCCGACCTCGCGCCCCAGCCCATCCATTACCTCCACCGCACCAACCGCCACGGCTATAAGGCCGGTGCGCTCGAAGAAGGCCTGAAGTCCGCCAAAGGCGAGTGCGTCGCCATCTTCGACGCCGACTTCGTGCCCCCGCCCGATTGGCTCCAACGCGTCATCCACCACTTCGCCGAGCCCGGCGTTGGCATGGTCCAAACCCGCTGGACGCACCTGAACCGCAACTACAGCTTCCTCACCCAAGTCGAGGCGATCTTACTCGACGGCCACTTCGTGCTTGAGCACGGCGGCCGCTCGCGCGCTGGCGTCTTCTTCAACTTCAACGGCACCGCCGGCATGTGGCGTCGCCGCGCTATCGATGAGGCCGGCGGTTGGCAGCACGATACCCTCACCGAAGATACCGACCTAAGTTATCGTGCTCAGCTAAAAGGTTGGAACTTCAGATACCTGCAAGATGTCGAGTGCCCGGCAGAGCTTCCCATCGAGATGACTGCCTTCAAAACACAGCAGGCGCGCTGGGCCAAAGGTCTTATTCAAACGGCGAAGAAGATTTTGCCTTCGGTAATGCACTCAGACGCTCCCTTCCACACCAAACTGGAGGCCTGGTACCACCTCACCGCGAACATCAGTTATCCACTAATGATCGTCCTTTCTACCCTGCTTATGCCGGCGATGATTATTCGCTCCTGGCAGGGCCCGGTCCAGATGTTACTCATTGACCTTCCCCTGTTTCTAGCTTCCACAGCCTCGGTTTCCAGCTTTTATATGGTCAGCCAAAAAGAGCTGTTTCCCAAAACATGGTACAAGACCGTCATCTATCTACCATTCCTCATGGCCATGGGCACCGGCTTAGCGATTACCAACACTAAAGCCGTCTTTGAGGCGCTCTTCGGGATTAAAAGCGCCTTCGCGCGCACCCCGAAATATCGCGTCCAAAAGAAAGGCGAGCGCTCCAACGCCAAAAAATACCGCAAACGGCTCGGCATCATTCCCTGGATAGAGATCGCCATCGGCTGTTACTTCGCCTTCACCGTCTGGTACGCCCTGAGCACGGAAAATTACTTCACCGTCCCGTTTCTGCTCCTATTCGTGCTCGGCTATTGGTACACCGGCTTCCTCAGCCTCTTACAGGGCCTGTTCGAGAAACGATCACAGCCCGGGGAAGACCTACACGAAAAACCCTATCCGGTCGGCGTATAACGAAAAGGCCCGCCGAAGCGGGCCTTTTCACCTCCTCCATACTTTAGAAACGAATGCCGAACTTTATTGGAATGTACGAGGTGGTATTGCTGTTCTGAGGAAAGTAGTTATACCCATTGTAGGTAGCCGCGGTAGCCAGGGTTACGCCCGGCCGGAAGCTGTTGTTGATATACACGTACCGGACCTCGGCATAAAAGCGCTCGTTCGCGAACTTGGAGAACTTATACGTCAAGCCAACGCCGCCATCAAAGCCTGGTGCATTTGAGGTGTAATGATCCGCGTTGGCGTTCACATACACCGAGTAGCAGCCATAAAAGTAGTCACATAGCTGCTCTTGTTGCGGCAGCGTAAAGTTTGTCACCTTATGGTAGAACCCGACGCCTCCTGTGACATACGCGCCCAAACCTTGGCCAGAGTAGATTTGGTAGGTCGGCTGAACGGAGAAGTTCCAAATATGGTTGTTGCCGCCAAGTCCGTTTGTGTTTGTTGGATCGTTAAAGTAAACGACCGACTGGTTTGTGATCGTCTGCCCTGTCAAGCCAAAATGATCGTAGGCGAATTCCAGATTCACACCCAGGTGCTTGTTAAGATTGCGGCCGCCACCGACCTGGAATCCGTAACTCGTGGAAAGATAATTCGAGTTTGTACCCACGGGAAGCTGAAAACCAGCGCCCGCGTAGACTGTGTACTTTTCCGAACCATCAGCATTGGTGTTGCCGCCGCGGTAGCGTGTCTGTCCATAGCGTCGCCGGCCGTACTGCGCATTGGCTCCGGGAAAACCTAATCCTTTGTCCAGCGAAGCCAAATTGTAGGCGGCTACTTGCGCGGCAGCGTCGGTCGTCTCCGCCGTTGTTGCCTCAGAGCTGCTCAGTGAACTGGAAAACAAAGCGTCTGCACCATTCGCCGTGGCAGCATTCGTAGGCACCTGGAAAAGCTGCGCTGGTTTTACGCTGTCAGCGGAGGACGGTCCCTGAGCCGAAGCCACGCTCAAGCCGGCTCCGGTGCTAACAAGAAGCGCAAGACAGCGGCGAGCAGCGCTCTGATATAAAGATCCCTTAAACATCAATAAACTCCTTGGTGCGGTGTAACTATCAGCCGATGAAACCCAGCTAGGCGCAAAATGTCGCGAACGGTGCGCATCCGCTAGGTAAGACGAGCAAAGCGCTCCCGAAGATGCAGTCCGCCAAGCGAAGCTTTTGGCCGCCGTGAACGTACACTAACGCTGTGGCCATCCGCGACCAGCTCGGGCGTGTACAAGACGAACTCGCGGCCGCCTGCCGCCGCGCCAGCCGCCTGCCTGAAGCGGTGCGCCTCATGGCCGTCAGCAAAACGCATCCGGCAGACGCCATCGCCGAGGCCTACGAGGCCGGGCAGCGGCTCTTCGGCGAAAACCGCGTCCAGGAGGTCCAGGCCAAAGCGCCCGCGCTCACGGCTCTCCACGACCTCGAAATGCACCTCATCGGCCCGCTACAAAACAACAAAACCGGCAAAGCTGCCGAGCTCTTCCACGCCATCGACACACTCGACTCCGCCAAAACCGCCGCCCGGCTCCAGTCCGCCGCCGCCGCTCTGGGTAAGGTGCTCCCCGTCCTCCTCGAGGTTAAGCTCTCCCCGGAGGAGACCAAGCACGGCCTCGCGCCCGACCACCTGCCCGCGCTGATCGATGCGCTCGTCCCCCTGAACTGCCTGCGCGTCACCGGCCTGCTCACCGTTGCGCCCGCCGGGGCCGACCCCGAAGCTGTACGACCCTACTTCCGGCAACTCCGCCGCCTCCGCGACCAATTCCAACCCCGCGTCCCCACGCTCACCGAGCTTTCCATGGGCATGTCCGGCGACTTTGCCGTTGCTGTCGAAGAAGGCTCCACCACCGTGCGCCTCGGCACCGCCATCTTCGGCCGGCGCGAGCCCCGCTAACCGCCCTCACTCTGCCCCGCCCTCAGTGTCACGCACAGCAGTACCTCGCCCCGCCCTCAGCAGCGTCAAAAGCACAATCACCGCCGCCGCCCCGCCCGCGAAG